>CAYJIX010000003.1:0-97622 GCA_964370375.1 uncultured Desulfovibrionaceae bacterium | reverse complement strand
CATGAAAATTTAGCACAAAAGCACAAAAATAAATTTAAAAAATAATTGTGCAGGACTCTCGAAAAAGGCGTGGAAACGCCTTTTTTAGAAAGGCACGTTGCCTTCAAAGTTTTTCAGTATAGATTAGCTACGCTGCAAAGCGTCTAGGTTTACAGGGTGGTAATGGGGGCCTTCTGCATCTAAATACTGTAAAAAAGCCTCACGATCAGCATCTGAGTCAAATTCAAAGCCCATAAGGGCGCGTCCCACCAATTCGCCGCGGTTGGCATAGTTGAAGTAACAAATACTGCTCCATTTGGCAGCGCTGGCCATAAATTCCAAAAGTGCGCCCGGGCGTTCAGGAAATTCTAAAATTGCCACAAAGGGACGTTTAAACAGGTTCGCATTGTAGTTGACAATACGAAAGGCAACATCTTCACGATGCGAAACATCATGGAACGTGTAGGCATGTTCTGTTAAACGCTTTTCAAGTTCCAGCAATTGCGCTTCACTTCCGGCAAAGCCAAAAACAGGCCGCGCATCTTGTGCATGCACCTTGCCGTATAAAAAGTCTTCAATATTCAGATCAAGGTCGCCTATGCGGTACAATAAATTGAGCATGGCCCCAGAATGTTCGGGGATATCAATTTCAAAATAGCGCTTGCTGGCCATACCAATGCCGGAACGCCCTGCTATCCAAGACAGCCTTGTAAAGTCCATGTTGGCACC
The DNA here is from genome assembly GCA_964370375.1 of uncultured Desulfovibrionaceae bacterium. GTDB lineage: Bacteria > Desulfobacterota > Desulfovibrionia > Desulfovibrionales > Desulfovibrionaceae > CAYJIX01. The sequence continues at coordinate 96,914 of CAYJIX010000003.1, read as the reverse complement.
TGTCAGAATCACAGCGACTTTTTTTCCGGCAAATTCTGCTTGCCTTCTCATAAAGCCTGCCATTCCCATTGCGCCTGAAGGTTCGGCCATGGTTCGGGCAAGCTCCCAAAGTCGCTGAATGGCTGCGCACACGTCATCATTGCTAACAACCATGTATTCATCAATAAAATCACGGCAATAGTTAAATGTTGTGCTGCCGGCGCGTTTGACAGCCGTGCCATCGCAAAACACATCAACATGGGGCAGGGTGACGGGTTCTCCTGCACGAACAGCCATTTGCATGGACGCTTGGTCGACTCCCTCAACACCAATAATATGAATATCGGGAGAATGGTTTTTCAGCACACAGGCCACCCCTGCTGCCAGGCCTCCTCCGCCTATTTGCAAAAAGACAACATCAGGCAACTCAGCATGCATAAGGATTTCATCGCCAATCGTACCTTGCCCTGCCATGACTAAAAGGTCGTCATAGGGGGGGACGTAAAGCATGCCGCACTCTTCCACAGCCATGTCAGCGGCGGCCCTTGCATCATCAAAGGTGTCGCCTGTAAGGATTATTTCCACATTATCGCCGCCAATGCGAGCCACTTCGTTCACCTTCATGCGGGCCACAGACGTTGGCATATAAATACGCGCTTTGCAGCCAAGGCGTGACGCAGCTAGGGCCACTCCTTGAGCGTGGTTGCCGGCAGAGGCCGTGACCACGCCTTCGCGTAGGATTTCTTCCGGTTGGGAAGCCATCATATTAAAGGCGCCGCGCCATTTGTAGGCATGGATGGGGGAAATGTCTTCACGTTTGAGCAAAATTGAGCCGCCGCAGGGCAAACGGTAGGTTTCAAGTGGCGTTGGGCCACTGACCTGATACACCTTGTTCCTCGCGCGCATGATTTGTTGGTACAGATTATCGGTTCCGGTCATTTGGCGTGCATCCTTATGGGCTTGTTACATATTGTCTGGCTATGCAAAAAAAGTGAGGCGTTTGCCAAAGGCTACAGCTTCAAAATATGCAAGCTTGCAAGCAAACAGCAAAGCATGTTTATATCTTTGTAAACATAATTTTGCAATCTATGTGGAGCTGCTATATGCATTGGCGTGAGGAGCTTGTTAAGCTGGCAAGTTGGCGCGAAGGGTTAGGGCGTGCGTGGGCTTGATAGCGTCAAAGGTGCTGTTTGCAATAGGGCCCTTGCTGATGCTGTATCTTGTTTGATTTGATCCATAAGCTCTTGAATGTTGGCAAACCGTTGCTCGTCACGCAGGCGTTGCACAAAAAAAACTTCAAGGCCATGCTCATATATATCACCCTGAAAATCCAAAAGGTGACTTTCCACAGACAACGAACCAAGATTGAATGTGGGATTGTAGCCAACATTTGTCACCGCTTTGAAAACAGGAGCCTGTTCACCTGCACAGGTTTTTTTGTCAATATTTGCAGGCGCGCCTTGTGGTATAATACGGCAAAAGGTTGCGTAAACACCTGGTTTTGGCAGCAGAAGTTTTGTCGCAGAAAGGTTGGCTGTAGGTGTGTTTAGCAAAGCTTGTCCGCGCTTTTGACCGTGCAGCACCGTGCCGCGAACGCTATGGTAACGTCCAAGCAGACGAGCAGCCTCAAAAACCTTGCCTTGTTCGATGGCCTTGCGGATCCGTGTTGAGCTAACTGCGGCATTATCCAGCACAAAAGGGGGGAGCTTGTGCACACAAAACCCGCACTTTTCCCCCAATTGACGGAGATAGTCTAGAGTGCCTGCTTGGTTTTTTCCAAGGGTAAAATCGTAGCCTGCAATAAGCACTTGACTTTGCAATGCATCAACCAAGACGTACTCCACAAATTGCTCAGGGCTAAGGGCCGCCATTTCTGGGGTGAAGGACAGCACAACCACATGATCTGCGCCGGCTTTGGCAAGAAGTTGGCTTTTTGTGTCTGTATCCACAAGCTGCTGTAAAAGCGCGTTTGTCACTACGCATGCAGGATGAGGATCAAAGGTTAGGGCAACGACGGGGCGTCCTGCCGCATGTTGCTTGGCAAGAGCAAAGAGGGCTTGATGTCCAAGGTGTACGCCGTCAAAGTTGCCCACGCATACGCAAGATCCTTGACATAACGGCAGAGCAGAAATTTCGCGCTTGGCGTTTTCAAAGGAGGCAAAAACATGCATCAGCGGCCCTACTCCCATGTGTCCACAAGGCTGCGCTCCTCAGCAGTAAGCCAGTCGCGCCAAATGTCGCGAGCTGCCCAAAACTGACCAATTCGCAGATACTCAAACGAGGCAGGCGCCTTGACATTCCACGGTTTTGGACCGTGAAAGTGGATTACATGGCCTGTATCTAGGGCGTCTTGGTGGTACGGGGGGCGGTTCCAGCATGGGTCAAGTTTGTGGATATGTTTGCCAAAAAAATAGTTGAGCAAGGATTGGTCTAAATTGCCGATACGGTGTACGTTTTGGGCGCAAAAAGCTAGGAAGTTATGAATATAATCATGACGGCGAAGCTTGTTCAGGTTGAACAAAACCACGCCACTGCTAAAAGTATAAATGGGAAAAGGCATGGGGGCTATGTACGTGTTGCCTCTCCATGTATAGTCCATGCGTTCACATTCGTGGTAAAAAAGCGAGGTGGCCTCTCTTGCCATGCTCATATAGACTGGCTCCTGTTGCCATAATTCGTCCATTGAGCGTATAAACATAACATCACTGTCACAATAAATAATCTTAGGGCAGTCAGCAAGTTCCGGAATAAGGGCCAATTCCAGCTTTAAAAAAGCCCCAATACAATTATGAAATTGAGGAGGAATGATAACAGGGGTTAATGTGGGCTGATAGCGCGCAAGTACGGCACCTTCTTGGCGAACATCTTTCATAAGGGCTTCGTCAGACCCTGCATACACGCAGACAATCCTTGCATTTGGATGCAGCGCCAAAAGCGAGCGTACCGCCACCTTGAACAGCATAAGGTAATGTGGGTTATCGTCAATACAGAAGACAACGGTCATAACTTCTCTCACTAAAGCTATTTACTGTTTGCAAGGGCCGTATTGATGGCTGTGTTGAAAAGTTCGATGGGCAAAGCACCGCGTACAACAAGATTGTTAACTAAGAAGTACGGAGTCCCTTGTATGCCAAGGCGAACGGCTTCTTGCGCATCGTCTTCAATCTGTTCTTTGACCACACGGCCTGCTATGTCTTGGGCAAGGCGCTTCATGTCAAGGCCAACCTGTGCGGCTGCTTGTTTGAGAAAGGTTTCTCCTTGGCGGATAAGCTCTTCATTTTGGGCAAACAAAAGGTCGTACAAAGCCCACGCTTTTTCAGGGCTTTGTAGGCCGGCCGCAGCAAAATATTCGTTAGCCTTACGAGCAGTGCCTGTTGTGTTAAAAGAAAACCCTTTAAAAACATAGCGGATTTTTCCATTACGCGTATTGAGTAGGGTTTTGATAGTGTCTGCAGCTTGTTTGCAATAAGGGCAAGTAAAATCAGAGTAGGCCACAATGGTCACAGGCGCATCGCTTGGTCCGCGCATGGGACGGTCAACAATGTCATATTTTTTGGGTTGGGTTAAATCTTGCTTCCATTGGGTAAGAAAGCCTTTTTGGCGACGTTGATTGGCTCCTTGCTGGGCAATGTCCAGTACTTCTTCGCTGTGTTTGCGCAAAATCTCCAGCACAAGTTCCGGATTTTCTTGCAAAAGAGTTTTTAGCGCGTCCATTACAGCTTCAGACGGCACAGCCTGGTTGTTTTGTGATTGTGCTGCGCTGGCAGTGCCTTGAGCCCAAGTTAGCAAAAGGACGGTGAGCGCGCCCCACAAAAGGGCAAGGCTAAGCCAATAGAATTTTTTAGACATTTGGATCCCTCATTGTTATGAAAAATTAGCACGATTTCGTTTAGAAAAATACGTTACAAACAATGGTGCAAGCCGCACAGAAGCACATAACATTGCCACAATATTTGCACCCCAGGCTGCCAAAAAAGGTGGCAACGCGCCAAGCTCACCAAGGCTTGTGCCTATGGTATATAGGGCATAAAACAAAAATGTACAGACCAGCGACATGGCCGCCGCCACATAGATATTGCTGCTCCATGAAACAATCGCCACAGCCAACATGGCCATAACCACCAGTGAAAAGGCGTAGGATAATTTCATGTGCCACGCTGTGCGCAAGGCTTCAACATTTGAGCCGGCAGCACGTAATTTGTCAATAGTATCACCAAGATGCCATAAAGGCAACTGTTGAGGTTTTGTGTTTTGTACCAGCCTAAAGGTGGCTGGGTTTTGGGCAAGTTGAAGTTCAAGTAAGGGTTTAGTTTCTCGCGTAAACGTGCTTGGGGTATGGATTTCTGCATTGCGCAACTGCCAATTTCCGGGTGTTGCTGTAAATGTAGGCGCTTGCACAATCTGATCAAGTGTTTGTAATCCTTCAGAAAACTTGTACCCTGTAAGGTTGTTTCCTGTGGAGTTGGGGTTTAAGCTTCCGATGGAGATAACCCAATCTCCTTCGGTAAACCAAACATTATGTAGAACAATGGCCGCTAGATTTTTTTTACGGACATCCTCTTGCCAGATGTTTGAGGATTTGCGCTCCCCGGCAATACCAATCCATTCAGAAAAGCCAAGTTGCACACAACCCCAAAAAGCCCCACATATAATAAGTGCTTTGGCTGCCACAGCCAACGAAATACCGCCGGCTTGCAGCGCGGTTAGCTCACGGCTCCTGTCCATAAGGCAAAGCTGAATAACAGCAGAAAGCAAAAAAATAACAGGTAAAAGCTGGGAAATTACCAGCGGAATTTTAACAATAAAATAGATGGCCACCACTTGAAAGGGCACATCTGCTTCAATGAAATTGTCAAGGCGTTCAAAAAGATCTGTTAAAATATAAATACCAATGCCCAAAGCCAAAGTGGGCAGTAGGAGCTGTGCGTTGTTGCGGGCTAAGTAGCGGAAAAGCAAAGTCATGCTAACTCTTCCTGCTTTTTACGTAAGCGACGCAATGTATGAAAAAAGTGATTCAGCATTTGCGAAAATTGCGGAACATGTTCTCGCCCTGTTAAATAAATACCAATGCTTCCTGCAATCAAAAAAAGCATGTTGGGTGCCCACAAGCCCACAATGGGCGGCAGCGTGCCTGTTTCTCCCATGCTCATGCCCATGGACATGAGCCCGTAATAGACAAAAAACATGACAAGCGCAATGGCAATACCTGTTTGGCGATGAACCCCTTCAAAGGCAGCAGCCAAAGGTAACACAAACAGCGTCAAAGCAATACAGGCCATAGGGTAGGCCCAGCGTTTGTGCAGCTCTACACTCACGCTGTTGGCAAACTCTTTGTTGTTTAAAAGTTTTTCTGTCACTTCCGAGCTGTTCAAACGACTCCACGACATTTCTTTAGGTCGAATTTCTCCAAGGTCAACGCTTTTGAGCATGGATGTTAAAGGCAGGCGTACCTGGTAATTATCGAATTGTAGTAACGAGCTTGCTTGCTTTGTTGTGGAATAAATTTGCCCATTTTCTAATTGAAATACTAGGTCTCCTTTTTCTGTGTCTGTGGTAATTCGGCCCACAGGCGCAAGAATGACCAGTTTGCGCTCAGCTTGGCTTTTATCGTCTACAAGGACTTGCTGCATTTCGCCGCTCGCGGGGTCTACCTTACGGGCATAAAGGACAACATTTGGAAAATCTGTATTAAAGACACCTGGTTGAACAACAATTCTGGCCCTTGTTGTGGCCACCTCAAGGATGGTTTCGCGAAAATGCCCCATGCCCCAAGCAAGCCAATGCATGGAAACCCATAATGTTAGCCCCATGCAAAGCACACTAAACAATAACGGTATGGGCAACAATTGATAAATACTTACGCCGCCTGCTTTAAGGGCCACAAGCTCTCTGTCGGTGCTCATGCGCAAAATGGTCAAAAAGGCACTGAGCATGCAGGACACCGGAATGATGAGCATAAGAAAAACTGGCGACATGAATGAAAAAAGCAAGACCGTATCTACAAGGCCCAAATCAAGCCCTAAAAAAAGATCACGCATCTGCACCGCACGACTGATCAAGATGAGCGTGAGTAGAACGCACAAGATCAAAACGAACAAATGAAACAGCTCGCGCAATAGTTGCCGTTGAAGTAAGGGGACAGTGGTCACAAACGCTCCGAAACAAGAAGGGATTATCAGGCTGTACTACAAAAAAGCACATCAAGCACAGTATAGGGTTCTTGCTTTATAAGTCAAACAGGTGAGGCCTTGATGCTTTATGCATTTTTTGCTGTGTAAATGCTTTTACATGAGGACGTTTTCAAGGTTCTGACCAATCTACTGCACGGTTAAGCTGAAAGCCTGATCTTTGAAAGGGGCCCCCCTATAAGCAGGTTAAAACAACGAGGTTTGCCCGGGTACAAGCTCAGCTAAAAGGCAGTTGGGCGCAATAGAAGTCAAATGCTCACGCAAGGCATCGGTGTCTTTTTCAATAACCGGAAACGTTCCCCAATGAATAGGTGCAAGAACAGGCACATTAAGGAGCCTTGCGGCATGGGCTGCTTGGTAGCTGTCCATGGTAAAAAAACCACCGCATGGTAAAAAGGCCATGTTGAGCGGATAAAGGCTCCCAATAAGCTCCATATCGCCAAAAATGCCCGTATCTCCGGCATGATAAAAGGTAAATCCGTCAGGCATGGATACCACATAGCCCACGGGGACACTGGAATCAGAGGAATGGAAGGCTTGCACCATTGTTATGCGCGCGCCTTTAACTTCAATACTGCCACCAATATTAAAGCCTATGCCGGCAGGGACTTGGTCAGCAGGAAGGCCGGCCTCGATAAGGCGCGATGCTGTTCCCACAATGCAGCCACACACAGCACCTGTTTCAACACACAAGGCCACGGCATCGCCTGTATGGTCGCCATGGTCATGGGTTACCAAAACCACATCAGGGGTACCAATGTCTTTGTAAGTAACAGGGCAGGTGGGGTTATGGCTAAAAAAAGGATCAATAACAACAGAAACTCCGCCACTGCGAACCTGCACAGCAGCATGACCATACCAAGTGACTTCAACGCTCATGTACAAACCTCCATAAGTGATGGGTATAGATAATAAGCTAGGTAGGTTTAAGATATACCAAAGAGGCCCAAAAGGCTACGACAAAATAGGGCAGTGCATGGTAGATGTTTATAGAATTTTGCGGACAGAAAGCTTGAAATGAGGGTTTATAAGTGGTGGTTCATAGGATTGACAAACTTTCATTGATGGTACATGTTCATTAACGATAGTAACAGGTTATACTTTGTAATTGTGGTGCTCCTTGAAAGAATATTGCTTCATTTTACGCTAAGGAGAGGGCATGTCCAGCTTGTTTCGGTATCTAGACCGCTTTTTTCACCTGCGTGCAAACAATACAGACATCCAAACAGAATGTTTGGCAGGTTTAACAACCTTTGCCACCATGGCCTATGTGCTAGCAGTTGTTCCAAATGTGCTGGCTGATGTTGGCCTTGACAAAGGTGCCTCGTTAACGGCCTTGGTTTTTTTTGTATGCCTATCCACTGTGGCCATGGGATTATACGCCAATCGTCCTTTTGCCTTGGCTCCGGGTATGACAAGTGTAGCCATCGTCGGAACAGTGGTTGCACAGGGGGTTATGCCCATTGACGTTGTGTTTGGCGCGATATTTGTCAGTGGTGTGCTGTTTGTTCTTACCACCTACATAGGTTTACGAGAACTTGTGGTAAAGGCCATCCCCGGCAGCATCAAAATATCCATAAGTGCAGGGATTGGGCTTTTTATCGCACTTATCGGTTTAAAAAGCAGTGGTATTGTTGTGGCAAATGCCAAAAGCAACACCTTTGTTTTTGGCGATCTTACCGATCCTAAGGCCATGCTTTTTTGTATGGGCTTTTTGTTTATTTTGATCCTAGAAGTGCGAAAAATCAAAGGAAGCATTATTATTGCCATACTGCTTACAACCATACTTGGTATTCCCATGGGATTAACTCAAGTGCCTGAAACGTGGTTTCATGTGCCAAAAAGTATGGCGGATGTTGCCTTTGCCGTTGATATTGTAGGTGTTTTTAAGGCAGAATATGTTCCATGGATCTTTGTGTTTTTTGTGACGGATTTTTTTAGCCTTATGGGGGCTATTCTTGGCGTGGGCAATAGGGCCGGCTGGATAGATAAAAACGGCAATATGGACAAAATAGAGCAATGTTTTAAGGTGGATTCCGTATCCTCTGTTGCGGGAAGCCTTTTTTGCATGCCAACCATGACAACGTATTTGGAAAGCGCAAGCGGCGTTGAAGCCGGCGGCAGAACGGGTTTAACTGCCATATGCACGGCATTCTTTTTTGCCATAACCTTGTTGTTTACAGCTGTTGCCTTGATGATTCCAAGCGCAGCCACAGGGCCTGTGCTAGCCTACATCGGATTTCAAATGCTAACATCCATGCGCAAGATCAACTATGACGATAAAACAGAATATCTACCTGCGTTTATAGCCATAGCCATGACCCTTTTAACCTTTAATATAGCAAGCGGCTTGGCCCTTGCCGTATTGGCGTATTTGGTTCTTAAGCTTTGTGCAGGTCAAGCAAACCAGATTCACAAGGCCATGTACGGCTTTGCGGTGTTTTTGATATACTACCTGTATACCGTTATCTAACAGGTTGGATATAGTGAGGTTTTGTCCTATATGCATAGGAGCAAGCGCGCCACACGGCCTATATGCCTATGTAGTGCGCAGGCTTTGAAACGTCATCCTTAACAGGATGCCCCAATAGTTTGTTTCAAATACTTTTAATAAAAATGTTCGTATAGTATTTTTTGACAACCTGTTAAAGGCGTGATTGTTTGTGGCATTACTACAAAAGCGCACCAAGCTAAACATATGCAAAACATATGAGTATCTTGGTGCGCTTTTGAGCTATAGTACGTTGGCAACATATCGTCGCCAAATGCGTTAAAGCTTATTATACCTTGGCAGCGGTGCGAAGATCCGCAACAGCGTCTTTCATTTCCCAAGTAAATTCGGGAAGTTCGCGTCCAAAGTGTCCGTAACAGGAGGTCTTTCCGTAAATGGGGCGCAAAAGGTCAAGTTTGCGGATGATATGATAGGGGCGCAGATCAAAAACATCACGCACTGCCTTTGTTAAGACGTCGTCACCAAGTTCACCGGTACCAAGGGACGATACCAGCACAGACACAGGTTCTGCCACGCCGATACAGTAGGCGATTTGCACTTCACAGCGCGGGGCAAGGCCTGCTGCCACGATGTTTTTAGCCACATAGCGGGCCATGTAGGCTGCTGAGCGGTCTACCTTGGAGGGGTCTTTACCGGAAAATGCGCCGCCGCCGTGGTGGCCGGCACCGCCGTAGGTGTCGTTGATGATTTTGCGTCCTGTAAGGCCACAATCACCCATGGGGCCACCTACAACAAAGCGGCCTGTGGTGTTGATAAAGATTTCGCAGTCTTTTTCATTAAAAAAGCCTGTGGGTTCAAGGATTGGACGAATGACTTTTGTTTTAACAGCTTCAATAATATCTGCCTGAGAAGCTTCGGGGGTATGCTGAGTAGAAACAACCACGTTATTGATGCGCACAGGCTTTCCGTCAACATATTCAAAGGAAACTTGGGTTTTTCCGTCAGGGCGGAAAAAGCTCACGTCGCCGTCTTTGCGCACTTTAGTGAGTTGAAGGGAAAGCTGGTGAGCCCAATAAATGGGTGCCGGCATAAGGGTGGGCGTTTCGTCACAGGCAAAGCCAAACATCATGCCTTGGTCACCTGCGCCTTGATTTTCAGGATTGTCACGGTTGACGCCTTGGGCAATGTCAGGGGATTGTTTGTCAATAGAGGAGAGAACGGCACAGGTTTGCCAGTCAAAGCCCATTTCTGAGCTGTTATAGCCCACATTGCGAATGGTTTCGCGCACAACGTTTGGCAGGTCAGCATAGCCTTTGGTTGTGATTTCACCGGCAATTACGGCCATACCTGTGGTGACTAAGGTTTCACAGGCGACGCGAGAATCCGGGTCTTGTTCAAGCAAAACATCAAGGACAGCGTCAGAAATTTGGTCAGCGACTTTATCCGGATGTCCTTCGGTTACAGATTCGGATGTGAAATAATATTTGCCTTTGGAAAGATTCATGATGCCTCCATGAAAAAGTATCGTAAAAGATTGTAATTATAAAGAGTATCAATGCTCAGCTATAGTTATCATATCAACATAGCATGGGTTTGTATCACTGTCCAGTATAAGGTCCCTTGTAGAGTGGCAGGGGCTTTTGTAATTCTAGTAGCAAGCCTTTTGCACATCTTATTGTGCAAAAACTTGCTACTAGGATGCTTGCTAAGGTTCCAGCCTACCACGTGTTAAAGTGCACCTTTTTCAAATCAAAGGTGTCACGCTCCGCAAAGGGCTGTTTGGTAAAACCAAGTACCACAAGGCCAAGGGGGCGGATTCCTTCTGGCAGGTTGAACATGGCTGTAAAGGCTTTTTCGCGTTCTTCATCGGGGTAAATGCCTGTCCATACACTGCCAATGGATAGGGCCCTTGCTGCGATCAAAATATTTTGGATGGCAGCTGAACAGTCCTGAACCCAGAACCCGGGGTACTTTTCGCTATGCACATCCGCACATACCAAAATGCCCAAAGGAGCATTGGCAGCCATGGCAGCGTAAGGATGGATGGTAGGGATTTTTTGCAAAAGATCAGGTTCGGTCACCACAACAAAGCGAAAAGGTTGAGCATTGCCGGCAGAAGGTGCCGCCATGCCTGCTTTGAGCAACGTTTCTACATCTTTGGGAAGTATGGGCGAATCAGTAAAGGTTCTGATGCTTCGACGGGTAAACAAACAGGTAAGCGCGTCCATGATGGCCTCCAAGTGTTAACATTAGGTTATTTAAGCCAGCCCTTGCGAGCATAAAAGATAAGCAGTACCAAGGCAACGGCAAGCATGGCCCCAATAACGATAAGGTATCCATACCGCCATTGCATCACCGGTAAATGATAAAAATTCATACCATAAATGCCTGTAACAAGGGATAATGGCATGAAAAGTGTTGTAATGATCGTTAATTGACGGAGCCGCCGCTCTGTGCGTTGCTGTAAGATCGCGTCACGTGTGTCCTGTACATCACGAAGACGCCCTTCAAGGCGTGTAACGCTGCGTAAAAGATGGGCTTGAACCTCTTGGATGCTGCGAACGCCCTCACGAAGCCCTGATTCGGCGCATCTTGGCTGTGACATGGTAAGGACTGCTAAGCTGGCAAAGCTGTGCAGCTGGTCTTCAAACTGGCTGGCTAAGCGAGCCATTTGTCGGCGCAGATTTGCAATCTTATCCCCGTCAGATTCGTCATCGTGCCGGTTCACCTCATCGGCAAGGCTTTCTATTTTCATTCGAGCTTGGGTATAGGCATGGATATTACCGTCAATAAGGCCATCTAAAATATATAAAAGCAGGTCCACAGGCGTGATATCGTGCAAGGATACATTGCCGGCAAGGCGTTTGCGTATGGTTGCAAATTCCTGCTCGTGGTTTTGATGCATGGTGATAAGATGCTGGGGAAGCAATATAAACGTCATGTAGCTGTTTTGCGCTGAATCCCATTGTTGACGGTTTGGGACTCGCAATAAAATGCCGTCTCCCAAACATAAAGCTTCGGGAAATTGCACGGCATTTAAAGCCTCATCGTACAAGATGTCTGTGATACATCCGCCTTTTTCTTCGCGCAAATCATCGAGTTTTTGAGCTTGTACGGAATGGTTGCCGCTGATATCAACCCATATGGAATCTAAGGACGTTGTTTGCATGCTATCCGCCTAAAAAAATGTAGAGTTAGATAAAAACTACAACTTGTATAGGCCAAAGCAATGGCATCGTGAAGGTGCTTAGAGGGGGTATGCTTGAATGGTTTTGGATGTACCGCAAAAACACATGCCTGTCTGCCATGCGCATTAGGTAGGTGTAACTTTGTAAAAAAAACGCCGAAGAGCATGTTCTTCGGCGTTTTAGGTGGCTCCTAAAAAAATTCCCCCCAAAAGTGTAACGTCAACACAAATACGCTCTAATCATCGATTCTTTTGAGGTTAGCAGACTGTTCAAAAAGAACAGCATGCCACAGGATGTGGCAAGCCCCGCAGGGGAGCAAGCCAAAGGCAAGCTGGAATTCACTTCCAGCGCAGGCGACGCTTGCGATAGCTTGTGTCGCATAGGACATGCGACCAAGCGTCATATATTCTGTTCAAAAAGTGCCGGATACAATGTGCCACTGAATCAGTAGGCGTTTTTTCAACAGCTTGTCAGTTCGTGAACGGCGCGTTCAATCCTTGCTAAGGCGTCTTGTAAATTTTTGTACGTACATCCAAGGTTCATACGCATAAAGCCTTGTCCTTCCTCGCCAAATTCTGTGCCTGAATTGAAGGCCACTTTTGCCTTTTCAATGAAAAAACGCTCAAGTTCAGGTTGGGTCAGGCCCAATTGGCGGCAGTCGAGCCACAAAAGATAGGTTGCCTCAGGCGCGTAAGCCTTGACGGAGGGGATACGCTTGTTGAAGAAGTCCACGGCGTATTCCATGTTTTTTCCAATATATTCAGAAACTTGTTTTACGTAATAATCGCATTGTGTGTAGGCCACTTCGTAAGCAAGAATACACAGCGAAACACGCCCAAGGCGCGTGCTTTGCATGGTTGCGCGATACCGCGCCATAAAGTCGGCATTGGCACTTACCACAGAGGCTGTTTTAAAGTCGGCAATATTAAACGTTTTACTGGGGTTTATTGTTACAAGGCACTGTTGTTCCGCTTCCGGAGAAAGCGTTGGAAAAGAGGTCATCTTGTGCTTGCAATAGATAAAATCTGCGTGGATTTCATCGCTAAAAACAATCACATTATATTGCAAGCACAGCTTGCTGATGCGTTGCAGCTCTTCTTTTGTAAAACAGCGGCCTGTGGGATTGTGCGGATTACACAGGAGTAAAAGCCGTGTGCGAGGCATGGCTAATTGTTTTTCAAGGTTTTCAAAATCAATGCTATACGCTCCTGTAGCGTCGCACCGTAAAGGATTGGCAGCAACCCGCCTGCCATTGGTTTCTATAGCGGCGCGAAAGGGTGGGTAGATAGGTGTTTGAATAACAACAAAATCGCCCGGCTGCGTAAATGTTGTAACCGCAAAGGCTAAGGCCGTGCCAACTGTTGGCGTAAATTCTACCCAAGAAGGATCCACATCCCAAGCGTAGTGCCTTTTAAGCCAGCCTGCTGTTGCTTTTTCAAAGCTCCCTTCGGTCATGCCTGTATAGCCAAAAACTCCGTGTGCGGCTCTGGCTATGACTGCATCTATGACTTCTTGCGGTGCTTTAAAGTCTGTATCTGCAACCCACATGGGCAATACGTCCTGAGGATAGGTATCCCATTTTTTACAACCGGAACCTCTACGGTCAATTTCTTCATCAAAATTGTGTGTTTGCATGTTGTCTCCGCAAAGCTGGTAAAGATCAAAAAGGTTAGAAAATGTAAAATGAGGGAAGACGTATCAAAAAAAATGACCGCTTCCCTCAAAAAACAAATACTTTTGCTATTGGGCTTGTGGTAAAAGCTTATTTGCTTGTGCCAAGTCCAAATTGTTCAGCAAATTCATTGGCCACTTTTTTGTATGTTTCCAATTCTTTCATAAAGTCGGCACGGTTTAAATACCCGGGGTGGGAGCCGATTTTATTTAAGCTTTCAATAAATGCAGGGTCTTCAAAGGCTTTTGCCACGGCTTTATCCATAAGGTCAAGGTGTTCTTGCGGTGTATTAAGGGGCGCGAAAAGCGCGTTAAAGGCCGCAGGCATGCGCAACTGAACGCCTTGTTCGGCAAAGGTTTGCACGTCAGGAATTTCTTTAATGCGTTCAGGCACATAAATGCCAATGGCGCGCATGCTTCCTGCTTTTATGTGGGCAAGGACGCCGGGCAGTGTGGATACGCCAACTTTAAGCTGTCCGCCCAAAATGGCAGCCGCTACCTTGGCATCGCCTTGATAGGGCACGTCCTGCATGTCCAATTTTTCTAACAGGGCAAGGTCAGCACCAAGCAAATGGGTTGCATTGCCGCGTCCTGTATGACCGTATTTAACGCCAGGGTTTTTACGGCAATATTCAATGAATTCCTTAAGGTTTTTTGCAGGAAAGTCATTGCTGACAACAAGGGTTGTCACATTAACGGCCACGCGCGAAACCGGCAACAAATCCTTGCTGCTAAAGGCTCCTGCAGCGTCAGGGCGAAAGATTTCAGGCATGGAGCCCACAGGGGCAAGCAATCCGTAGGTATAGCTGGGTCTGCTTTGAGCAACCGTATGTCCGCCCACTACACCGCCGCCACCGGCCCTGTTTACAACACCAATGGACTGGTTAATGATCGTTTGCAAGCTGTTGGCAAGGGATCTGGCTGTAAGGTCGCTCATGCCTCCGGGACCGTAAGGCACGATCACGGTTAAGGGGCGTTCCGGGTATTCGGCAAGGGCACTGCCGCCAAAGCCGAGCAGTAGGCTCACAGCAAGGGCTAAGGTTTTGGTCATGGTTTTGAACATACGTCCTCCTTTACAGGTTAACAAAGCGGCATGATGCGGTAGCGTCAGCCGTTCCTTACGGTGTGGTTAAGGCTTCTTTTTTACGGCGCCTGATGGTTGAATAGATGGAAAGCCCTGTCAAAGCCAAAATGAACAAGCTTCCAGGGCGTGTGAAAAAGATGGTCATATCCCAGCCATACAGCAAGATTGTTTGCCGAAAAGCATCTTCAAGCATGGGTTCTAGAATAAAACCAATGAGCAGCGCAGGTAAGCTTATCTCAAGCTTGGTTAAAATCCAACCAAGGACTCCGAAAAACAGCATGATGAATACGTCAAAAATGCTACTGTTTACAGCAAACGCGCCAACAATACAAAGGGCCGTTACCACAGGGCAAATGAACATACGTGGTATGCGTGTTGTTTTGATGGCCACATGGATATAGAGGCTCCCAAAAAAACGATAGGTAAGATCGCACACCAAAAGGCCCAGCATCACGGCGTATAAGACTACAGGCTGTTCTTGAATAAGCATGGGCCCCGGGCGCATGCCTTGCAGCATAAGTGCCCCCACAAGAACAGCTGCCATAACATCGCCAGGAATCCCAAGGGTAAGCAAAGGGATAATGTTGGCGCCGCACGTGGCGTTGTTGGCAGCTTCAGCGGCAGCAATGCCTTCGATGGAGCCTTTGCCAAATTCTTCGGGATGTTTTGAAAGGCGCTTTGCTTCACTGTACCCAAGAAACGAAGCTGTGCTTGGCCCGATGCCCGGGAGCGCGCCCATGATGGTGCCAATAACCGATGAGCGGAAAGCAGGTTTGATACAGCGTTTAAAATCTGCAAAGGTTAGGGTGTTTTGACTCTTATCAAGGACAGGGGCGTTAAAGCTATCGCCAGTTTTGCGTTTTACTGCAGCTTCCCCCATTTGCTGAAATATTTCAGACATGGCAAGAAGGCCAATAAGCATGGGGATAAGCGAAATCCCCCCCATAAGGGACATGACCCCAAAATTTAATCTTGGTGTGGCCTGAATGGGATCAAGGCCAACACACGCTAAAAGCATTCCAAGGGCAGCTGCAAGCAAGCCTTTGGATAATGATTTTCCGGAAACACCGGCAATAACGGTCATGGAAAACAAAATAATGGCCGTGTATTCCGGCGGTGCAGCTTTAATGGCAATGGCAGCCAAGGGTGCGGCAAGAAAAAGCAAGACAAGGTCGCTAAAGACATCGCCCACAAAAGATGAATACAAGGCCACCTTCATGGCCTTCATCCCTTGCCCTTTACGGGTAAGGGCAAAACCATCCAAGGCCGTTGGTGCTGAGGCAGGCATACCCGGGGTGTTTAACAATATGGCAGGAATACTGCCGCCGAACATGCTGCCTTTGTATATGCCCATCAACATGGTGATGGCAACTTCAGGCGGCATGGAAAAAGTTAAAGGAATCATAAGCGCAATGGCCATGGAGCCGGTAAGCCCCGGGATGGCACCAACAATAATGCCTATATTGACCCCAATCAAAATGCCAAGCAGGCATTGCCAGCTCATAAGTAAGGACAAACCGTCGAGCATATGTTCAAAGTTCATTGAAATAACGTCCCTTTTGGCAATGCAAAGTTAAAGGCCATTTCAAAAACCAAATAAACAAAAACAATCCAGCCAACGGTCATACATCCAAGGGCAAGAAGGTTTCTGCACCCTAAAAGGACACATAAGGCCAGCATAACAGCTGTGGTTATGGCAATCATACCAAAAAGGTAAACCCCCGCAGCAATGACACAGCTTATTGCCATGGATGCAAATATATAGAGCGTTTGCGGTGATATACTGTTTGTATCAAAGGTTATCGCCGCATCTTTACGGTGCGTCCAAATGATCTGTAAGGAAAAAAATAAAACAATTACTGACAATATGTACGGGAACATTCGAGGTGAGAGCTCATCCTCATACAATTCCATAACCCTAACTTGGTCGGGAATGATAAAAATACACGCAATGGCAAGCAGCGCGAACAACAGCCCCGTTAAGGTGGACTTGTTACAATTCATGCAAAGCTCCTGTAAGTAAGAGAATAAAAGTCTGTGTTATAAGGAGGTTTGTGCCTTTGTAGCACATGGGCAGCGCGGGCCTGTTTTGGCTATGGGCTGTGCGTCTTTGCGCAGGACAATAAGGTCGCGTACAACCTCTAAATTGGCTACAGGCTCCACAAGCATCTCTTTTTCCATGGCTTCTTGACAGGGAAGCACGGATTTTCCGTTGACTTTTACAGCGCACACATTACACCAGCCATGCATGCATGAGGCCCTAAAAGCCAAGGTGCTGTCCATGGTGGAATAGATTTCATATAGGGCGTCCATAACAGTAAATCCCTGACGGAACGCAATGGTATATTCTTCGATATACGGTGCCGGATCAATGCTTGGATCAAAGCGTTTCACGCGTACAATGGCGTTTTCCATCCTAGGCCTCCGGTTTTGCGTAAAGAAGTTCCACAGGGCTCACCGCAAGCGTAGGCGTAGAGTCACCTTGTGTTACGTGGATATTTGCCAACCAATTGGCATTGTCTTGTTCAGGAAAATCATCCCTAAAATGCGCGCCGCGGCTTTCGGTTCGTTTGAGCGCAGACAGCATGATGAGCCTTGATACATCCAGCATATAGCCTATTTCCAGCGCGTCCAACAATTCCCTATTGCAGGTTTTGCGCGAATTGATGTGCAGGCTTTTGCTTTTTTGTTCTAAAATATCAAGCTCTTTGAGGCCTTGTTCCAGATTATCACCCGTTCTGACAACGCCTGCTCTTTCCCACATGATATTTTTGAGCTCTTTTTTAAGCAGGGCCGGCTTTTCGCCGTCCACATTGCACTCCCAAGCGTTCATGCGAGTTTGCAGAGCGCCAATGCGTTGAGCAAGCTCGTCATGGTCGCCTTGTGCCTTGCGATCGCAAGCTGCCATGCCTGCATAATGCCCGGCCCGTTGGCCGCTTACCAAAATTTCTGATACTGCATTGCCGCCAAGGCGATTGGCACCATGATAGCCTGCAACGGCTTCACCTGCTGCATAAACGCCGGGAAGGTTTGTTGCCCCTTCTGCGGTAACGGTAACTCCACCCATAAAATAATGGGCTGCCACCGTTGTTTCCACACGATCTTTTGTCAAATCAACACCACTGCGCAATGCTTTGGTATAATAGTTACTGATGGCAAATTTTTCTTTAATGGTGTCAGCATCAAGGTGCAAAAGGTCTATCCACACGCCGCCATGGGGGGTGCCGCGGTTTTCAGCCACTTCACGGTAAATGGAGCGTGATAAAAAATCCCGCGTGGCCTTAAACCGCCAATCAGGCATGATCGCATCCATAAAGGATTCGTTATTGCCGTTTTGCAGCCTTGCACCGGTATTGAGGCGTAAAAAGGCAGGGCAGGTGGGCCCCATACCCAAAAGCTTGGGGTGACATTGGGTTGTGGGGTAAAATTGTACAAATTCCATGTCTGAAAGGGTGGCCCCTGCGCGGTACAAAAGCGAGAGCCCATCGCCGGTATTGTCCAGCGAGCTTGTGGTATTACGAAACACTTGCGCTGCACTGCCCGTGGCAATAACAATCACCTTGGCACTGAACACCCTAATGGAAGAATCAGCCCAATTGATGGTGATAAGGTGATGAAGGCCTTGTTCGTTGACCACAAGGTCAGCCATGATGGTTTCTTTAAAAACTTCCACACCCGGTGTTTTGCGTGTGGCGTTTGCAAGGGAGCGCATGACCATGGGGCCTGTGCGCCTTTCGTAGTGAAAAGCCCTAGGGTAGGTGTGCCCGGGCATTTGGGCTTGGTGGGGTTTGCCGTTTTCCATGGACAATTTACAACCATGGGACATGAGTTCCCATATTCTGTCCACAGCCTCCTCGGTATAATTTTTAACCAAGGTTTGGTTGTTGATGTATTGACCGCTTTTTAAGGTGTCATAAAAATGCACTTCAGGCGTATCGCGCGGATCGGCAATGCCTGCTGCCGCACAAACAGAAAAACCAGCCATGGGTGTGCAACCTGAATTGCCAAAAATACCTTTTTCAATCACACCCACACTGTCAACAGTTTTTGCTGCCCACATGGCAGCCATGGCTCCTGCTCCGCCTCCGCCAACCACAAGCACGTCTTTGTAAATACGTTCTATATTGTGCATGATCATCCTCGTTGTCAGTGACGCTGTTTAGCTAGTGACGGAAACGTTATACAACAAAAAGCTTTTGTTCCAGAGTGGTAAGCCTTTCTATGCCGTTTTCGGTGACAACAACAATGTCTTCGATTTGTATGCCGGCAAAGCCAAGCTCGTAATAAGGTGTTTCTATACACAAAACCATGCCTGGTTCCAATACGGTTTTGTCAGATGGGTTGATCAAGGGTAAATCATACCCTTCAATGCCATTGCCATGGCCGCAATGGGTTCTTTCATAATGGGCAAGGCCGGAAGAGCGCACAGTTTCCACGCCAAGGTGGAATAAGTCTGCCACAACCACACCCGGCTTCATGGCGTCCAAAATGGCTTTTTCTCCGGCAACAATGGCATCGTGGTAGGTTTGCAATTTGGCAGATGCAGGGCCAAGCACGGCGGTGCGTGCCATGTCAGAGTGATAGCCCTCTACAATAGAGCCAACGTCAAAACGTACTACATCGCCTTTGCAAATGGCACGATCAGAAGGCGCAACACTTGGGTACGCGCCGCGCGGTCCTGAACCTATGCAATCAAGGGATTGTAAACCGCCCCTTTTGGCGACTCCGCTCCAAAAGGTACGGGCAATGTCATTTTCGGTAACGCCTTCTTTTATGGTATTGATGCTTTCTAAAAGCGCGCCTTCAGTGGCGGCAATGGACATCTTTATGCGTCTGACCTCTTCGGCTGTTTTGCACATGCGGATTTCGCGGAAAATGTCGTAGGCGTCAACGCAAGAGATGCCGGGAAGTTTTGATTCCAAAACCTTGCCTATGCCCACAAGGTCAGTGCCTTGGTCTACCCCGATGCGGCCTTTTGCAACGCCGCGTTTGACAAGGCAGCCCATAAGAGCGTCTATGGACGAGCCATAGCTGGGCGAATTTTGTAAGCGGTACATGAACTCTTTTGCTTCATCATCGGCTTTATCCATAGAATGATCGCAAAAAAAGAACGAACCATACATGTGATATTCTTTGACAGCAGCGTTGGTTGTGATGGCACCGTCTGCAAGGCCGCGCCCTGCAATCAAGTCTGCTTCAAGATCGTCGCGTGTGATAACTGCGTATACTTGACGCATGCGGTGGCGAAGATTGCTCAAAATCCAAAAATCGGACAAATACGCAACGTTTTCAGGTGTTGTGGCAACAAGGGCATCAAGATGATACTTGTCCATGACGGCTTTGGCTCGTAGGGTATTGATCAGCATGCAATTCTCCGTGTCTGTTCAGAGGTTATCGGTGATTTTTGAATATTGTCGCTGCATGATGGCCTTTATGCGGCTTTTTTTATGGCAACCTTGTTGGCTAGTTCGTCCTTTTTTTAGGGTGTTGTATTGTTTTCTTGTAAGGTACTAAAATAATACCAACCTGCAACACAAGGCAAAAACATAGAAAAAATACATGAAATTGTCAATGCTTGCATTTTTTGAACAAGCTAGTTGACAAACGGTAAAGCCGCATAGCGTTCTATATTGAACAGGCCGACCCAGACGTTTGTTTCAACAAAACTTGGTAAACAGCACATTATAGCCTTTTTTATAGGTTGTTCATGAAGTGATCGATTCGCAAAAAACGCAAGAAAGAGAGTTTTTACAACGCAAAATGGATTTTATCGTATTTTTTACTTGTTATTCTTTGAGTCAGGCTCTATGTTTGTCATATGGTTGTGAACAAGTAGGCCAAGGCGCGTTGTGTTTCGTGCAATCTTGTTTGAATGAAACAGTAAGTTATTTTATTGAGGCCGAAGGAGTTTTATATGGTTAAGCCTTTGGGGGCTGGTGATCGTATTGAGTCTAGATGTACCCGTTGTAATGATATAACAGGTCATATCATCATGGCTTTGGTTAACGGCAGCATTGTCAAAGTGCAGTGCGTGTCATGCCGCAGTGAACATAAATATCACGCTCCGGCAGCAGAGCGGCGTTCAAAAAAAGCGGAGACTGTCTGCCGTGTTAAGCACGGCGAAGATCGCAAAAACGCGCTTTCAGCAATCCGAGTGACAACGCCAAAACCTGCGGCTTCTTCGCGTCCTGCAACGCGAAAAGCTCAAAATTCCGCCCTTGAAAAAGAGCAAGTTTGGCAACGCACCTTGAATAGCACAGTGGCAACAGCTACACCCTATTCTATTCAGGCAAGCTATGCTTGCGGTGATGTGGTCGATCATCCCACTTTTGGTCTTGGCGTGGTGCAGACTGTGCAGGGCGATCGAATGCAATTGCTTTTCAGAGAGGGAGTCAAGCTCCTAAAATGTCAGGGATAAATGGTCATAAAAAAGGTGCGCATTGGTTGCGCACCTTGCGGGTTACTGTGTTTGTTTATAGCGGCGCCGCCCACCTCGTACAGCTTTATTCCATGGCGTGATTAAAACGTGCAGCTAGGTTTGCTATGACTGTAGCGGCTTCAAGTGTGGCTTTTTTTGCTGTTTCCGGTGAGGTGTTTTGATAGCGACGGTCAAGCCAGCTTGCCACAAAAAAGATGGTTTCAGCATCCAAAAGACTTGTTGCAGGGCTTACGCGCACGCTTTCAATGAAACGGTCACGCGATTTTTCGCGCGCAATAATAGCATCACGGTACAGTTTGGCAGCCGCGTCGACAGGTTCGGTCAAACGCTCTATTTCATCCTCGTTTTCTTCTTCTCGTGCTTTATCCAGCGCAAAAAGTCTATCCATATAAAGCCTGTTGGCATTAATGGCTCCTTGGGAGGCATCTTTAAGGCTGTTCATTTGCTTTGGAAAATCTTCAAGGTTTCCAAGTGTATGTAAAAGTGTGGAAAAACCTAAAAAATAAGTGGCATAACTTTTATAAAACTGGCGTTTTTGTGCTGTAGTGAGCATTACACCATTGGGGCTGTAATGATCAAGCGCGGCCTGCATATACTCCATAAAACGCGGTACGTACAAGGTATACAATGCGTTCAACATACCTTCTGTATAAATGTAGCGAATGGTATTGGCACGTCCTTGTGCAAGGTCTTCTCCAATCCAAGCAAGTCCGTGCATGTCTATGCCATAACGCTGGTTGGCGCTTTGTACTGTGCGCAAAAGAGTAGCTTCGCTATTGTTTGAGGCAGGCACATACCCTTCAACAAGCCATAATGCCAAGTCTTCAATAAAGGCCACCTTAACTACGGTATCATCTTGTCTTCCTTCCGTTTCGGCAGGTGGTTCGTGTTGTCCCATCCTTCCTCTTTGTGAGGCTCCATCTGTTGGTGGTGTTGTGGCAACTGCCTGTTCAGGTGCTGTTTGTCCAGCAACCTGTTCTGCTGTTGTCGTTTCCTCTATTGCTGTTTCTTGTAACGGTTCTGTTATTTCTTGTGTAGACTCAGCATCTGAAGTAGCGAGGGCTTGCTCAGAGGTGTTGTCAAAAGCAGGGTTTTGTTCTGCTGTGACGTTTTGTGGCTCTGCTTCAGGCTGTGGAGTTGTCTGCTCGATTGTTTGAGAAGGTTCTGTTTGCGGTTGTTTTGCGACAGGGGGTGTAGTAGGCGGTGTGGAAGACGCCGATTCAGAAAGGGCTTGCCGTACTCCTTCAGCCTGTTCAGTCGCCTGTTCTTGCACGGCAGGGTCTCGCACAAACCACAATCCTGCAGCGGCAAAGCAAGCGAGTATAAAGAGTACAACCAACCAGCGAAAGCGGTTTGACGAGGGAGCAGGATTTTCAGGTGTATCTTGGCTCATGTGGGTACTCCATGGTAATTAGCTGGCTGTATGCAGTCAGCAAGGTGAATCGTTCATTTTGGCATAGCATGTTTATGGTGGGTTAAGCAAGGTGGACAGATGATACTGTCTATCCTGAGCATGAGCAGTGTTTTTGCTAAATATACAGATAGTTATGTAGCAAAACCTGTGAGAAAAAGAAAGGTTTGACTTTGTATTGAAGGTTGTGATACTTTTTACGATTGTCTGTTCGGTTAGAAAAAGGACAGGCTTTTTTTTGACCCCATAACAAGGCTTGACTAGCTGCCTAAGGGCGGCTATACATTGTCGATTATTATGACCGCAAGGAGAAGGTTTCATGAAAAGAACGTATCAACCCAGTAAAGTAAGAAGGGCTCGCACCCATGGATTTAGGGCTCGTATGAGCACTGCAAGCGGACGTGCCATCATCCGTCGCCGTCGTGCCAAAGGACGTAAAAGATTAGCCGTTTAACAAGGCCCAGGGCATGTCGACTGCTGCGGCGATCTGATTTCACCGCATGTTATGATCATGGGCGTAGGGTGTATAGCCACTTTTTTATCCTTTTTATATTACAGCGCAGTGAAAGCACAAGCTCTTGGCGTGCTGGCATGGCAGTGACCAAAAAAATAGGCTCAGCTGTTGTGCGAAACCGCATCAAGCGCGTGTTGCGAGAATTTTTTCGTTTACATCAAGATGCCCTTCCTCCTGCGTTGGATATGGTTGTTATACCCAAAAAAAAACTATGTCCGGACATGGTTTGCCTACGAATGGTTGAGCAGGATCTGTTACCTGTAGTGCACAAGCTTAGCAAAAAATATGGCATACACACAGAGAACCTTGCTTAAAAAAGACCATGCGACTGGCCGAAGCTTTCTGTTTGGCCGTAGAGTTTTAGTAAGCATACAAAGAGTGATTCCATGAAGAGCCATGCACCATTATGGCGTATGGCTTGCCGCCATATCGTTGCCATGCCCATTATAGTTTACAAGTATGCCATTTCTCCGTTTTTGCCTCAATCATGCCGTTATTATCCTACATGTTCCAGTTACGCGCATGAAGCTATTATGACTCATGGCATTATCAAAGGAAGTGGGCTTGCTATATGGCGGATATTACGGTGTCATCCTTGGGCAGAAGGCGGAATTGATCCTGTTCCTCCTAAAGGGCAGGCTAAGTTAGGCATATCAAAAGTGTTTTGGTAGGCCTTTTTGCGTGTATATCGTGCGCGTAACGCATGGATGCTTCTTTGCGTAGGTGTGATTCTCTATCTAGGGCAGAGTACAAACATGTACATGTAACTAGACTTCTAAAAGATAATTGCTTCTGCCAATAGTTAAGAAAAGACGAATTTTGTTTGAGGAGTACCCCCCTGATGGAAGATAAGCGTACGCTTTTGGCCATTGTTTTAAGCCTTTTTGTCCTTGTTGGTTGGTCGTATTTTAGCGACTATATGGGTTGGACACCCCCACCTGCACCCGTTGCAACAACTGACTCTTCCACTTCGAACGTGGATGCAAGTGCGCAAAGTGCGTCTCAGGCCTCGTCGTTTGCAGCAGCCTCTACCTTTACGCCTTCTGATGGGCGTGAAGTGCGTGTGGATACCCCTTTGTACACAGCTGTTTTGTATAGCGGCGGTGGGACATTACGCTCGTTTACGCTCAAACAATATGCCCAAAGCACGGCACCAAATTCAGCTCCTGTGGAATTGGTGACAAAAGCTGCCGCCCAAACAGGCCCCATGGGACTGCTTCTTGACGGTCAGCCTTCATGGAGCACAGGCCAGTGGTCTTTTGAAGGTGAGGACCTTACCTTAACAGAAGGGCAATCCGGCACGTTGACCTTTACAGGTGAAGTCAATGGCGTGCGCGTAAGCCGTGTCTTGTCATTCAACGCTTCTGATTACCTAATTAGCGAAACAGTATTGCTTGGTTCAAATAACCAGCAGGCACGCCCTGTCCGGTTAAGCTTTACTGTAGGCGCGTCTAATTTTTCCTCTACGCTTTCTGATTATGACCCCATGCGTATAGCTTGGAATAACGATGGTTCCTTTGATGAAGATTCTGATGCTTCTGACTTAGCTACGCAAGCGTATCAGGAAACCGGCACTTTTTTGTGGGCCGGGATCATCAATAACTATTTTCTGACCATCGTTGCCCCCACTGAAACCACAAGTCTGGCCCTTAAAGCTTTAGTGCAAAATATGGGCTCAGAAGCAGACAATGTCTGGCGTGTGGGACTTGAACGGACTGACCTTGTGGCACCTGCAACGGGCGAGCTTCCCGTAACGGTTTCTTGGTGGTTTGGGCCTAAAAAGCACGAGCTTTTAGAGGCTGCCCCCAATGACATGGCTAGTGCCGTAAACTATGGATTTTTCAATGTTATTGCAAGCCCTCTTGTGATTGCGCTCAACTTTTTCTATTCGTTTGTGCATAACTGGGGTGTTGCCATTATTTTGCTTACTGTCTGTATTCGTGCAGCTTTTTGGCCCTTATCGCAAAAAAGCTACAAATCCATGGAGCAGATGAAAAAGCTACAGCCTATCATGGCAAAATTGCGTGAAAAACATGCCAATGATAAGGAAACGCTGAACCGCGAAGTCATGCAAATGTACAAAACCTATGGGGTCAATCCCATGGCCGGCTGCTTACCGATATTGCTTCAGATGCCGGTATTTATTGGTTTGTACCAAGCTTTATTGAACTCTATTGAGCTTCGCCATGCAACCTTCATAGAGTACTTGCCGTTTACGGATATGTTGTGGCTTAATGACTTGTCTGCTCCTGATCCGTATTACGTAACACCTTTGCTTATGGGCGCCACCATGTTCTTGCAGCAAAAGCTATCGCCGCCTGCAGGTGACCCCATGCAACAAAAAATAATGATGTTTTTGCCGCTAATATTCACAGTTATGTTCTTGAATTTTCCGGCAGGGCTAACGGTATACTGGACGTTTAATAATATTTTGTCCATTGCTCAGCAGTGGCTTATGACGCGTAAGGCATAAATGTTATTGAAAAAACATCTGTTTGCTTACTAGGTTTTTGTGCAAAAGCATAAAAGTATCATTCCAGAAAAAGGTGTTTTAGGGCAATGAAGTACTGTGATCCCATAGTACTTGTAACGATCTTTAGATTTATGAATGGTTAAAAAAGGCGCACTCATTGGCAAAGCAACCTTTTGCTCGCTTCTGAGCGTGCCTAACTGATAGAATGACACACAATAGAAACCATTTGAACAACATGTTTTTCTAAATGTATTTCTAGCTGTTTTCCTTTATCGGCAGGAGGCGGCCCCACGTATTTTTTGTGCCGACATTGAGAGGGAAGGATGCTTCCCCCAAGCCTATTGAGGGTGTTATGGAAAAATTTAAAGAATTTCAGGGAAAAAGCCTTGATGAAGCAATTTTAAGCGCTTGTACCTATTTTGATGCCCCACGGGGAAAGCTGGAAATCGACATTGTGCAAGATGCCAAAAACGGCATTTTTGGTCTTGTTGGTGCCCGTAAAGCCCTGATACGCGCAAGGCGCACTGCCTCTGCCGCAGAAGTTTCTACACGTTTAACACGAGATACTGCCAAAAATTCAAAGACTTCTTCTTTAAGCGGAGCAAGCCACGAAGAGCAGCGAACGAACCGTCGTCGCCCTTCCAAAGAACGTCACGATCACGTTGACCGTAGTGAGCGCAGCGAAAAGGCAGAGTCAAGCGAAACAAGAGCATCAGGCCGCCATGATTCGCGTGGCCGCAATCAAGGTCATAACAGGCATCGCACGGATAAGCTTGATGGGCATACTGCTCGCGGCAGCCGTCGTTCCCCTTCATGGCAGCGTGGTGAAAATAAACAGGAAGTTTGTGGAAACGTGGCAGTTCCTGTGCTTTCTGCAGAAGAAATGGCAGCCAAGGAGGCCGCTGAAGATGCCCGTGCCGCCTTACTTGCCGGTCAAATAGCAGATATTAATGATTTTAATGCTTCTTTAGATACTGACAACGATGATGTGTCAGAAGGTTTTCCTGAAGTCCTTTTTGACAGCTTAGATCATGCTAAACTGCAAGAAGAGGGCACAAAAGCCGCCCAAGCCCTTGTGTTTTCTATCTTAGGTGAAGTACCCATTACCGTGCGCCTTGCCAACAACCGCCTTGAAGTGCATGTTGAATGTGGTGAGGATTCAGGCTTACTTATTGGCCGCGAAGGGCAAACCTTAGCTGCTTTGCAGTACCTAGCCTCTCGCGTTGTCAGCCGTAGCATGAATGCTCCCATTCGTGTTCAGTTTGATGTGGGTGATTACCGCGAACGCCAGGACGAACGCTTGCGCGAATTGGCCTTGTTATTGGCGCAGCGTGTGCGTGAAACAGGCCGACCCAACTCTACACGCCCCATGAGTTCGTACCATAGACGCATTGTGCACCTAGCCTTACAAAACGAAACAGATTTGCAAACTCGCAGCTCCGGTGACGGCCCTCTAAAACGCGTTGTTATTCAGCGTCGTCGCGCAGATCGCCGCCCATATCGTGAAGGTTAGCGTATGACAGATACCATTGCCGCCATTGCCACTCCATTGGGTGCTGGTGGCATAGGCATCATCCGTATAAGCGGTCCCTTAGCCCACACTGTATTAAGCCGTCTGGCTCCTTCTTCTGACCGCTTTAAAAAAAGCTTTGTACCGTGGCAACTTCATCGGGTGCATGTCGTCTCTAGGGCAGGCACTGTACTTGATGACGCCTTGGTTGTTTTTATGCCAGGGCCAAAAACCTTTACAGGTGAAGATGTTGTTGAGTTGCATTGCCATGGCAGTCCTGCCTTACTTTCCACTGTTTTAGAAGAAATTTTGCGCATGGATGACGGTATCCGCCTTGCTTCGAGAGGCGAATTTACGCGTCGCGCTTTTATGAATGGGCGCATGGATTTGGCCCAAGCGGAGGCTGTGGCTGAATTGATTGCTGCCCCTTCGCGCGAAGGGGTTCAGATGGCGGCTACGCGGCTGCGCGGTATGCTGGGCATACGTATTGAAGCTTTGCGTTCTCAACTGGAACATGTTCGAGCTCACATGTGCTTGGCAGTAGATTTTCCTGAGGAAGAAGTTGAAGCCTTTGACGTGGCAGCCATGGACCTTGCTTTGCATGACCTTGAGCTCGCATTGGAACAATTGTTAGCAAGCTTTTCTCGGACACGATGTTGGCGTGAAGGTATGCGTATCGCTTTGGCAGGGCCTGTCAATGCCGGTAAATCCAGTCTTATGAACGCCTTGCTTGGACGAGAAAGAGCTCTTGTCACCCCCATAGCCGGCACTACAAGAGATTTTTTGGAAGAATCCGTAAGCTTTGATGGGCTAATGGCTCGTCTTGTGGACACAGCAGGCTTGCGCGAAACAGAGGATGTTGTGGAATCTGCCGGCATCCGCCTTGGGCAAGAGCAGGTAGAGCAGGCAGATGTGGTTCTTTTGTTGATTGACGGAGAAGATTTTCCCAATCAGCCGCATATGCCCGAAAGTATCGCAGAAAATGTACAACAATGGGGTATAGAGCGAACAGTGCTTGTTTGGAACAAGGCTGACCTGCATCGTCCCGAAAAGACGCCTTTTTTACCAAATATTGCAGCAAGTCAAGTCGTTGTTTCGGCTCATACAGGTGAAGGGCTTGAAGATATCGGTCATGCTGTGCGTCGTATTGCCCTTTCAAATGCGCAAGAGGTTGTGCATGACGAAGCCGTACCCAATTTACGCCAAGCTCATCAACTGGAAAAAGCCAAAGTAGCCATACAATGCTTGCGGCAAGATATGGCTAAAAATGTTCCTTTTGATGTGTGTGCTGTCAGCTTAGAAAGCGCAGCCCAAGCACTTGGTGAAGTGGTTGGGCTAGATACGACGGATGATATACTTAACCGAATTTTTGAAACATTTTGTATTGGGAAATAACATGAGCAACCGTCCCATACAGCCCCTTACTGAAGATGAAGTCAATGCCTTGGCTATCTGTAACTTCCCTGGTCCTGTACAGGTTGTGCAAACGATAAAGGCCCTTGAAAAGGCGCTTGCTGACCTTGGCAGTGATACGGTTCTTGGTTTTGATACAGAAACGCGCCCATCATTCAAGCGGGGCGAAATCTACCCTGTGTCCTTGCTCCAATTGGCAGGCGCCCAAGGGGTAGTGCTTATCAGATTGAATAAAATCCCCCTAGTCCCAGCTTTGTTGCAGCTTTTAGAATCGCCACATGTGGTCAAGGCCGGTGTTGCCATTGACAACGATATGATAGGCTTGCAACGCCTTGCGCCTTTTACTCCGGCAGGGCATGTGGACTTGGCGCGTTTGGCAAAAAGTCGCGGCTTGCAATGCTTTGGATTGCGGCCCTTGGCGGCATTGCTTATGCATTGTCGTATCAGCAAGCGCGCTCGCTGTTCAAATTGGGCAAACGAAACTTTGACAGAGGCCCAAATCCGTTATGCCGCCACAGACGCCTGGGCCAGTCGGGAATTGTATTTGCGTCTAAATGCCATGCCTTGTGTCAGCAGCATGTAACGACTATTTTTTTGAGTGTGCCATGGCCCCTCGATTTCGCCAAGTAAAAGCTCGTATCCGTCAAGAGCTTCATTTAGAAGGGCAGGAGCGCCGCGCCTTGCTTGATGCGTATTCCCCAAAAAGCCTTATCAACGCGCTTATGGCGTGTTTACCTCAAATAGAATTACGTGATGTTGCCGCAGATGAGCTTGGCCTTGCAGTGCAACGCCTTATTTTGAATGAGGCCGATGGGTATGAGCAGGCCAAAAATTTGGTGCGGCGACTCATGTGGCATATGAACGAAGAGTCAGGCAATATAGGCTGGGGTATTCCTGAGGCGTTTGGGGCGGTCTTGGCACACAATGAACGTTTGGCTTTAGAATATCACAGGATTGTACTTTCCTATATCATCAACACAGGTCATTCAGATAATTACTGTGATCATGATGTGTTACGCCAATCTTGTTACATGGCGGTGGCGCGTGTGGCTAAGGCTTGGCCGCGATATGTTTCCCTTGCTCGCCCCCTCCTTGAAGAAGGTGCTCGTCAAGATACTGACGCAGCTTGCCGTAACGCAGCCCAAACGGCTTTACAGTTTTTGAAATAACGTACAAGCACTTACATTTTCGCAAACTTTTTTTGTAAAGCCCTCACAAAATTATTTTTTTGAGGGCTTTACTGTTTTGTGCGGGGAAAGCCTAACGGATTAGGTAATCCCTTTTTGGTAAGCAGAGGTTAGAGCAGGTTTTTTTCTGCCTGAGCTTGAATAGCTGTGATGGTAACAGTATTGATAATATCAGGTACAAGGCAGCCGCGAGAAAGGTCATTCACGGGTTTGTTGAGCCCTTGAAGTATAGGGCCAATGGCAATGGCGTCCGCTGCACGCTGAACCGCTTTGTAGGTATTGTTACCGGTATTAAGATCTGGAAAAATGAATACAGTCGCTTGGCCTGCCACTTGGCTATTGGGCAGTTTTGTACGGGCCACATCAGGAGAAATGGCGGCATCGTATTGGATTGGCCCTTCCAGCATGAGGTGTGGAGCGCGCTCGTGGGCAATCCTTGTGGCTTCCACAACCACATCCACGTCTGCCCCCTTACCGGAGGTGCCTGTGGAGTACGACAACATGGCAACACGTGGTTCAATACCAAAGACAGTGGCTGTATGCGCGGCATTGATGGCGATTTCTGCCAATTGGTCGGCAGTGGGGTTAGGATTGACAGCGCAGTCGCCAAAAGCCAAGACTCGATCCTTCATACACATTAGAAACACGCTGGATACAATAGAAAAATCAGGTTTTGTCTTGATAAATTCAAAGGCAGGTCGGATGGTATGGGCTGTGGTGTTGATGGATCCGGACACCATACCGTCAGCGTCATCACAGTGCACCATCATCGTAGCAAAATAGGTGGCATCTGCCATACGGTCGCGAGCGACTTCAAGGTTAACGCCCTTTTCTTTACGCATTTCATAGTAAAGCTGTGTATATTCGTCAAATTTTGGTGAATTTTGCGGGTTTATAACAGTGATTGCAGGCAGGTCAAGGCCAAGGGCGTTGGCCTTGGTTTTGATTTTGTCAGGATTGCCAAGGAGAATAATATCAGCAACTTGGCGTCTGGAAAGCACATCTGCGGCACGTAAAATGCGCTCTTCTTCACCTTCAGGCAGGACTATACGCATGCGATGTTTTTTGGCTTGCTCAATGAGTTTGTACTCAAACATGACAGGCGTCATCCGCGTGGAGGTATGGTTTACAAGGAGCGTTGCCAGCTGCTGGCAATCAACATTTTGTTCAAACAAATTGAGGGCGGTATGGATTTTACGCGCATCACCCGGATAGAGCCGCCCGTACAAACGTGACAAAGACATGATGGTTTTATAGGTGTGATCCTCTACGCTTAAAATAGGTATGGGAGCCCCTGTCCAGCCTTCTGTGATTTTTTGAATACTTTCACTTGGCGCAATACCACCTGTAAGCAGAATGCCGGCTAGGCTTGGATAGGTGGTTGATGAGTTTGCGGCAAGGCTTGCCAAAATAATATCTGAACGATCCCCGGGTGTAACAACCACATGACCGTCAACAATATAATCAAGAAAATTCCCTGCTTGCATTGCCGCCACAAGGTAATCCTGAATGAGTGTGTCAAGGCGTTCTTCCCCAAAAAGGACATTGGCATTCAGCCAATTTTTTACATCACCCATGGTGGGCTGACCAATGCTTTTTTCATCAGGTAAAATGAAAATAGGGATTTGCCCGTCAACGGCTTCGCGCAGGGCGTCAAGGCAGTTTTGACGCTCGATGGGGGTAAGGTTGGCGCGGTTGATAAAAAGGCAGGCCACGTCTTGATTGCGTTCGGCCAATTGCTCAAGTGTTGTTTTTGTCCCTTCCAAAAGGCTGGCTGCAGAACGTCCAAACCCTGCACTGATAAGGGCTAAAGGCGCGTCAAGATTTGCAGCAATGGCAGTATTCAAGTCAAATTCAAAGGCACCTGTTTTTTCTAAAAAGTCAGAACCTTCAATAAGTACAAAATCATAGGCTTCTTCGATTTTGCGGTATTTTTCGATGATACCCTCAAACAATTCGTTTTGACGCTGCTCGTACATAAGTTCACGCGCTTCTTGAAGTGTAAAGCCGTAGGCTTCATCGTGACTCATGGGAAGTTTGAAATGTTGCAAAATCAAATTGATGTCATGGTCTTGTTTTTCATCATTGATAATGGGACGAAAAAAACCCACGCGGCCCACATGGCGCATGAACAGTTGCATAAGGCCAAGTACAATGGCAGATTTTCCACTTTGTGATTCAATTGCTGTTACGTAAAGTTTATTTGCCATGATTGTCTCCTTGTGGGTCGAGCAGAGCGGTCATTGTTCAGATATGATGCTGTTTTGTATAAAAATAGCTAGGGCGTGCCTCAACAAAGCAGTAGAAAAGTAGTGTTTTATGCTAGCTTGGTATGTCTAAGAATGTGCAGTACATAAAAGAGGTTTTATACGAAAATACCCGTAACAATTGTTTTTACGGGATACCACGGAATTTTGTATTTGCTATGCGCTGTTTAACTATGCCGAAACGAAAGGCCTTGCATCCAGTCAATGTTCAATAGGCGTTTGACAAAAAGCATCATACTCAGACAGATGACAAACTCCCTTTCGGGCATTTGTGCCGCCTAATCCAGCTTTGCTGAGTTGCAGGAAGGCACGCTCTGCTCTTTGTATCCGTAAGGCTCATTCTTCGCCAACGGCTATGCCACTAGCGTGGCACCCGTTGGGCAGGAACGCAAACGGCTTCGCCGCCATTTGGTCGGACGGCTATGCCGCTAAAGTGGCACCCTTTCGGGCAGGGAAAATCAGTCATTTAACGGCGAAGCAACGCTCCGCCTATTCGTGATTTTTGGGTCGTGTTGACTTTGTCAACACTCTCACTTCCACAAGAGCCTGCTCTATAAAGCAGGCTCTTGTGGAAGTATTTTTTAGTTTTCTTCTTGTGCTGTGCCGGGAGCATCAGCCAGGTATTTAAGGGCTACATAACGTTCTTCAACTTCTTTTGCCAGTTCTTCATTCAGGCGTTTGGCATCCTCAGGCGCGATTTTGTTAAGCTGTGCATAACGCGTTTCACCTTGGAGGAATTCCAGAATCGTGCCGTCAGGGGCTTTATAATCAAGGGACAGCGGATTTTTGCCCTCTTTGGCAAGGTCAGGGTTGAAGCGGTATAGCGGCCAGTATCCGCTTTCCACAGCCAATTTGGATTCTTCAATGCTTTTGCCCATGCCTTTGCGGATTCCTTGATTGATGCAAGGTGCGTAGGCAATGATCAAAGACGGGCCTTTATAGGCTTCAGCCTCGGCAAGGGCTTTGATGAGCTGCTGTTTATTGGCACCAATGGACACCGATGCTACATACACATAGCCATAGGTCATGGCCATGCGGCCCAGATCCTTTTTGGCTGTGCGCTTGCCTGAGGCGGCAAACTTTGCAATGGAGCCAAGAGGTGTTGATTTAGAAGCCTGCCCGCCGGTGTTCGAGTACACTTCGGTATCCATGACCAAGACGTTGATGTCTTCCCCGGAAGCCAGTACGTGGTCAAGGCCGCCATAACCAATGTCATAGGCCCAACCGTCACCGCCAAACACCCACACGGATTTTTTGGTCAACATGTCGTTGAGTTCCCAAATTTGATCAAATGCTGGATGTTCTGGTGCGTCATGCAATTCAGAAAGGATGGCCTCTCCAAAATTGCGAGATTCTTCGGCAGATTCCTTATTGTCAATCCAGCCTTGTAGGGCTTCTTTCATTTCGCTGGAAATCCCTTTGACGGCTAAAGCTTCAGTCATAAGGTCAGCAAGTTTGGCGCGGCGTTGGTTGTAGGCTAAAAGCATGCCGTAGCCGTATTCGGCGGCGTCCTCAAACAAGGAGTTCCCCCAAGCAGGGCCAAAGCCGTCCTTGTTGGTGCAATAGGGAGTAGAAGGTGATGAGCCTCCCCAAATGGATGTACAGCCTGTTGCATTGGCAATGACCATTCGCTCGCCAAAAAATTGGGTAACAAGCTTAACATACGGGGTTTCACCACATCCTGCGCATGCTCCTGAAAATTCCAGCAAGGGCTGTTGTAATTGTGAACCTTTAAGCGTGTCGCGGCGCAGAAGGTTGTCTTTAATGGTAATATTTTCTTCAGCAAAGGCTAAATTGGCCTTTTGGTCACTAAGCTGGGTGTCCAAAGGTTTCATGAACAAGGCTTTGCCTTTAGCAGGGCAAACATCAGCGCACGATCCACAACCAAGGCAGTCTTCTGCATAGACTTGGATACGGAATTGTAAACCTTTAAGCTCTTTGCCAATAGCGTCTTTGGTGACGAAAGAATCAGGCGCAGATTCAAGTTCTTCCGGTGCGGCAACAACAGGGCGAATGGCAGCGTGAGGACACACAAATGAACACTGACAGCACTGAATACAGGTTTCAGCTTTCCATTCGGGCACGGCAATGGCTACGCCGCGTTTTTCAAACGCTGTGGTGCCAAGGGGAACAATGCCGTCGGGCGTGAAGCATGATACCGGAAGCTTGTCGCCTTGTTGGGCCAAGATGGGGCGAACAACTTGGCTGATATATTCCGGCTCATTGAGAGGGGCCGCGGCTTCGTCCTTGGCATTGGCCCAAGAGGCAGGAATTTTGATTTCGGCAAGCGCGCCAAGGGCTTTATCCACAGCGTCAATGTTCATATTGACGATTTTTTCTCCCTTGGAGCCGTAGGTTTTTTTGATGGAGTCTTTAAGCAATTCCACAGCCCGTTCAAAAGGAATAACTTCGGCAAGCTTGAAGAAGGCTGTTTGCATGATCATATTGATACGTCCGCCAAGGCCTACTTCTGCGGCAACTTTTTCGGCATCAACGTTGTAAAATTTGATTTTTTTCTTGGCAATGGTACGCTTCATGGATGCTGGCAGGGCTTTACTTAGCTCCTCTTTGCTCCATTTGGAATTGAGCACAAACACGCCGCCGTCTTTAATGCCTTCAAGCACATCGTATTGATTGACATAGGCTGATTTATGGCAGGCAATGTAATCGGCTTGATTGACAAGGTAGGTGGAATGGATGGGGGATGTGCCAAAGCGTAAGTGCGAAACCGTAAAGCCGCCGGACTTTTTGGAATCGTAGGAGAAATACGCTTGGGCATACATGTCTGTATTGTCGCCAATGATTTTGATGGCTTGCTTGTTGGCACCTACAGTACCGTCAGCGCCAAGGCCAAAGAACTTACACTGAACAGTTCCTTCCGGTACGGTGTTGATATCTTGACCGATTTCAAGGTGGGTACGGGTAACATCGTCAATGATACCTACGGTGAAATGGGTTTTGGGGCCTGTAACCATCATGTTGTCAAAGATGGCTTTGGCCATGGCAGGTGTAAATTCTTTTGAACCCATGCCATAACGACCGGCCAAAATACGCGGTGCTTCGCCTGTTTCCATGAACGCGGTACACACGTCAAGGTATAAGGGGTCTCCCGGGGCTCCCGGTTCTTTGGTGCGGTCAAGCACGGTCACAGTATCAACCGTGGCAGGCAAAACGTTAAGCATAAGGTCTGCAGAAAAAGGCCTGTAAAGGCGCACTTTAATAAGGCCCACACGCTGGCCTTGTTCATTAAGCAAGGTCACAACTTCTTCAATGGTTTCACAGGCAGAGCCCATGGCAATGATGACGCGCTCAGCTTCAGGGTGGCCAACATAGTCAAAAGGACGATAGGTGCGGCCTGTGATAGAAGCAACTTTGGCCATGGCGTCGATCACCATGTCTGGTAATGCGTCATAAAAAGAGTTGCACGCTTCACGGTTTTGGAAATACACGTCAGGGTTTTGTGCCGTGCCGCGCTGGTTAGGATGTTCGGGGTTCATGGCGTTTTGTCGGAATTGATTGACTTTGTCCCAATTGACCACGCCTCGGATGTCGTCATAATCAATGACGTTGATTTTTTGCAATTCGTGGGAAGTACGAAAACCATCAAAAAAATGACAGAAAGGCACAGAGCTTTCAATGGAGGCAAGGTGCGCCACAAGGGCAAGGTCCATACATTCTTGTACGGAGCTTGAGCATAAAAAGGCAAAGCCTGTTTGGCGTGCTGCCATGACATCTTGGTGATCGCCAAAAATGGAAAGCGCGTGGGAAGCCAAAGCCCTAGCCGACACGTGGAAAACACCGGGCAAGAGTTCGCCGGCAATTTTATACATGTTGGGGATCATAAGGAGCAACCCTTGTGAGGCTGTGAATGTGGTGGTAAGTGCCCCTGCAGCCAACGAGCCGTGAACAGCCCCTGCTGCGCCTGCCTCAGATTGCATCTCTTTGACAGTTACGATTTGATCCATAAGGTTTTTTTGGCCTTTAGCAGCCCATTCATCAGCTTCTTCCCCCATGTTTGAGGAAGGGGTGATTGGATAAATGGCTGCTACATCACTTAAGGCATAAGCAATATGGGTTGTGGCGGTGTTGCCGTCCATGGTTTTCATTTTTTGACTCATCGGTAAACTCCTTAGAAAAAAACAGGGGGTATTATGTGTCATGTTAGTATAACACACTGTTTTTTATGCAAAAAACGTAAAATGACTTACGTGCGAAATAATACTATCACAAAAAGGAAGATTTGAACAGCCTATTTTGTGGAAAAAATTTACTAAGTGAAAAAAATAAGAACGACATCCTTAGTTGTACAGATATTTTTTTGTCAGAAAAATGCCGTGCTGGGGGATAAAATTTCCTTAAGAAACTGCAATATAGTAAAATATAAGTAAAAAAATGTTTTGGTCTGAATTTTGAATAAAAAGGAACAATGAATATACAGGAGGTACGCCATGTTTTTTTTACTTGGTGGAAATGACAAAAAAAAGCGCAAGCCTGAATCGTCACAGGTTGATGAACGAGTAACACAGGTGAAGAAGCTGTTTCTAAGCGGAAAATTCCCCGTTGTTACAGTAGACCATGTGGAAGGGCGGCAGATTGCCAAGGTGCTTGGCCTTGTTTGTAGCCGTGGCTATGATTCAGATGAAGCCTTTTTTGGTATGGCAGCTCGTGCGGTTAATAAAGGGGCCCATGCTATTATAGGATATTCTGAAAACGTGGCTTTTCATCCAGATGGCAGTAAATATTTTTCGTGCTTTGGCACAGCGGTCATGTTTGAGTGGGAACCTGAAGAAAAATTCGGGGCCGCCGCATTGATCAATAGGCAACAGGGCTTTGAGGTTGAACAGGACACGCGCGGTCGTTATTTGAACCGAACCGTGTCTGATGCACTTGCTGAAGAGGATTTACGCATGAGCATGACAACTGAAAAAGAGCGTGAACACACAGAACAGCAGCCTCCTTTGGTAAGGCCTCGTCAAGTACAAAAACAATGGCGCACGCAGTAGGCCGTAGGCCGTAGCACTCGTCTTGTTTTACTTAGTATAAAAGGTTTTCTATTTTTTAGTCAAAATCATACCGTATATTCTTTATACTGCACAGGGTTTTGTAGCATTCCATGTGTAGTTTTTGAAAAAAAATCACGGCGCAACAATGTTGCGCCGTATTTTTTTGCAATGATTTAGGTTTTTGAACAATAAAGACTGAACAAAGCGTAAGGATAGGCTTTTTTATTGTTACTAGCGTTGTTGGTGTTTTAAGCTGACGCCTTCCACCATAAAATAGGCATGCTCGGCAATGTTTTCTGCCCGTCTAAAGATACGGTCAAGGGAGCGAATGATAAAAATAATGTGCATGGAAGCCCAAGGTGTCATAGCGCCGCTTTGTACTTGGTCCATGATATTGTGATACACTTTGGCCATGATTTCAGCTGTTTCTACATCGTAGCGACTGACCTCAAGTGCCAATTCTGAATTGCCGTCTTTAAAGGCTTGCAAGGCATCATCAAGCATTTTGATACTGCGCTGTCCCAACATGGTAAGTTCTGTATCTACAGATGTAACATTCATATCCTTCATGAGTGTCACTTGGTCGGCAATATTTACAGCCTCATCACCAATACGCTCAAGGTCTAAAACCATACGAACAGCGGTCATGATGATACGTAAATCTTTGGCTACAGGCTGGCTGCGAATAAGAATATTCAGCGAAGCTTCATCGATTTCGTTTTCCAACGTGTCAATGGCCTCATCACCTTCTCGCACCATGCGAGCGATGTCAGGGTCACGTTGCTTAATGGCACGCACGGCATCCTCAAGCGCTTTGTGTGTTTTTACGCCCATGATGAGAAGTTGCGTGCGAAGCTTGTCCACAAGCTGATGCAGATAGTTTTCTTGTGAATTCATATATACTGTCCTTTTACCTGGAATTGAAAAATATGGTTACAATGCTGTATGTTGCCTTTTGTAGATCGCCTTGGATAGTCGCTTATATGAACTAGCCGAAGCGACCGGTGATATAGTCTTCGGTCTGTTGCAGCTGCGGCCTTGTGAACAAAGATTGGGTTTCTCCACACTCAATGAGCTTTCCCATGTAAAAAAAGGCTGTTCTGTCAGACACGCGCGCAGCCTGTTGCATATTGTGGGTCACAATAACGATGCACAACTGACTTTTAAGCTCAAATATACTTTCTTCTATACGCTGAGTGGCTATGGGGTCAAGTGCACTGGCAGGTTCGTCCATGAGTAGAGTTTCAGGCTCCACAGCCAGGGCCCTTGCAATACAAAGGCGTTGCTGTTGTCCGCCGGATAGCCCAAGGGCAGAAGTATGCAGACGATCTTTAACCTCTTCAAACATGGCAGCGCGTTTAAGACTGGCTTCCACTCTGTCGGCGATTTCTGATTCGTTTTTCATGCCATTGACGCGAAGGCCATAGGCTACATTTTCAAAAATCGTTTTGGGGAACGGATTAGGTTTTTGAAAAACCATGCCCACACGGCGACGCACATCCACAACATCTGTACCTGTTGCATTGATATCGTGCCCGTCAAGGCAGATCAATCCTTCAGTGCGTGTGCCCGGAATAAGGTCGTTCATGCGGTTTAAGCAACGCAAAAACGTACTTTTTCCGCAGCCTGAAGGGCCGATAAGGGCTGTTACCTGATTGTTTGGAAAATGCAGTGACACGTCGTACAGGGCTTGGCTTTGGCCATAAAAAAAGTTGACATTGTCCGCCGACATTTTGATGTGTGTCTGGCTAGCTTCACTCATGAGTCTTGTCCTTGTTTGTTGTAAGAGGTTCAGAAGAAGAAACGGATTTGTAGGGAATCATAAAGCGAAAGCACGCACCTTTTGGGCTTTCTTCAACCCAAATACGGCCTTTGTGGCGTTCCACAATATGTTTACATATGGCAAGGCCAAGTCCTGTTGTCGCTGTACCGTTTCGTGAGGGGCCACGATGCTTGTCTACCCTGTAAAAGCGTTCAAATACACGTATTTGTTCGCTTTTTGGTATGCCTGGGCCTTCGTCTTGAACCTCAAATACGATGTTGTTTTTTTCCTGCCAAGCCTTAGCTGCAATGGTGCTGTTTTCAGGTGCATGCCGGCAGGCATTTTCAAACAGGTTACGTAGTACTTGTCCCATAAAATGGGGGTCCATGGCAACCTGTAATTTAGGGTCTGCTTGGAGCACGAGATGTTGTTGTTTATCCGTGCATAAGGGGCGACTTTGTACGCTACAGCTTTCGATAAAGTCTGCCACATTTACGTTTGTCATATTCATGGGGACAGCCCCACTTTCAATCCGTGAAAGGGCTAATAAGTCTTCCACAATACGGCTCATATATCCGGTATGGCGACAAATTGTTTCCAAAAAGCGTTGGTGCGTGCTTCTGTCTTCCGGATCTAGTCCCAAAAGGGTTTCCGCATAGCCTTGTATGGCTGTAAGGGGCGTGCGCAGTTCATGGGATACATTGGCCACAAAGTCCCTGCGCATGCGCATAAGGTGTACAAGCTCACTCACATCGTGAAAAACAGCCACTGCCATGAGCGGTTTTTGATCAGAGCGCGGACAGGCAAGGCTTACATTCAAGATCATACCTTTTTGTGGTTCTATTTGAAAGTGTGCGTGTTCTGTGTCGGATGCGTATAGATTGTCAAAGGCTTCTTGCAATTCTGCTACGGGGATTGCTTCCACGGGGAGTTTGCCTTCTGCAATGTTGGGAAAAAGTTTATAGAGGGCTGTGTTGGCAAGGCGGATTCGTCCTTCGCTGTTGAGTACAAGCACCCCTTCAGTCATGGTGTCAAGGATGGCAGAAAATTGTGCTGTTTGATCTTCAATAGTGGCAATATTGTCTTCAATTCTGTCAGCCATATCGTTGACCGCTCTTGCAAGCGCACGAAATTCGCGACTAGGGACAACGTGCAGGCGTTTTCGTACTTCTCCGCCGGCAGCAACGCCTTCCACTACTCGGATGATGGATTTGAGCGAAGCCTCCATGCGAGACGATAAACCATAGGCCAAAAGCATGGCCAAAAGTGCTGCAAAAAGGGCAACCCCTACCCATGGCCCCCAATAGGCGTTTCGTTCAAGCACGTTAGAAATGGACATGGAAACGCGTACAAAGCCAGCAGGAAGCGAACCATTGCCGCTGTATTGCACCGCAGCATAAATATACTCGCTCGTCCCACCAAGGGTTGTGCTTGCGCGCACGCTATTTCCCAATTTTTTGGTGCGTGCCTCGACAATTTCTATCCGGTCGCCGTGGTTGTCTATAAGCTGCACCTCTTCTGTTGAAAGGGCAGAATCAGCAAGCACCGTTCCGTCATTACTGATAACGGTTATTCGGCTTTTGAGGATGGAGCTAAGGCGATGCAGCGTTTTGTTAAGGTTTTCAACGGTTGTTTCTTTATTGTCAACAAGGTACGCGCTTATGGTTTGTGCTTCGCGAAAAGCCATGTCAGTGACTTCTGTCAAGCTGTTTTCAAAAATGATATGACGCGCGTACAGAAGGGGAAACGTGATACTGATAACAATGACCAGTAAAAACGCACCAAGCATCCGATAGCGAAGTCGCAGCATATGCATGGTTACTCCTTGCAGCGGTAGCCAACGCCGCGCACGGTTTCGACAATGCTTGCCGCTTCACCAAGTTTGCTTCTGAGCCTGCGTACATGGGTATCGACAGTGCGGGCATAGCCGTCAAATTGGTACCCCCACACACTTGCCAACAGATCCTCTCGAGTCCGCACACGCCCAGGGTGTGCAAGCAAATCGTCAAGCAGGCGAAATTCTGTGGCGGTCAAATCCACGTATTCTCCATGAACAGACACTTTATGTGCAGCGTTATCGATGCGTACACCACGGTGAGTACGCACGTCGTTTTCTTGCGTGTGATGCTGGCGGCGTAAAATGGCTTTAATGCGTAAAAGGAGCTCGCGCACGTTGAAGGGTTTGAGCAAATAATCATCCGCGCCAAGCTCAAGGCCTAAAATACGGTCAACGGTTTCGCCGCGTGCTGTTAGGATAATAATGGGGATGTTTACAGTTTCAGAAGATTTTTCAAGTTCACGACAAACAGTAAAGCCATTCATCCCGGGCAGCATGATGTCAAGGACAATAAGGTCTGGATGTTTAGAACGGGCAAGGGCTAGCCCTTCCAGTCCGTCGCCAGCTTCAATCACATGGTAGCCGTCACGTTCAAGATTGAACGCTAAAAGTTCGCGAATGTCGCCTTCATCTTCAATCACAAGAATGGTTTGACCCTCAGGCTGCATAACTAAGCTCCTTCCATAGACATAGTAATATACATGGCTTGCAGCAATGTAGCGTGACAGCGTGACGAATACGCGAACGTAGTATGACAATTTTGTGACAGACAATCTTAAAACGTCACCGACACTTGATGTTCATGTCACACAAACGACACATAGACAAGATAGTTTGTTCACGTCTGCTTATGACAGCAAACATACTTTTTAGAACATATCAAGGAGTTTTACATGATTACTGTGAAGAAACTTGCCTCTATTGCCTTTGGTCTTTGTGTTGCCATGGCTGCGCCTTTAAGTGTTAAGGCTTCCGAAGAAATTATGGTGAATGGTTCCACTACGGTTCTGCCTATTATGCAAAAAGCTTCAGAAGCCTATATGGCTGCCAATCCCAATGTGAGCATTGCCATTGCCGGTGGTGGATCCGGTAACGGGATTAAAGCTCTTATTGATGGTTTTACAACCGTTGCCATGGCTTCGCGCGACATTAAAGCTAATGAACTTGAAAGGGCCAAAGCCAAAAAAGTATTTCCCGAGCGTTTTGCTGTGGGCCTTGACGCCTTGGTGCCCATCGTGCATCCCAAAAACGATGTAGATAGTTTGTCCCTTACCCAGCTTAAAGATATTTATGCCGGACGCATCACCAACTGGAAGGACGTTGGCGGTAAAGACGCTGAGATCGTCGTCATTTCCCGTGACACCTCCTCAGGTACATATGAAACCTGGGAAGATTTGGTCATGAAGAAGGAAAAAGTGAAGCCTGCTGCCTTATTGCAAGCTTCCAGCGGAGCCGCTGTGCAGGCTGTTTCTAAAAACCAGAACGCCATTGGCTACATTGGTATTGGTTATATGAATCCGCTGATCAAAGGCCTTACCATTGACGGCTTGCAAGCTACTGCTGAATCTGCCATGAAAAGAGAATGGCCCCTTGCTCGTGAGCTTTATATCTTCACCAACGGCAAACCAACTGGTGCTGTTGAAGCCTTTATTACCTTCCTGCTTGACCCCAAAAAAGGCCAAAAAGCCGTGCTTGATGTGGGTTTTGTACCGATCAATCAGTAAATTAACTATACTGTGTAGCCATGCAATTTGTATGGCACTGCCTTAAAGCAAGATGTATTCCTTATACAGGTCCATAAAAACCTGTATAAGGAATCGTCTATAAAATAGATAAAAATACATCTCGTCACACAACGTATGCTTTTGGCTAGATGTCGTAAAAACAAGAGTTGGGCTAGTTACATTTTTTTAGTTAAGTGTTTGATTTTTAAATTTTTTGCTCTTGGCTCTGTTTTTAGGTGGTGGAACAATTTTCTAGCTTTAACGGTGAATAATACTTGAAAATAATCGTGCAAAGCTCTCAAAAATAGAGGCAATGCATAAAAAATATTTTCCATATTGCCAAAAGAGTAAAAGTTCTTTATCTAGAAGCAGCCTTAGGATGTTTGCCCTTCACGGGATGGTTTTTTAGTGGAAGCGGCTTTGAAAGCTATTGGTTAAGATACGAGAGCGAGGTTATAACCTCAAGGATTTGACATGTCACGCAGTCATCGCAATGATACGTATATTCGTTGGTGTTTAATGTCCGTTGCCATGGTGGCTTTAGCTGCCCTTGGCGGCATTATGTTTTTTTTGGTAATGGAGGGGCTACCTCTATTTTCTTTTTATTCGGTCACGGATTTTTTGTTCGGTGAGTTTTGGTATCCCACAGCAGAACCACCGGAATTTGGCATCTTCCCGCTTATTGTGGGGTCTTTGGCCGTAACGATTTTAGCCTCTGTTATTGCTGTGCCTTTAGGTGTTATGACTGCTGCCTATCTTGCTGAAATAGCAAATGGTTTTACCAGGCGCTTGATCAAGCCCTTCATTGAACTTTTAGCTGCCTTGCCTTCGGTGGTCATTGGTTTTTTTGGCATGATTATTGTGGCGCCGGCACTGCAAGACAGCCTTGGCATTGCTACGGGGCTTAATCTTTTTAATGCCGCGCTTATGTTAGCCTTTATGAGCGTACCAACCATATGTTCTGTTGCCGAAGACGCCATTTATGCCGTGCCAAGAAGTTTGCGTGAAGCATCCCTTGCCCTTGGCGCAACGCGTTGTGAAACGCTTTTACGCGTGGTTTTTCCGGCGGCTCTTTCAGGAATAGGCACAGCCATCATGCTTGGCATGTCAAGGGCCATTGGCGAAACCATGGTTGTGCTCATGGTGGCAGGCGGTGCTGCCATGATTCCCACCTCCATTTTTGACCCTGTCAGGCCCATGCCTGCATCCATTGCAGCAGAAATGGCCGAAGCCCCTTTTAGGGGCGAGCATTACTATGCGCTGTTTGCCACAGGCCTTGTGCTTTTTTTGTTCACGTTGCTGTTCAATGTGGTGGCTTTTAGAATCGCGGAAAAGCATAAGCAGACCGGCTCTTCAGGTCTATAACGACGTTTAACGCTTGAAAAAACGAGCGTATATTATATGGAGTTTTTCATGTCACGCAATGTTACGGAACGTACCTTTTTTGGCCTTTTACGAGCAGCGGCTGTTATCAATATCATCGCTTTAATTGGCATATGTACCTTTCTTGTATGGAATGGGCTTCCCGCCATTTCTTGGGAATTTTTATCCGAACCTCCGCGCAGGATGATGACAGCAGGCGGTATTTTGCCATGTATCGTAGGAACTCTTTTGCTGGCCCTAGGTGCTATGGTTATTGCTTTTCCTGTGGGTGTTGCTTCAGCCGTGTACTTGCACGAATATAAATCCATGCGCACAGAAACATTTTCACGGCTTATTCGCCTTGCTGTTAGCAACCTTGCAGGGGTTCCCTCGGTCATTTTTGGCCTTTTTGGTTTGGCGTTTTTTGTAACGTTTTTGGGCATGGGGGTCAGCCTTATGGCCGGCATACTTACCCTTGCGGTACTTACCTTGCCGGTTATTATCAATACCGCAGAAGAAGCCTTGCGTCAGGTTCCTGATGCTTGGCGTGAAGCCTCTTTGGCCCTTGGTGCCACAAAAAGCCGTACCATTATTAGTGTTGTTATCCCAGGGGCTTTGCCGGGCATGTTGACAGGCGGTATTTTGGGCCTTGCACGCGCTGCAGGAGAAACAGCAGCCATCATGTTTACAGCAGCCGTTTTTTACACACCTAAAATGCCCGATTCGCCCTTTAGTGCCGTTATGGCTTTGCCTTATCACATGTATGTATTAGCCACGGCAGGTACAGACATTGAGGCTACACGTCCTTTGCAGTATGGAACAGCCCTTGTTTTATTGGTGCTGGTGCTTGGTATGAATTTGGTTGCCATCATCGTGCGCGATAGGATGCAGCGCAAATTTTAGTTGTACGCATAGGTACTGCAGAGTTTTGCGGAATTTGTATAAAGGCGTCAGTGAAGTATAAAAACTCTCGTTTTATAGAGCATTGCAACAAAAAAAGCCCTTATGGTAAAACATAAGGGCTTTTTTGTTGCAGGTATTGTCCTTAACAACTATGTTTTTATGAAGAATGTATTTGGCAAGCGCATTTATGCTCTGATTCTTTTTGGCAAGCACAGGACGCTTCTGACGCGCAGCCAACGCATTTCACACCCTTTCGTTTTTGGGCAATAATATACCCAATAGCTGAACCTAAAATGCCAAGGATGATTGCCCAAATAATGAATTCGTTCATGTTGTAACCCTTTTAACAGTCTGCTGCATGCTACCCTCCCCACAACGAACTAAGCCTTGGGGAGGATAGATGAAGCGCTATTTTTTATTGCGCAACTGCTGCCTTGTATGCTTGAGC
Organism: uncultured Desulfovibrionaceae bacterium; assembly: GCA_964370375.1. Taxonomy (GTDB): domain Bacteria; phylum Desulfobacterota; class Desulfovibrionia; order Desulfovibrionales; family Desulfovibrionaceae; genus CAYJIX01. The sequence goes on along the minus strand of CAYJIX010000003.1, from coordinate 52,099 downwards.
AGAGGCGACATCGCCTTTTTTGACCAAATAACCTAAGTAGCCAAGCAATGCAGCAACTACGATAAGGCCAGGAATAAAGGCTGTTCCAACAGTTCCTAAGGTAAGTAGCGTGCCTACTTGATAGATGAAGAACGACACTACAAAGGCCGTTCCAAATTGTAAGCCTATGCCGGCAAAGAGCCATTTTTTATTTTCCATCTCAGCGTTCATGGCACCAATGGCTGCAAAGCAAGGCGGAGTAAACAGGTTGAACATAAGGTATGCTAACGCTGCAACTTGTGTCATGCCCATGGTTTGTGCGACAGTTGTTGCGCCGTCCATAAGGGCAAGTTCTTCTGTGTCAATAAAGTTCGTAATACCATAGACCACGGCTAAGGTGCCCACTACATTTTCTTTAGCAATAAATCCGGTGATGGCTGCTGCTGCAAGCTGCCATACTCCAAAACCAAGTGGCAACAATACCAAGGCAAAGGGCCCTGCCACAGAAGCAAGGATGCTTGTGCCTTCAGCTCCTTCAGCAACCACACTAAATGACCAGTCAAATGTTTGCATGATGTGCACTAAGGCATTACATACAAGGATTACTGTAGCAGCTTTAATAAGAAAGGCTTTGCCCCGTGCAAACATAGATACAAGTGCACGTCCAATGCTTGGGAATTGATACTCAGGCAGCTCCATAATAAAGAAGGTCTGCGCATCCCTGTGTCCGGAAATACGTTTGATCAAAAACGCACCAAGCACAATAAGGCCAATGCCCATAAAGTACATGGATGTACCAACCCAAGGTTGATCGGCAAAAAACACACCTGCAAAAAGGGCAATAACCGGAAGTTTAGCTCCGCATGGCATAAAAGGGGTCAGCATGGCTGTGGTTCTGCGTTGGCGTTCGTTTCTGATGGTGCGTGTGGCCATAACGCCTGGAATGGCGCAGCCTGTGCCAATAATCATAGGGATGATGGACTTGCCGGAAAGGCCGACAACTTGCATATAGCGATCCATAACCACTGCCACGCGAGCCATGTAGCCGCAATCTTCTAAAAGTGCGAGCAAGAAAAACATAACCATAATAAGCGGTAAGAAGCCTACAACAGCACCCACACCACCAATGATACCGTCTAGCAAAAGAGCCTCAGCAAAGGGAGACACCCCTTCTCCTAGGGCCTCTCCTGCCCATTCATAAAACATATCAATATACCCGACTAAGAAATCGGCAATGAAGGTTCCAAGGGTTGTTTGGGAAATATAAAAGACCGCCCACATAACAAGAGCAAAAATCGGGATGCCAAGGTATTTATTGGCCAAAAGCTGATCCGCAGTATCTTGCATGGACTTTTTATTATAGGCCTGCTTGCGCTGTTCCACTTCAGCAACAATGGCGTTTACAAATTCATAACGCGCAAGGTCGTACGTCTTGGCATCTTCTTTGTTCGTAATCTGTGCCTCTTGTCTGAAAGGAGCTGTTTGCTCTTTTCCTTTTGCAGAGATGACCGCAGAGATCAGTTCTTGTAAACCATTGTCATTGCTTTTGGTAGCAGTGGTGCTAACAACAGGACAACCTAGCTTTTCGGACAGCTTTTTTAGATCAATGGTTATGTTTTTCTTAAGGTTAAGGTCGCTTTTGTTTAAGGCCACAATAACCGGCACGCCCACCTCTAAAAGTTGGGTGGTGAAAAAAAGGCTACGGCTTAAATTGGTAGCGTCAACAATATTGATAATGGCTTCAGGATTTTCGTCCTGTACAAATGTGCGAGTAATGTTTTCTTCAGAGGTGAACGGAGACATGGAATACGCACCGGGTAAATCCACAACAACCATAGAATCTGAACCGTTTAGAAAGTGCTGCTTGATGCTTCCTTCTTTTTTTTCAACCGTAACTCCGGCCCAGTTGCCGACCTTTTCAACTTTACCCGTAATGGCATTAAACAATGTGGTTTTGCCACTGTTGGGATTTCCTGCAAGTGCGATCCTCATTCCGTATTCTCCTAATATAATTTCAGCTTAAATCAAGATGGCTCGGGCCAAGCTTTCATCAATGCTGTATCTGGCATCTTTAATAATGATAACAAAATTGCGGTTAAGCTGTGATACAATGGTTACTTTTTGGCCTGCATAACAACCTAGCGAAAATAAAAAGCTCTCCATTTCTTCATCGCCCGGGGTATGAATACCCGTTATGCTGTATTCTGTATGGAGTTCGCCTTGGGCTAAGGTTTTTGTCATATTGACTCCATTTATACCATGATATTGGGTTGTTGCGTGTTGCACAAAAAATATAGCCCGCAAAGGCTACGAAGACTTTTTTCAAAATAGAACAGATGATGTTGATTGTCAATTTTAAAAACATAGAAAAATTCTTAGCTAAGCACATAAAAAAGCCCCAAAAGCAAGGTATGCTTTTAGGGCCTTTTTATGTGTGCTGTACTGCACTTACGTAAACATTGTTTTAGGCGCTTGTTTTTGACTGGTCAAACCAGTGCCTTGTATTGTTGGCAAAGCGAACCAGCATGAGCATGACAGGCACTTCAACAAGTACTCCTACAATGGTTGCAAGAGCCACAGGGCTGTCTGCCTTAAAAATGGCTATGGCCACCGCCACAGAGAGCTCAAAAAAGTTTGACGCGCCGATCATACCGGCAGGTGCTGCGATATTGTGCGGCAATTTGAGCCATTTTGCTGCAAAATAGGCAACGGCAAAAATGAAGACGGTTTGAATGATCAGGGGCACTGCGATAAGCGCAATATGGAGCGGTGTTTGTACAATAACGTCCCCTTGAGTGGAAAAGATAATGGTAAGGGTAAGCAGGAGTCCGGCTATGGTGACGTTTCCAAATTTTGGAATGAACTCGTTTTCAAAATACGCAAGGCCTTTCTTTTTTGTTACAATCGTTCGCGTTACAATGCCCCCTGTAAGGGGAATGACAACAAAGACCACAACAGAAAGTATCAAGGTGTCCCACGGAACGGCTATGCCGCTAACGCCAAGCAAAAAGGCCACAATTGGTGTAAAGGCAACTAAAATAATAAGGTCGTTTGTGGCAACTTGCACCACGGTGTAGGCAGGATCGCCCTTTGTTAAATGGCTCCACACAAAGACCATGGCCGTACAAGGTGCAGCACCCAAAAGCACAGCTCCTGCAAGATATTCGGTTGCCAGATCCAATGGAATAAGATTTTTAAAAACCACAAAAAAGAAAAACCAAGCTATGGCAAACATGGTAAAGGGCTTTATGAGCCAATTTGTTACCCATGTTACAAAAAGCCCTTTGGGGTTTTTGCCCACGTTTTTGATGCTTTGAAAATCCACTTTCAGCATCATGGGGTAAATCATCAGCCAGATCAGTATGGCTATGGGAATGGATACATTGGCAAATTCAAACGAATTGAGCGTTTCGGGGATAATGGGTAAAAATGTTCCGATTGCAACCCCAATGATCATACAAAGGATGACCCAAACGGTTAAATATTTTTCAAAAAAACCGATGTCTTGTGGTTTTTGTGTTTCCATAACAATTCCGAAATAGTATTTTGGGCAGTGTACGGTTAAAAATACGCTGCTTTCGTTAGTCCGTAAAAAAAGGGCAAAAAGCATGTGTCGAGTTGCCCTTTGAAAAAAAGGGGAAACAATGCAAGGCTTCCCCTTTTTGCATGTACTAAAAGGTTACTAGCACTTGCCGCCGCATGAACAAACAGGGCTTAGCCATTCTGTCATTTCAGCAGCTGTTGGAACGCGCCCTGTGCATTTGACCACATCATTCACAGCCACAGCAGGAGTGGCAAGGATGCCAAAACGCATCATTTCTTTTAAATCTGTAACCTTTTCCACAGTGGCATTGATGTTGTTTTCTTCTACCAGCTTTTTTGCCATAACTTCAACTTCGGTGCATTTTGCGCAACCTGGGCCAAATACTTTAACGTTCATAGCTTCTCCTTTTGCATCGACATGCGATGGGTTGTTGAATAGAATATGCCTATTGTATCTTTACCAAAGAGGCACTTTTTTTGGTAAAGTTTGTCCTTTGTGTACGTTCGCGCTTACATATTATTTAAGGTACGGTCCTATGGCATTGAAAAGCCAGCCTGCCAATGTCAAAATAACCCAAATATAACCAATAAAAGCAGCTTGCAATTTGATGGTCATGATCTGGCGCAGCAACATGACCTCTGGAATACTGGCAGCTACCGCGCTCATGCAAAAAGCTAAGGTGGTGCCAATGGGCAAGCCTTTTATGATAAGGCTTTGCATGATGGGAATAATGCCAGTCACGTTTGAATATAATGGAATGCCTACCAAAACAGCCGCTGGCACAGTCCACCATTCACCGGCACCAAGATTTTGTTCAAACCAATTATCCGGCACAAAACCATGCAGAGCTGCCCCAATACCCACACCAATGAAAACCCATTTCCAAACGCGCTTAAAAATGTCGCGCATTTCACCGTAGGCAAAGGTATGGCGTTGCTTGACGCTGAGCCTTTCCGGCTTGCCCTGCGCATTGACTTGGTGTGTGGCAGGGGCATGTTCTAACGCTTCTTTGACAAAGGGTTGTAACCAGCGTTCAGCCTTGATGGTATCCATAAAAAGTCCGCCGATCATTCCAGCAATCAAACCCACTGCGATATATATTAAGGTGAATTTCCAGCCTAAAAGCCCCCAAAGCATGACCACGGCAATCTGATTGATGAGCGGTGAAGTGATAAGAAAGGACATGGTGATCCCAATGGGAATACGCGCTGTGGTAAAGCCAAGGAATAAAGGGATGCTTGAACAAGAGCAAAAGGGCGTTATGGAACCAAAGATGGCTCCAAGAGCATAGCCGATACCGCGGCCCTTGCCTGCCAAATAATCACGCACCCTTTCAGTATTGAGCGACGCCCGAATCCACCCAATGCCATAGATTAACGCCAGAAGCAGCATGAGAATTTTTATGGTGTCATAGATAAAAAATTCTACGGCAGCCCCGGCGTGGGAGCCTACGCTAAAGCCCATGATGTCAAAAACCAGCCAATGAGACGCGCCTAAAAGCGACGAATATACAAACCACCAGACAGTAGCCAATACCGCGATGGTAGCAAAATACTTTGTATTCCATGCATTGTTGTTTGTGGGGGCAACACCTGCACCGCCCATGGGGGCATTTCCGTTGGGATTTTCAGTTTGAATGGACATGATAGCTTCCTTTATTGCTGTGTGCCTATGGTGTCTAGGGTCTGTTGCAAGGCTTCTTTGTTGTGTTTTAGTTTGGCAAAAGGCAATGCAGCAAAGAGGCCAAGTCGTTGTTGTAAGGTATTCAAAGTGTGCGTAAATGCCGCCAAAACAGTGTCTTCATCCCCTTGTATTCTGGCAGGATCGGGCATTGTCCAATGGCTGTGGATCGCGTTGCCAAAATATACGGGGCACGCTGCAGCATCAGCACAAAGCGTGATGACAATGTCAGGCGTGTGGGTGAGGTCTTGTAATGATTTACTAGAAAAGTTTTCAGTGGGGATGTTGTTTTTTTGCAGCACAGCCAATGCTAAAGGATGGACATAGCCCACAGGGTCACTGCCCGCGCTTTGCCCAAGTATGCCCTTAGGGGCCATATGTCTTAACACTGCCTCTGCTATGATAGAGCGGCATGAATTGCCGGTACAAAGAAAAAGAATGTTCATGGGATACTCTGCTTGATCTGTTTGTTTGATAGTTGTTGAAGTGTTGATGTGTTGGCCCAAAAAAAACTTTTGTATTAGCCAACAGTTCTTTTAGGTAAAAGTTCAAGATTTACAGAACTTTCGCGCCTGTACTGTAAACACTGTTCAGGGTTGCCCGAGCAGCATTTATCGGTCAAAAATGCCACCGTGCTAAGCATCAAGGGAATATTTGCTTTATAGCGCATGAAACGCCCTTCTTTTTCCACATCAGCCAAGCCGCTTTGGACAAGGGCTTTTAAATGAAAAGACAAATTAGTGGAAGGTATCCCCAAATGCTTTGCAATGGCGTTCGCCACAAGCCCCTCCGGTGCAGATTCCACAAGCAAGCGGAAAATATAAAGGCGCACATCAGAAGACAGGGCTTCAAAAATTTTGCAAGCATGTTTCGTTTCCATTGGTCAATAGTTCAACATTAATTGAACTATGTCAAGCGTTTTTTTTCACACGGTCTTTTTTTATAAAAAAGAGAACCCACAAGAAAAAAAGTACTTTGTATTTACAGATGATTATGATTTGTTGTTAAGGCTTCATAGCGCAGCCATGACTGCCATAGTATTTCATGCGACAGGGCAAGGTGCTTGGGGTCAAACACTTCAAGGCACAGCACACCGCTAAATTGTTTGCGCCAAAGCGGATGCATGATGTCATCAATCCACGGTTCAGGCATTTGGGCTAGGCTTACATGGTCTTTGATCGACTGTTTAAAAGCAGCGGTGGGCATAGCTGCAAGCCCGTGCAAATGGATGATGCGCACACGTTCAAACCAGTTTTCAAGCACAGGGGCAGGGTTTAGGCCGTCTTTCCAGATATGGCCCACATCAAGGCAGCGCGAATAGGGTTGCTGGTCAAAAAAATCATCCCAAAAGGAGGTGGGATAGCCTTCGATATTTTCAACAGCCAATTGATCGGGGGATTGCATGTTGCGTGCTATGTCTTGCAATACTACATGGATATACTCGATTTGCTGTGCTGAAGGTTGTTTTTTTGTATACCGTAGCGACGGCATTTCAATATGCAAAACAAAGCTGTGTGCGTGAAGCAGTGCCACTCGATCTAGGGCCATGAGTACACGATCGTAAACCATGGTCGCGTCGTTTTTTGTATCAAAGTGGGCTTCTGTGGGCAGGTGCACATGAAGGCTTGCCCCTTCATGCTTAAGAATGGCAGCAATGTCCAAGACTTCTTGTTTTTTGATGAGCCATTCACCCTTTGCTCCTACACAATTGAGCAAAAGGGCCACGTCAGCGCAATGTTTGGCGGCATAGCGCACACCGTTCACATAGTCTTGGTGGGTCACAAAACTGGTACTGCCAAGGCGAAGCTGTGGCAGGCTAAAGGTTTTTGCTTGTTTGGGTTGTGTTAGAGGTTGATACACCATGCCATAAACCCTATGGTTTCAGTCACTTCGATAACACCGCCAAACACATCTCCTGTGATGCCGCCAAGGCGCGAAACCGCAAAGCGCGTAACCGCAACAGCAACAAGAACCATACCCATGAATACAAGCAAACCATGGATACCATAGCTAAGGGCAAGGATCATGCCGCATCCCAAGGCAAACCGTTTTTGCCGTACTGTAACACCTTGGCACAAAAGGCTTCCAAGTCCATTTGGCCTAGCCAAAGGGTAGGAAAAAGCCACAAAGACCGTACAGCGCGAAAGCACAGGCACAATGCAAGCTGCCAAAATAAGAACAAAAAACCTGTTATCCGTTGTTTGTGCGTGTTCAGCTAGGGCGGCAAAGGCTGCCACTTTACCGCTAAGCACCATGAAAAGGGCGAGGGCTCCAAAGGTTCCAAGTTGTGGATCCTTCATGATTTCAAGTCGGTGAGAGGGTGTTGTTTCTGCAATCAAGGCGTCAGCGCAATCAGCTACGCCATCAAGGTGAAGCCCGCCTGTACACAGTGTTAGCACAGCACAGCCCAAAACCCCACACAAAAGGGGCGGTGTGATCAAGCTTGCAAGTGCAAGAGCTAGGGCCAAAATTGTGCCCAATATAAGCCCCACAAAAGGCAAATACGGCACGAGATTTTGCAAGGACTCATGGTGCATGCAAGGCTTTGCTTTGCCTACAGGCAGGCGGGTAAAAAAGCGTATGGCTGAGCACAACTTCATGCTTTATGACTCCATATGGATGTCCAGATCCTGTAAGGTGACCATTTCATGAAGGACACGCACGCTTGCATCCACAAGGGGAAACATAAGAGCTGCACCTGTCCCTTCGCCAAGGCGCATGCCAAAATCAAGATACGTTGTCATGCCAAGATGTTGCATAAGTAACGAATGCCCTGGTTCCTTTGAAAGATGCGAACCTAGCAAAAAGGGCCGTACCTTGGGGAAAAGTGCCACAGCAAGGGTTGCGGCAGCTCCTGCAATGAACCCATCCACAAGCACGGGAATCCGCAACGCCGCTCCGCCAAGCATAAGCCCTGCCATGGCGCCAATTTCAGGGCCACCCACTTTGGCTAAAACATCCACAGGATCTTTAGGGTTGGGGTTGTTTAAGGCAATACCTTCAGTGATAAGCCGTGTTTTTAGGCGCAGCATGTCAGACGTAAGTCCGGACCCCATGCCTGTGACAGCTTTAACAGGTAACCCGGTCAAAACAGCAGCAATGGCTGATGATGGTGACGTGTTGCCAATGCCCATTTCACCGGCAGCCAACAAGGTTACGCCCTTTTCTGCCTCTTGTCTTGCCATATCAATGCCCACTTGAAGGCAGGCAAGGGCTTCTTCACGGTTCATGGCAGGGCCTTTGCTAAAATCTTTTGCGCCAAACACAATCTTTCGTTGCACAAGGTTTGAAAGCCCTTCAAGGGATGTTTTAATGCCCACATCCACCACAACAAGCTGAGCTCCTGCATTGCGGCACAAGGCGTTGATGGCTCCTCCGCCTTGTGTAAAATTGCGCACCTGAATGGCTGTGACCTCTTGTCCCGTGGCACTGACACCTTGTAAGGCAATGTCATGGTCAGCGGCAAAAAGCACCACGCTTTTTTGCGGAAAGCTTGGTGAAGGATTGCCTGTGATGCCTGCAAGGTGGACGCAAAGCTCTTCCAATTGACCGAGGGAACCCGGCAGTTTTGCCAACGAGTCAAGGCGCGCCTTGGCTTTTTGGGCCGCTTGTGTAGAAAAATCAGGGATATGAATATGATTCATGGCAAAAATACTCCCAAAAAGCATGCTATACAGACTAATGCCAAAAAAGTACAAACAAGGCTTGTGTACCACATAAGCTGCACAGCCAAAATAATATGCCGCGCCTCTGCCAAGGGACTGCCTGTGCCAAGCCAAGGATGTTCAACAAGGCCATGGCTATAAAGTGCTGGCCCGCCAAGGCGTAAACCAAGGGCCCCTGCAAAGGCAGCTTCGCTCCAAGCAGAATTAGGGCTGGCATGGGCGTTGCGATAGGTAAACCCCTCATTCAAGGCAGACCATGCTTTAGCCTTTGGCATAAGGCAAGACGCCAAGGCAACGCAAGGTAGGGCAAGGCGTGCAGGAATAAAGCCAAGCATATCATCAAGGCGGGCTGCTGCCGTACCAAAGTACATGTACGTGCTGTTCTTATGGCCCCACATGGCGTCCAGCATATTGGCAATGCGGTGCAAAGCGCAAAAGGCCGCAGCCATGGCAAAACCTCCAAGCACAAGGCCAACGCTGGCCCAAAAAAGACTGGCCAGAACGCCGTCAGTGGTGTTTTCTGCAACAGATTCCACGCAAGCTCTGGTAGTTGCATGGGGGTCAAGGTTCTTGGTATCGCGTCCTACCATCATGGCAAGGGCGCACCTTGCGTTATCAAGGTCTTGTCTGCGTAAAGGCTCAGCCACAGCTAGAGCATGCTCTGACAAGCTGCGCGGCGCAAGGCATAACCATACAACAATAGCGCATAGCCCGAAAGACAGCGTGTGGCCGCCCCAAAGGCTACCACAATGCACAACAAGGCCAATCCCTAAAACAACGGGCACGATAACTAAAAGTACAGCCAAGCTTCCACGCAAACGCACATGCGATGTGCCGCTAAGCATGGCTTCTACCTTACTGGCAAACGTCCCCATAAAGCATAAGGGATGCATGCGCAGGGGTGGTTCACCAAAAACGACATCTAAAAGTAAAGCCGTTGGTAAAAGGGCTAGACAAAGCAGAATAAAAAAGACGGTATTGTCCATGCTAGAGTCCAAGCCGTGCGTACAGAGCGGGCATGTCTATACTATTGCGCACCACGTCGGCCAAGCGATCAAGGGCTTGATCAAGGTCATAGCGTGCCCCTTGCGTCCCCTGCGGGACCGGCTCAAGGGCAAGGTCTGTGCGTACATGGTTGATCCACGCATGGCGAAACGCATCATCATCAAAAAGGCCGTGCACATAGGTAGCCCACCGTCTGCCTGTCACATAGCCGCAAACTTCATCACCTTCTTCATTTGTACGCATAAAAAGCGGCAAGGCGGTGGGCCCGTGTTCGGTAACACCGTGATGGATTTCATAGCCTTTTGTGGGTATAGCTAGGGGCGTTTGCACAAAGGGTACATGGATAAGGGTTTTGGCCTTAGCAAAGCTTGAGCACAAATCCATAAGCTGTAGGCCGTCAACATGAGGATTTGCGGATTCAATCCCATAAGGATCGTGGATTGCACGGCCCATCATTTGCAAGCCACCGCAAATGCCAAGAACCCATTTATTGTCGTGCGCATGACGTACAATACAGTCTGCAAGGCCAACAGCGCGCAAGTGTGCAAGGTCATTCACGACACTTTTTGAGCCGGGTATGATAACCACATGGGGGGCTCCCCATTCCTCTGCATGGCGTACAGGGCGAAGGCGCACGAAAGGTTCTGCAGCAAGGGGCGTCATGTCTGTGTAATTGGAAACATGCTGTAGCATAACAACAGCAATGTCTAAAACATTGTCAGGTGTTGGCCCCATATCCATTGTATTTTGGCGAAAAAATCCGGCCATATCTTCGTCAGGTATGTCCAAACGATTCATATGTGGGATAACACCCAAAACGGCAACATCGGTATGGGCCAGCATAGCATCATGAGCAGGCCCAAGGAGTGAGGCATTGCCGCGGAATTTATTGACAATATAGCCTGCCAAAAGGCGCCGCTCGTTCGGGCTAAAGGTCATCCATGTGCCAAGAAAGCTTGCGTACACACCACCGCGGTCAATGTCTCCCACAAGCAGGACAGCCGCGTTGGCATGTTCAGCCATGCGCATGTTGACAATATCGTGCTCTTTGAGGTTGATTTCCCCGGGGCTTCCGGCACCTTCCAGCACCATAATGTCATAGTCTTGGGCCAAGGCATCGTAGGCTTTGGTAACAGTGTCCCAAAGGTTTTTTTTGTAGGCAAAATAGGTGTGCACATCCATGTGCCCCACAGCTTTACCGCACACAATAACTTGCGAACCTGTGTCTGAATGGGGTTTGAGCAGTACAGGGTTCATGCGCGCGTCAGGGTCAATACAGGCTGCTTTTGCTTGTACTATTTGAGCACGCCCCATTTCTTCCCCAAGCAGTGTCACGCCGGAATGCAAGGACATGTTTTGTGCTTTAAATGGGGCAACGCGGTAGCCGTCTTGTTGAAAAATACGGCAAAAAGCAGCGGCCAAAATGCTTTTTCCGGCATCTGATGACGTGCCTTGCAGCATAAGGGCAGGTGTTTGTTTGAGTGCAGCAGGTGCTTTGCCAAGGAAGCTGCCAAGCGCGTCAAGAAGGCGTTCTTGATCTTTTTGCGGCCTTACTGCCACACGAAACCATGTGTTATCATCAAGGCCGTAATAATTGCTGCAATCACGAATGGCTATGCCAAAGTTTTGCAGCAAGGCTGTATAAAGGTTAGGGACAGGCACAGGCCAGCGAAAAAGCACATAATTGGCCTGTGAAGGGATGGTTCTAACCCCAGGTATGTGTGCAAGCTTTGTGAGGAGCTGCTCTTTGCGCTTGGCATTTTTTTCTTGAATAATGCTTGCTGCCTGTGCCATGTCTTTTCCTGTAAAAATGGTCAAGGCAGCAGCCATGGCAAGGGCATTGATATTCCAAGCTGGCAATTGTTTTTGTACTGCCTGGACAAAAGCAATCGGCCCCACAAGGTAGCCTAGGCGTATGCCGGGCAAAGCATAAAATTTGGTCAAGGAACGTAAAACGATGGCATTTTTCGGCAAAGGGGAGCAAAGCAAAGAAGCGTCAGCGTCCATAACATAATCAATAAAAGCTTCGTCAATGACCCAAAGGGTGTTTGGGTACAGGGCCATGATGTGGCAAAGCTCTTTTGCAGGCAGAGCCTGACCGCTGGGATTGGCAGGATTAGCCAAAAAAACAACACTTTGCGGCATAAGAGGCGCTGTGCCTTGGACGATGTGTTCAAAAGGGATAGCCTTGTGCGGTACAGGCAGTTCAGGTGAATCCGCGCCTTTTCCAGCACCTTGCCAGATCCTTGATAGAGGCAGATTTTCCCTTGTGGCTGCCAAAGCGTATTCGCTAAACGCCGGCTCCACAATATAGATGTGCGGCGTGTTATGTTTTGCAAGGACGCGAAGCATGGCATGGATAAGTTCATTGCTGCCGTTGCCAAAAACAATGGAATCTGGCTCAAGCCCATGAAAGCGTGAAGCTGCAAGGGTGAGTTCTTCAGCATGGGGGGAAGGGTAGGCTTCAAGGTTGTTCATGGCTTTGAACATGGCAGCGCGTACAGGGGCAGGCGCGCCTTCAGGGCACACGTTGACACTAAAATCAAGCAGTTCTGCGGCAGGCCGCCCGGCTATGGCAGCCATATTCTGCAAATGTCCGCCATGGGCATTGTCGTGCATACTATCCTCTATATATAACTCATTGTAAAAATATGTGTAATTACAAAGTTTTTTTATTTCGGCATAGACTCTTCGGTCCATGCTGAAAGAAAAAACAAGCTTAACAAAGCAGACAGGTCTTTTTCAAACATCGCCAAGAACAGGCTGTTCAAAAAGGGCTGGATGGTAGGAAGCGGACACTTTTAAGAGGGGAGTGGGGTCTTTCCCCCATGACCCGATTAAAATTGTCCTGCTGACACCCCAGACAGCCCTTTTTCAACAGCCTGTCAATCACCACAGCAGCGCAGCTTGTAGGTGAGGTTTTTGTGGTGTTTACCACGATTTCTTCCGGTAAAGGGATATGAATGTTTTTGGCTTGCCGTTCTGCATGGGGCCAATTGGGAGCACGGTCAGATCGCGCAGCTTCGCGTTGCCTCAAGGTTTCTTCTGCGCAATGAACCTGAACGCAGACAAGCCTTGTGGAATCGTTCAGGCGGTGCATAAGCTCAGGCACCCAATCCGGATTTTCACCGATGACATGGTCTGCTATGACTAGGGCGCCTGCGTTGGCAGCTTCGGCAATGGCTGCATGAAACGCCTGCACAAAAGGCAGCTTTGTTGTGGCAATCCCTGCCAGCACAGATTCCGGCGATCCTGTGGCCCCTTGCAAAAAACTGTCAATGGCAAGGTGCAAGCTTGCGTAACCATGTTCTGCGCAAAGGGATTGTAAGGCTTTTGCAAGTGTGGTTTTTCCTGCGCTTGAAGGGCCGTTTATAAGCACTAAAAAGCCTTTTGAAGGCGTTGCGCTGTCAAGGTGTTGATGGCTTGTTTGCTCCTCTTTTTCCCGTTCGCTAAACGCACCAAGCCCCCAATACAGATGCACATAACCTGCCCGAACCTTGCCATGGACAACGCCACATTCTTGGGCATTTTCTTGATTTTCTATGGTGTAGAGGGGAGGGTATTTGCGGTGCAAAGTAATGGCTGACCAATGAAATTCGTGCCCACGAAAAACCTGTTGGCTAAGACCAAGGGGCGAGCTGTAAGGATCTGCCAAGCGTATCTGTCGATAACCAAGGGAACGTATTTTTTGGCCCATGACAGCTGTTGCTTCAATGACATTGCACATGGGCCATGAGGTGTCTTTTTCATCTTTTTTGACCACAAGGTTTGTGCAAAGGTACATATAGCCGCCACATTCGGCATATATTTCGCCCCCTGCTGCGGCAAAATTGTAAATGGCTTCACGCATGCGCACATTGGCAGACAAGGTTTGCGCAAAAACTTCGGGATACCCACCGCCAAGGTAGATGGCGTCAATGTCCTTGGGCAGGGCCGTATCCTGTAAAGGAGAAAAAGGAAGAAGCGTCCAGCCCATGGATTCAAGGGCGTGTTCATTGGCAGGATAATAAAAGCAAAAGGCATGATCTTTTGCAATGGCTAAGCGTTTAGGTTTGCAAAGGGCAGGTTCAGCCTTTGTTGTGATAGGTTTTGATGGGGCTTTGAGTGCAAGATGTTCTTTTACATTTTCCTCGTTGTTTGGGCGATGCACCAGGCTAAGGGCAAGTAAGCGTTCAAGGTCGATCGCGTTTGAAGCAGCTGTAGCCAAATCCTCAAACAAGTCTTTGGATTTTACGGCTTCCTCTGCTGGTACAAGGCCAAGTTGACGTTCAGGCAAGGCCCATGCCGTATGACGACTAAAGGCTCCTAATAGCGGCGGTAAGTTCGCTTTTCCAAGGGCTGTTGCCAAGATATTGGTATGTCTCACGCTCCCCACATTGTTTGCAATAACCCCTATAATGGGCACGCCAAGTTTTGCGGCATGCTCGGTAAATCCATCCACAAAGGGTACAATGGAGGAGGCCATGCCCTTAGCATTACAGACAAGCACAACAGGCAGTCCAAGGGCTTTTGCACAATCTATGGTGCTGCCTTCAAGGTGTCCTGCTTCACGTCCGTCAAAAAGTCCCATAACGCCTTCGCACACGGCGATATCGGCATCTTGAGCATAGCGTGTCATAAGGGCGCGCACGCCTTCATGCCCCATCATCCAGGTGTCCATATTATAGACAGCTCGCCCTGTCGCTTGGGCTAAAAAAGTGGGGTCAATGTAATCAGGGCCGCATTTAAAAGCTTGAACGGCATAGCCTTGACGCACAAAAGCCCCCATAAGTGCAAGGCTTATGGTGGTTTTTCCTTCGCCTGAGCGCGGCGCAGCCAAGCAAAAGGCGTGTAAAGGGCCTTTTTTCATGACGGCGTGCCTTGTGTGGGGTCAAGGTATTTTGCCACATACCCTCTTGGCTCGTACATAACACCATTATGATACACGGTGTGCGGCCCCCCGATAAGAAGTACGGTTGACATGTCTACCTCATGAAGTGGCATCTCTCCTAAAGGTCCAATCCATTGGTATTGCTTTTTTTTAGCGGCATGACGCACAAGGGCGCATAGGGTGCTTGATCCTCGCTGCTGCCTAAATATATCTAGGCTTTTATGGAGCAGGTCTCTACGTTTTTTACCTGCAGGATTGTAGAGGGTTACAGGCAAACACGATTGTGCCACGGTTTGTACGTTGCGTAAAATCTCTTCTTGAGGAACAAGTAAATCTGATAAACTGAGCAAACAAAACCCGTTTTGTAGCGGCGCGCCAAGGCTTGCAGCTGCAAGGCTTGCCGCGGTAATGCCCGGCAGCACATGGATGGGGATGTCTGCATATCGTGCGTTTCGTGCGCGCAATTCAAAAAGAAGGCCTGCCATGGCAAGGATACCCGGATCCCCTGAACAGACCATGCATACATTGTGTCCGTTTAAGGCTGCCTCAAGGGTTTTTTGGCAACGCGCAACTTCCCCTGTCATGCCGTTTTGGATGCTGGGCTTGTCGGGTATAAGGTGCTGAATCATTTTCACATAGTTATTGTATCCGGCCACAATGTCGCAAGCATGTAACGCTTTATGTACCTCTGGTGTGATCTGTTCAGGGTTGCCGGAACCAAGGCCCACCACCACCACAGAGCCTTGTGATGCTGATGTGGGCTGCGCTAGGTTGTGTATGGCCGTATCAGCCAGGTTGCGTTCATGGGCTTGTTGCGCAAGGGCAAAGGTCATGCCTACTTGCACAGTTTTGGGCACTATAAGGCTAGCACGCCTTGGCTCACAGCTGGCATACCCTGCGCCCAAAAGGCTTGCCGCTTCACACACAGAAGCGGTACCCACCTTTGCCTGCACTGTGGCTGAAGGGTTTGGCACCTGAACAAGGTCAAGGGCTGTTGCAGGGTAAAGGCGTAAAGGAATCTGCCATGTCTTGGCAAGCTGTACAATGGCTTCTTCGTCCTTTTTAATGTCGCAGGAGGCCACAGCCGCCACCTGCTCTGGCACAAGGTTATGCTGTGCCAAAAAAGCCTCGGCAGCATGCTGTAAGGTTTTTGGTTCTGTATGGCGTTTACAGCCAATGCCAAGCACCAGAGCTTTTGAGCAGATGTGCAAAATACTTGCTGACGTACCTTGTGGTAAAGGGCTATAGGGTGAAGCAGAATCAGACCAGAGCACGCCATAGGACTGGGTCATGTTTGCAAGGTCAGTCACAAGGTGCACGTGCTCAAGGTGGGCAAAGTAGCGTTCAAAAATTTCTTGTGGGCCGCAAAAAGCAATGGCTTTTTTGTGCAGAAGCGCGGCGTTAAGAGGCGCAAGGGCTTCTGTATTTAGCACAATAGCTTTCGTTATGGCCGCCACTTCGTCAAAGGCAGGCATGTCGTGCAAATCTGTGGCGGTGGAAATAACAGCTTGTCCTGCTGTTATTCTAGCAACACGGCGAGCTAGGCGGTTTGCTCCTCCAAGGTGTCCGCTCAAAAGGCTGATCACATGGGATCCTTTATCTGAGCAGGCAAGCACAGCAGGGTCTTTCCCTTTATCTTGAAGGAGCGGTGCCAAGCCGCGCACGGCAATACCTGTGGCTCCCACGATAATATGGGCATCATACCGATTCCAATTGTCAGCCAAAAGCTTGGCAAAGCCTCCTTTGGCTATGCGGTTTGCCGTTTCTGGACGGCTTGAAAAAACGTGAGAGGGTAAGGCAAGTGCATCGGCAAGGGTGTTGGCAAGCTGTGTTCCTGTGTCGGTAAAAGCGTAGATGGCACAATGTCCGTAAAAATCTTCGCTTGCAAGGTTGTTTCTGTAACCATGGGAAAAGCCAGCATGGTAAAGGTGCGACACGCTGTTTGTGGCGGTAAGGGCTTTGCCTACAATAATAAGCGCTTGACGTGTGATGCCGGCTTCAACAACTTTGGCAGCAATATCGCTAAGGGTTCCGCGAACAATACGTTCATCAGGCCACGAAGCGCGATAGACTACAGCCACAGGGGTGTCAGCTGTCAAGCCTCCTTGCTCCATAAGTTCATACCGTAAGGAATCTAGATTACTGACACTTAGGAAAAAAACTAAGGTGGCTCCCGTTGCGGCAAAACGTGACGCTTGTTCAAGTTCAGGCATGGGGGTACGCCCTGGAGTACGGGTAAGTACGACACTTTGACTGCATTCAGGGTGCGTTAATTCACAGCCAAGGCTTGCCGCTGCGGCAAAAACACTGCTCACCCCTGGCACGATCTGCACCTCTACGCCAAGGTTTGCAAGGGCATGAATTTGTTCGTTAATGGCTCCATATAAGGCAGGATCGCCCGTGTGCAGGCGCACCACTTTTTTTCGCTCGTGGGCAGCTTGGCTCATGATAGCCACTTGTTGTTCAAGGGAAAGAGCAGCACTGTCATGGCATATGCAGGCACTTGGACAGTGGCGCAGCAAGGCCTTGTTGACCAAGGAACCTGCGTAGACAAGTACATCTGCTTGTTCAAGCGCGCGCAATCCGCGAAGGGTGATCAAATCATCCGCGCCCGGGCCTGCGCCCACAATAAGGACTTTTGGTGTACACGTATTCATGGCAATATGTTGGGCTGAAAGGTCAATAAATGGATGGTATTTTGAGGCTTTAAATGATGATAGCATCCGGCAATAGGCCGATCAAGGGCCACATCCAACCGACAGATGGCGCGGCGTTGTTCAGGGCAAAAAGCGAGCAAGGCTTGTAACGATTCAAGGGTAACCACTGACGCCACCAATAGACCGTGGGGTTGTAAACGCTGGAGGCATATTTTCATGATACTGATAAGGTCTTTACCACCTCCCCCCACAAAGATGCGATCAGGAATCGGCATCGTTTCTGCTTGGCATAGGGCTACGGCGTCTCCTTCATGGACATGGTAATTGGCTAGGCCAAGAGTGTCACAGTTTTGGCGGATATGTTCTGCACGTAAAGGGTTGCGTTCAATACCAATAACCGTAAGATCTGGGCAAAGACCTGCTGCCTCAAGGCCTAAAGAACCGCTCCCTGCACCCACATCCCATAACACACCCCATGTTGGTAAACGTAATTGTGCAAGGGCAACGGCCCGTACTTCAGGACTTGTTATGAGATTGTTTTCATGGGCATAGGCACAGTTTTCAAGGCCAAGGGTTAGGGTGGGTGCATGGGCCTTTGGAGCCGTTTTTAGCTGTGATACTGCAACTTTTGGTTCCACGTCCTCTTTTTGAGGCAAGGCGTCATGAGGGAAAAGCACCAACATGGATGTGGGGCCAAAGGTTATTTTTGCAATCTCTTGAACAGAACCAACGTGTACTCTTTCGTTTGTGCTTCCTAGCTCTTCCGCCACAAGGGCTGCACGTTGCTTGGCCTTTGGATGTGCACGCAAAACCGCCTTTGCCAGTTCATGAGCAGGGTAGCGGCTTCCAGCGTACATGACGCCAAACGGGCTTTGCACAAAGGCTCGTATGGGCAAAGCATCGCCTTTGTGCGCGCTAAAGAGTCTGGCTGTGCTCCAAGCAAGGCCAAGGCGATGGAATAGCGATTGAAACGCAGTAGTTCCGGGGTGATAGTGGATGTTGTCGTTGTCCTGTGCAAGGCCGGCTATGGTTGCACCAAAGCCGTGATACAAGGCGTCCCCGGAGGCTAGCACCACTACTTTTTGTCCTTCACGGCAAAGGCAAAGGGCCAATGCAGCTGCTTCATATGCGTTTGCTGCAATGACATGGCATGTAGCGTGCTTGCAAAATTCTTGTGGGCAAGTAGCTAAAAGGCGCTTTGAGGCAAAAATGGCATTGGCATGCGTCAAAAGCTTGTGCGCCTTTGCATCTAGCGAAAACCCTTGACCGCAGGATATAACGTCAAGGCAACCTGTTGATACAGGCGTAGTTATGGTGTGTTTTTGGGTCATGACGTTCTCAAAAAATAGGTTGGGCCAATGTCGTTGGCATTTACAATGGGTATCACGGGCTTGGCACAGTCTGTGTCTATTGCGGTGCTTGGTGTGCTGCATAAGGAGGTATGTGTTGTTTGGATTGTGACGTGCTCCTCAAGCAAAAAGGTTCCGTCAAAGTCAATGATGAGCAGGCGCAGACACGTATTGTTGTTGCAGCGTTTGCCAAGGTTTTCAAGCGCCATGTGTGCAAGTTCTGTCAAGATAACAAGGCGTGCTTTGGCATCAAGGTGTTCTAGGGCTTCGCGTACCGAAGCGCAGTTTTTTGGCACATTGAACTTGTATGTAGCAAGGATACTGTACAGCAACTCCAAATTTTGCGGTGTTTTGTGGGCATGAGTATTGGCAAGGTTTGCCGCATATTTGCACAATTTTCCGGGCATACAGGCCACTGTGATGCTTTGCATGGCATAGTTATTGGCATAAGAAAGGCTTTTGGCAATAAAATCGCCGATACAGACAAAGGCACTGTCAGTTAGCGTGGGAAAATAGTTTTGGGCTGCTTTTTTTGTGCGTCCACCCGTGCAAAAGACGATATGTTCGCCCTTGCTTTTGGCATGGGCTTGTACACACAGGCGGATGGTTTCTGTATGCGCTTCATGGCTATAGGGCCGCACAAGGCCGGTGGTGCCTAAAAGAGAAAGACCACCTATGACACCTAGCTGAGGATTGAGGGTTTTTGCAGCAAGCTGCGTTCCTTGACACACACCAAGCTCAAGCAGCCATGTGCCGTGTCTAAGGCCAGCATGAGCCAAGTTGTTGCGCAACATGCTCAAGGGGCCGGGGGTAATGGCCCATTTGCCTTGTATACAGTCAAGGCCTGCTCGTGTGGATATGCCAACGCCTTCTACACAGCGCACAACAATCATTGCTTGCCCTATGGTAAGCACGTGGTCTTGTTCGTAAGGCTTTGTGTTCATGGTGGCCATGGAGCCGTACATGATGGCATTGTGCGTGCAGTCAGGGTCATCGCCGCCATCTTTTTGCAGGGCAACCATGGTAGCTTGCGCAGTATCTTTAAGGCAAATATTTTGCGGCCAAAGGGCATGATGTGTGGGTAAAAGGGGGATTGCCCGTTCCTTATTGTCGACAAAAAGGATGCTTACATACGGCGTTGTTGCGCCTACAAAATCATGACCTAAAAGCCTGTGCCAAGCGGCCACAGCTAAAGCGCAAGCTCCTGCTCCTGTGGAAAATCCCCAGCGTAAGGTAGTATGTTGACGGTGCTTCATAGTGCTGCTTGGCTGTTGCGGTATCCCTATGTTTAGGGATGGCACAGTTTGTGTTTTAGGTTGTCTTGAAATCTTCTTCCATAAGGGCGTGCAGGGTTGTAACAGCTAAGGGGCTACCACCGCGTCTGCCTTCAAGGACAATGTGTGGCACCTTGCAAAGTGTCAGCATTTCCTTGGCTTCCACCACATTAACAAAACCCACAGGCATGCCTATGATAAGGGCAGGTTGTACGTTTTCTTCAAGGATATATCTGGCAATGCGTGCAAGGGCTAACGGTGCATTGCCAATCAGAATAATGGCACCATCAAGCAGGGGCCTTGCTTTTTCAGCACTGCACAGGGCACGGGTACGATTTTGGGCTTTGGCCATGGCAATCACATCAGGGTCGTTGATAAAACAGTGCAGCCGTTCCGGCCCATAGACAGGGTTTACATGTTGCAATTTTGCCATGGAAAGCCCTGATCGGATCATGTGCGAATCGCAAATAATAGGCGCGCCCTTTTGCAAGGCAGAGCGGCCCATGGCAATGGCGTTATGTCGAAAGAGCAGCGTGTCGGCAATATGCAGATCTGCTGTTGTATGGATAAGCCTGCGTGCCACGCGCCATTCATCTAAAGGCATGTTGTGGTGCAAAGCACATTCTGCCTCAATAAGGCGAAAGCTTTCACGCTCAATTTCTTGCCCGCTCAAATCCCAACGAATAGACATGAAGACTCCTACAATACAACATGTAATAGTAAGGTGTTAAAAAAGCACACGCATCAGTAGAGCACATAGTGCATATAGGCCACAACGGCACCTGCTACAAAAATTGTTACTAAAAGTCGTGAAACTTGCATGCTGATAACAATGGCAAAGGCCACCTTGGGTGGAAAAATGGCAAGGGCTGAAGGAAGGTTTCTGCGTAACGTACGAAAAGGATTGCCAACCGCACTGCCCACAAGCATGGCAAGAAGGATCTGGGCATTGTCAATCAGCCCTTCTGTCCGTAAATTTGCCGACACTAACGAGGACTGTATCAGCCCCCCCATTTGCGCTGCCACCACCGACACAAGCTCTACAGGAAAAAAACGGGTAACAGTGCTTGGCACATATTGTTCCCAAAAGGCAAAGGCACCGTCTTTAAGAAGCCATTCAATCCCAATCATAAGGGGCACAGTGATACATATAACGCGAAAAAGAAGGCGTGCTGCGCGAAGCAGAGCCTTTTCAAAAGATTTGAGCCAAGGGGCAGGTGTTTGTATGGAAGCAATAGGTGTTGTGTGCGCGCCTGTTACGCTGTGCCCCACGCGCCAACGATTCCATAACAATACGCCCATAATCACCAAAAAACCACCGGTAAACTGTGCCCCAAAATACAAAAACCCGGGCAGCCCAATGGCTCCTACCACAGGATACATAACTCGCAAAGAGTGCGACACATAGGTAAGGTAACTATTGGCCATGCCCCCTGCAATAAGGGCAGATGTAGGAATGTGTCCATCCGCATGGCTTGCCACCAGCATGCTGTTGGCAGCAGCGTTTGAAACTAAAGCGGTTGGCATGGCAAGCCCCACAATGTCCGGTAAACGGGCCATGCGTGTGAGTCTGCCCATAAGGTTTGCCAAGATCATATGCCAAGAACGCGCCTCGATAAATCCACCCAAAAACGCGCCCATGCCCACAAGCAGGAAAAGCCGTGTGAAAGATTGAGCTTTACGCCAAAGAGTCTCTAAAGGTGACACGGTTTCTGATGAAGGTTGTTGCACAGAGCTTGTTTGAGGTGTTGTGACAGTGGACGCTTGAGGAGCTTTTTCAGCACCTGTTTGCAACTGTGTTTGAGAGGGTGGTGGGTTTATGCTTTTGCGCATGCCTTGAGATGGTGGCATGTGCAAGGTTAGCCAAGCAGAAAGGGCAAGGGCCAGCACAAACCAAGCAAAATACAGCAATCGGCAATTCTTTGCAGCATGGTTTGTCATTTTGTGAGCACCATGCCCACAAGCAGGAAAGCCTTGATGAGAAGAGCCTGCCTGCGTCATGATTTTTTCACCATCATGAGCGAAAGGTATGTTTCTGGCTGTTTGGCAATGTCGTCAAGGGTTGTTAGGCACACCTGACTGTCCATGGTCAAATGCTCTCCGTAGAGGATGTCGATGTCTTTTTCTTGCGCCAATCGTTCTAAAAGCAGTCCGCGGTGCCGATAGGTTTTGAGCAGTACCGTGGTGCTGCCTTTTGGAAAGGTTAGGGACTTGACCATGTCCTTGGTAAAGGAAGGAATAACGCGCAATTGTTGCCCATTTTCTACTAAGACTTGGCCTGTTTTTGCAGCCAATGTGGCAAAGGATGTGACCCCCGGGATGATTTCAACATCAAGGCTTGGAAGATTTTCTTGTACAATAGGTAACACATAGCCAAAGGTGCTGTAGGTCATGGCATCGCCAAGGGTAGCGCAAGCGCAGGTTTTTCCGCTTTTAAGCTCGTCCACAATCGCCATGGCATTGGCGTGTACGACGGCTTTTCGTTCAGCTTCGTTTTGCGACATGCTAAAAATTTGTAAACGTATTTCACCGCGCGGCTGAAGCGATTGTACAAGCTTTTGTGACACGCTGTCTGTGGAGTTTTTGGAGATAACTGTAAAGATAACATCTGCTGATCGCAAAATATCAGCCCCGCGAAGGGTCAACAGATTTGGGTCTCCGGGCCCAATACCAACACCATAAAGCTTGCCAAGGTTCATAAAAGATTCCTAATGTTTGAATAAAGCAAAGGGATAACGAGTGCGGTACCTTTTTGAGGATACGGGCGTTGCCGTTTTCCTTTTGTCAAAGTAGAAAAAAAGAGTGTTGCTCAATCCGCTTTTTTAAGATTGGCCAAATCAACAACAGCATTGTTGGCATGATCGATAAAAAGCTGTTGAATCCCTTCAAGCTCGCCAAGGCCTTTAAGAATCGGTACGGCCGTCATGCCGGCAGCTTGAATGCGGCTGGCCCAAGAATCTTCTTCAGGGCCTGCCAAATCGTTGCGGGCATGGTCGCCTGCCACAATCATGAAAGGTTGTAAATATACGCGCTTAACACCAGCTTTTTTAAGCTGCTCAAGGACAGAATCAAAATTGTGCGCCCCTTCAACCGCTGTTAGCCAAACCTTGGGATCTGCCTGCTGAAAGGCGGTGGCAAGAGCAAAAATTTCAAGGTCACCCGGCCCGCGGTTGTTGCCATGAGCCATAAGCACAACGGCGTCTTTAGGTTTGCGCTCTTTGGGCAACGCTTTGAGCACAAGAGCAACCACCCTATCCAAATCGCTTTGCGATACTAGCATGGGATAGCCGGCTTTTACCGATTTAAACGTATTGGGATTTTGGGTTAAAAAGGCAATAACCATACGTTCAAGCTGCATGTATTCTTCAGCAGGCAGTATGTGAAGGGACTGTATGGTAAGGTTTGTTACGCCTTTTTTTGCCATTTCTGCCAAGGCTTTTTTGACTGAAAATACGGGCTTGCCCTGTTTGGCCAGTTTGTTGCGGATAATATCTGAGGTGTATGCCATGAGCAAAGGGTTATGCCCCTCTTTTGTAAAGGCATCATGGATGGCAGTAATGGCAGGCACAGCTTCGGGCATGGTGGTGCCAAAGGCTACCAACAAGGTTCCTGATTTGGCAAAGGCCATAATAGGGGTAAACAAACAAAGGCACAGCAAGATGCAAAGCATTCTCTTCATGACAGCTCCTTGATCCAACCTCGCGGATCGTTGCCTGTACATGTCAAGCACAGGTCAGGTATGGTATTTCAGGCTGGTTTCCCGGCTCAAGGATCTACTTCGTCCACGCCTTCCCATAAGCAATGGCTTACAGTGGTTTTTGTGGATTCATCCCCTTTCACGGTTGCGGGTCAGCGTCGTTTTTACGAACTTCCCAATTCTCCCAGATAGTGGGCACCTGAAATTGATAGCGTGTGTACGTAACAAAATCTACGTAAGGTCAAGTATACATAGATTGGATGTGTATAGCAATCGCATCATATCTGTTTGGAAAAGCAGGCGATACGGTGTGGTTTTGCGCTTTGCGTGAACAGATAAAAAAGAAGGACAGCATAACAAAGTATAGAAAGATTCAGAGCATAAATTTTTTTGTTAAACAAAGAAGTTGCTCAGTCGATAAAAAATAATAGCGTTATGAAACTGTACAACGTATTGTAAACATGTAGTTGCTTTTGTATGCAACTGCACCTTATGGATTCACGGCGCAAAACGGTTACGGCATACGGCGAAGAAATTAAATATTCTGCACAAATACTATACGCTGTAGCAGTTGTTGCAATCATGTTTATGGGGTGAGGACGAAGCGATATAGGTTCATTGTAAAAAAAGCTTGCTTTTCTTGATAATTCTGCTATAGTAACTATAGAGAATGTGATATGTCATGCTGAAGTGCTTGCTTTTGGGATGAATGTATTTGAACCCATAAGGGTGCATTTTCCTGCTTATTGTTTGTGTTTGCTAATACAATGTTTCTGGATACAAAATTATTTTGCAATGCAAGACAAAATAATCAGATATACCTAAGCAGAACAAATGCACAGTGCTTTACATATCCGAATATGAAGACTTTTATGTCTTTCTGGTCTTATGCTTAGACCATCTGTAAGATGCTTTTATAGACACTTTTTGCTCTGCAAATACAATAATGACTATGTCTTTTTTAGACAAACTATTGTATTTTTTAACGTGCGAAACAAAGCAATAGTCGTGTCAAAAAATCTTCAACGAACACCATGTTTTTTTATGGAGGGAAATCAATGGATGCATTTTTAAAAGAAGCTTTAGAACTGGTAAAAGCCCAAGTTAGTGTTCGCAGTATGAGCGAAGAAGAAATCATCATGATGGTACGTCGCTTAGCGTCCAATTTGCGTGCCATTGCCGAAAGTAGCGAAATAGCTTTGGACGAACCTGCTGCTGAATTTCAGGGCGATCCCCGTAAATCCTTAAAGGAAAAGTCCGTAACCTGCCTTGAATGTGGCAAAGTTTTTAAAATTATTACCCGTAAGCATTTAGGAACACACGGGCTTGACGCGGTCTCTTATCGCGAAAAATGGGGATTGAAAAAAGATACCCCCCTTGTATGTAAAAGCTTACAGCGTGAACGCCGCAAAAAAATGAAAGAAATGAAGCTTTGGGAAAAACGCCGTAAAGTCGTAGCCAGATAAACAGAAATCTTCATGTAGTAGCAAGCGCACGTTGTCATACAGCGTGCGCTTTCGTTTTTTTAGGTAGAGCAGGTTGCCCCAAAAGGGCAGTCGCGCTGCTTTTGCTTTGCGTAATTGCTCGTTTCTCGCAAGCTATGCTCTTTATATTCGTTTTTTTGAAACAGACTTTTGAGGCAGGCTGATAGCCTGCTACTGCAAAGCGTTGACACGCAATATGCGCGTGTGGGAACGTCCAAAATCGTCCACCACGCGGACAAGATGCTCTCCTGCTCGGGCAGGCCATAGCAGGGGGGTGCTTGGCGTGCTGGTGCCCACAAATGCCGAACCCACAAACCAGAACATATTTTGCACATCGGTATTGGCATTTGCCGTTAGGGGGATGAGGTTTTGTTCTGAACCGTTTGGTGTATAATGGTACACAACGCCTTCTTTAGGGCTTTGGATATAAGGTGCTGTCTTTGTAAGAATGTCTGATGCAGGCATCTTTTCAAGGCATGATTCTGCAAAAGGTGGCGGCACGGGTTTGTGGAGCCCTGCTTGAAGAAAAAGGGCATACAGTTCTGATGGCCAAAATTCCCAAGTAACCCTTTTTGCATGAGGAGCTGGGCCGCACAAACGAAGCCCTGTTGCAGGGTCAATCCAGATTTGACGGTAGACCCCTGAATCTTTGATAGGAGAGCGTCCGGGAATAAACCATGTGGACACAATATCACGGCATAACGAGGTATCGATATCGCCCGTGTCGCGGCATACGTTAAGTTGTGTCAGGTTTAAGCTTTCATGCAGGTTTGCTAAGGGATCTTGGAGCGGTTCTTGTAAGGTAAGGGCTCTGGCCAGATCTTCAAAGAGCGGCACAGCCACTTTATTGCCCACAAAGAGGGGATTTGCGGTATTGTCAAAATTGCCCACCCATACTGCCAAAACGTAAGGGCCGACAATGCCAACTGTCCAGGCATCACGGTAGCCATTGGATGTGCCGGTTTTAAAACGCAAGGGGATAGGCGCGCCATGTTGTGAGGACGTTGTTTTTTGTTCGAGCATGTGCAAGGTGACAAGGGCAGCTTCCGGTGAAAGGATAGGCGTTGCCGTGTCTACAGCATTGTCATTGGAGCTATGGTGTAAGCGCATTGGCTGCCATACACCGCCATTGGCCAGCATGGCGTAAAGGCTGACAAGCTCACGCATGGACACTTCACCGCCCCCCAAAACAAGGCTCAATCCATAATGTTCGTAGTCATGTTGCAGTTCCACCTGGCTACGCTTTAACAAGGTATAAAGGTCAGGGTCAATGCGTGCAGCAAGCCATGCTGCCGGAATATTACGGCTTTTGCGCAACGCTTCGTGAGCGGGGAGTGGCCCTTGGAACTGTAGGTCAAAGTTTTCAGGGTCATAGTCGCCAAAGCTGTGGGGCGAATCAATAAGTACCGTTTGAGGATGAATAAGTCCTTGCTCAAGGGCCAAGGCATAGATGAAGGGCTTGAGCGTTGAACCCGGGGATCTTTTCGCCCTTGTGCCGTCTACTTGGCCTGCAATAAAACCGTCGTAAAAGTTTGCAGATCCCACAAGGGCTCTTGTTTCCATAGTGGGCCAATGCAGGAGCATGGCGGCAGCGTTGGTAATTCCAAATTGACGCCCCCTTGCCGTGAATTGGCGCACAATTTGTTCAAGGGTGCCTTGCGCCATGGGATCTATGGTTGTGTGCAGGGTTGTGGGGGGCTGTTCGGATTTTTTGGCCTGTTCCAACAATTCCATGCTCACATGAGGGGCACCCATGGGCATTTGTGACGGTGTAAAAACATGTAGAGGCGGCGGCGTATGAGGTACAGCTTGTTGCAAATAAGCCTCGTTCCAAATGTGATGCAGCATGGTTCTGGCTGTTTGCAGGGCATTATTTGGAAGACTGTCTTTGCCTTGACGCGGCATACGCTTAGTAGGGTTTTGGGGGATGACGCTTAATGCCAAAGCCTGAACAGGGGTTATGCTCGTTACAGATTGATGAAAGTACACACGCGCTGCTGCGCCAATGCCTTCAATGTTGCCTCCGTATGGGGCAAGCTGGAAATAGGCTTCCAAAACCGCATCGTGTCCATAATGGTGTACGAGGCGCAAAGCCAAAAACATTTGGTGTATTTTTCCTGTGATGGTTCTTGTCACAAGGTTATAACGCAAACGCGCCACCTGCATGGCAATGGTGGAGCCACCCATGCGCCTACCCCCTGTAAAGGTGCTCCAAGCTGCCCGTAGCATGGATAACGGATTAACCCCAGGGTGCTGGTAAAAATAGCGGTCTTCATATAAAAGCGCGGCTTTTTGTACGTGAGGCGGAATATGGGCCAGGCTGGTACGTTCCCGATATTTTTGATCCGCAGCAAGGCCCATGCGCAGCACTTTGCCGTGCCTATCCACAATCAAGGTGGAAAAGGGCACATTGTCAAGCAAAGGCGGAGCAGGGCTTGCGATAACATACAACCATACGCCCATAAAGGCGATAGCCATAGTCATAACAAGCCCTGCTGTTGTATACAAAACCATGGTGCGCCATGGTGCTTTTTGTGTCTCCATACAGTACGTCCCAACAAAAACCTAGATAGCGTCGACGCAAGTGCCTTTTTGCGTATCTCTGCGTCAGATTTCGCGGACTTCTTCGGTCAAGTATGAGAAGGATACAATCCCTCAAAGCCCGCTTATCTTTCTTGATATACACAAAAAATCATCTTGCGTAGACACTATCTAAACTGCTCAATATGCACATTACGGCTGAACGACTTCCACTTGCCCTGCCACAGTATGGCTTTGCAGCGACGTGTCATACAGGCCTTCGGCATGCGTTGGCGGTAGTATAAAGTGTCCTTTGTTGACAGCGCGCATGTGATAGCTGATACGTGTGGGCTCATTTGTGGCGTCAATATACACAACAAAGCGATCTTCGCGTCGGTCAATGCGTATGTCTTGTGTTGAATAGGTGTTGTCCTTATGCTCCAGCACCAGCTCAAAACCACCGGGCAAAAGATCAACCACAGCCACCTGAGCATTGCCGGCACTACGCAAGGCTACATCAATATCAACACGCACCACATCCCCTTGGGGAATTTGGATGGCGTCTGCATAAGGAAAGCCTTCGTGATCGCTAAGAGTTCGTTCAACACGCAGTCCTTGCTCCAAGGGCTCCTTAGGTAAGGTTTTGTCATAGCCATAGCTTTGTGTTTCCCAAAACAGGGTTTGGCCTTTGGGTGCTGTCAGTTCATAGGATGTGCAGCCAGGGGCATCCGCAATAAGCATGCCTTCAAGCCATTGGCCTTTTTGATTTGATGCGTTAAACGCTTCGTCTTGCTCGGTACAGGTTAGGCTTATCTCTTTAAGGGGGAAGGCCTCTTGATAACTTTCTGCCATACTCAAAAGGGCACGGGCTGCCATGGACGCGCCAAGAGTGGCATGTCCTTTGTTTAGCCCTTCCACAAGCCATTCTTGCAGCAGGGGGATGCTTTGCTGGAATTGTTTTGGGAAATGCCGCGCAAGAACCGCTCCATGCAAACCGTACTGTGCCGGAAGGTCAAGCATGCTTGAGCCGGTATTCCAGTTGGCAGGCAACGCATTTGCCACCTTTGCAAGGTGCCTTTCTGCGTCCTGTTGCATATGCATGGCTGCATAGGTGCCTGCCATAAGGGTGTTGAACACATCGCTTGGCGGTAGGTGGTTTGCAGATGTTATATATGCTTCATAAAATTCAAGCTGATGCGCCACCACATAGCCTGCTCTGGCCAAAACCCATGCCGCATAGCTTAAGGCGCGTAAATCGTGCAACGATTCCGGACGTCGGTTGATGTCTTCTTGTAACGTGTTGAAAATGCTTGGGGTGAGGTTTGACGGAAGTGCTAATTCTGCCTCACGCAATGTCAAAATATAATCCGCAGCATAGGCTGTGAGCAACAGGTCTGTATTGTAGGTGTCTGTCCATAAGCTCATACCTTGATAGGGGCGAAACGCACGCGTTAAGGCCTCGCGGGCTTTTTTGAGTGTGGTGTCGCTTGCTGTTTCAGTAGCCAAACCTGACTGAGTTCTGAGCGTTTCTGTCATATGTGGCATAGCCGTTAGCATGGCTAACGGAAAGGCTTTGCTGATGATTTGCTCAACGCAGTCATGGGGATAGCGTTCAAGGTAATGCAGGGCACCGCGAAGCATGGGGAGCGGCGTGACAGAAACAGTAGCCGAACCTTGCGCATCAAACGGGAGTAATTGGCGTGCATGTGGTAAGGTTTGCGAGCCTGTGCTCATGCCCATGCGTTGTTCGTGCCTTGGCAACACAGCAGGGCGTATGCTTAAGGACGCACTGCGGTTTTGGACGCTGCCGTCAGGTGCAGTGGCAGTGAACAAAAGGTTTGCATTGCCAGGGGTTTCTCCAACCTGCACTTGGAAAGACAGGTGCCCTTCTGCATAGGCATCAAGGGTGATGCTTTGCGCAAGCCCTTGAATGTGGAGTTCTGCTGTGTTTTCAGGGTCAGCTTCTGCGTGTATTTGTAAAGTTACAGGCTTATCTGTGGTATTGGCAATGCCAATTCCGCCTTCAAATTGATCGTTTGGTGCTGCCATGGTGGGCACTTGGGGTGTGAGAATATGGTCAGCTTGAACTATGCTCTGCGCTTGCGTGCTGCCCACAGTAAATAGGTTACTCCCCACAGCCATAAGCCGTACAGTGCCGTTGTAATAATCAGGTACGGGAATCTGGACATCAAGGCCTTCTGGACCAATCTCGACAACGCCTCCCCACCATGCCATGGGCGGTTCAAGCTTTCTTTTAAAGGGATTGTGCGCGCTTTCTTTGCTCATGGCTAAGCCGCCGCCAAAGGCAGACAAGCGTTTCATGATATTGAGGTGGTCAGGCATGAGCCTGTCAAAAAACTGCGCCGTATCAACTTCAAGGGCGCGATCTAGCAAAAGATACGCAAGCGGATCAGGCGTGGCAAAGCGTGTGAGCTGCAAAAGGCCTTCATCCACGGCAAAAAGTACTGCTTTGACAGGTGTTTTGTTTGTGTTTTCCACTTTCCAGTGCAGATTTTGCCCTGGTGTAACGGAAGCTGGGGCCGTGATAGCTAGGGGAAGTTTGCGTTTTGTGATGTCAACAGTGACAGGGGCCACGGCAACACCATGCGATTGTAAGAAAATGGTTTCTGAAGAGGGGGAGCGGCCCATAAGTACATTAATATAACCGCGCCCTTCAAAATCTTCAGGCAGGGTTAGCGTGTGCACGCTGTTGCCTGAAGGAACCTTAACCCAGCGGTACGCTGCCACATGATCGCGTTCAAGGCTTATGAGCGCAACGCCATCGTAGGGGGAGGATATAAAAAGTTTGGCTGTGTCGCCGCTAGCATACTCGCTTTTGTCCGTGCGCAGACGCAGTTTTGCTGAAGGCAGGTTTTCCGCATCCATAAGAGCAGGCCGGATATCGTCATCGCCTGCAACGGTAAAAGGAATACGGGCAAGCACAGTGCCTTCGTGCAGGGTGCCTTTTGCGGCTTTAACGGTCAGTAAAAATTCTCCTGCTGTGTCTGTAGGCACTTGCCAAAGGTAGGGCTCATCAGAGGATACGCGATGTTCACTGCGCGCAAACTCCATATCCAAGGGGGTTTCATCATAGCGGTACTGCCCTTGGGTGTTTGTCACCAAGGAGGTGATGTAACGCCGTTTGGCAACAGAAAATTCTAACGGGCCTGGATCAAGTGTTTGTAAATCAGGGCCAATGGCCAAAAATTCAAGGGCAGCTTTGGCTTTTTTGGGGATAAAGGTCATGTTGGCAGCCGCTTCTGTGGGCTTATAGCCAAGCATAAACCGCAAAGGCGATACGATAAAACGGCTTTCTTCTGAAACTGAACGTCCTCCTGAAGGTTCAAACCCTTCTGCAAGGATACGGCATTGCAAGGTGCCAAGGTTCCATTGTGTCAAGTCAAGAGGCAGTAAAGCTTTGCCCATATTGTCTGTGACAGCTTCGTTTAAGGGGCGTTGCACTGCGTTTGCAGACGCGTCAAAAAACGGCTGCGTATCTTGGAAGGTATAGTCCTCAAAGCCGGCAAATTGTAAAAAGGCACGTGACATGGTCATGAACCCGCGCACTCTTCGCCCTTGTGCAGGCAGGCCAAAAAGGTTGCGCAGCTGAATTTCAAGAGCGGTAGTTACTTGGCTTTTTGCATCAGGTGCCACAAGCCAACCTTGTAAAGAGGAAGGCACCGTCATGGGGGCAGTACCTTGTGCTTTTTTTACAACAACAGCGGTTTTCATGCCCAAGGTATCCGGCTGAAACATGTCAACCTGAGTTTCGCCTGTGCCAAGGATCAGCCCTTCGTCATTATCTGAAGTCGGTGTGGAAACAGTTACACGATAGCGCCCTGTGGGAGCCTCTTCTGCCATGTCCCACGAAAGGGCGTGTACGCCATCTTGCGCCATAAAACGTTGCTGCGTCAGTTTGCGTCCGGCAGGATCGTACAACGTTGCTGCCAAGGGGAGGTTAGCCGGAGCAAGGTTCCAGTCATTGCCACGCAAGAGTACTCCAAAATGCAAGGTTTCACCCGGTCTAAATATGCCGCGCTGGGCAAAGACATACGCGCTTAAACTGTCCGGATTGTTCTGACGTCCTGCTGTGGAAAAGCGTGACACATGCACGTTCCGTTCAGCATCAAGCAAGGAAAGCCAAATTTTGTCTGTGCCTTCAGCTGTTGTATAGCTGGCAACAATGGCTGCCGGTTTTTTTTCTCTAGTAAGGCCGTCAAGAGAAGGAAATTTTGCGCGTCCTGTGGCATCGGTGCGTGCCTCTGCCACGGGTAGGCCGTTGTATCCCAAAATTTGAACATGCACACGTGCAAGCGGTGTTGCCTTGTCAATGGAGCTGACAAAGGCTTCACGGGTTCCGTCAGGAAGTTTTTTTACAATAAGGCCAAGATCCGTAAGCATGAGCAAGCGAGCATGGCTTGCAACTTCTTTGCCGTCTTTTATGCCTGTAAAGCGGAGCAATACAACACCTGGTGCAAGTTTTCCGTTCGCCTGTGTCATAAAACGTGAAACATCAAGGCTACTGAACACGGGGCTGCTGGCGTAGGTTGCGTCCGCAGGCTTGCTAAAGGGCGATAGGGTTGAGATTTCCCCTTGGGTTACCACGGTTTCTGCATCAAGAGTGGTTGTGCTTAAGTAGGGATTGTCAAGGGATTCTATGAAGGGTAGGGCCAAACGATCGTCCATGAAGCGGTGCGCACTCCAGCGGATACTGTCAAGCTTTTCACTGACAAGGGTCAATGTACGGCTTCCCTTTAGCATTAAAATATTGCCTGCTTGCAAGAGGTGCAGCCTGGGTCTAAGGGATCCTATTTGTGCAATGCCGGCCGCTGCTTTTGACAAGCCGTCGTTAGAGCCTTTCAGCGCGCCAAAGCCAGAGGGCACGTGCCAAAGCACGTACCTTCCCGGGGTGGCGTCAAGGTGAAAGCGTAAAATATCTGCAGATTCGCCGGGTAGGCGCACCAGTTTTGGCTTGAGTTCACGGGCCTTTTCCAGGTCGCTGTGTTGTATGCCGCCGGATGTCCAGTCTGAGGGCTCAAGGTTTTCAGAGTCGCGTTTTTCCGGCAATTCCAAAACCGTTAAAGCAGTTAACAATTCGTTTGGATCAACGCGCCTTGTAAAGCGCAAGACAAGGTGTTGCTCCATTTGCAGGGCTTTGTTTTCATAGGCTTCGGTGTAGGCCCTGTGCACGGTTAATACATCCTTTGTACCCGGCACCTTAAGCTGTTGTATGGCAGCGTCTTTACCAACGTGCCATTGATTGTCTTGTCTGTATAAAGCGTAAATATTTGGTAGTGTTAAAGTGATAGTGGTGCTTTCGCTCGGTAGCTCAAGAAGGCGCACATTGAGCACGGCCTTGGTGTTGTCTTCAAGCCAGATCCACTCTTCAGGGGCAAGTTCAAGTCCTGCTTCTTTATTCAGGATAGGGTGTTGCTGCAAGGCCTTGCGCTGATTTTCATCCAAAGGAGCCGTAAAATGCATGGTAAAGGAAGCGGCATGCTCACTTTTTGCATCAGGGTCAATCCAAATTTTACCTGGTTCTATCCTTGCTGACAGAGGGCTTGTTTTGAAGGAAAGTTTTTTTGTGCTTAATATGGCCCTAGACGGCAAGCTAAGCCCTTCAAGGTTTACGGCATAGGCCTCATTGCTTGCCCAAGGTTTTGTAGGTGTAAAGCGCAGTGTAGTGGGAGAATCCCAAATCCAAACACCGTTAAGGGCAGGTGTGATCGCAAGGCCGTTGGGCTCGCTCCCGTATTCACCAAGCCATACTTGGCATTGTCTTTGCCAGTCTTTGCCATAGGCTTTGCGGCACAGCGTTTCGTCCCTTTCAAAGGATAGGTACAGTGCGTCATTGCTCCAAATAGGTGCAGTTACAGTTGGCACTATATAAGCTGGCTGTGGAGTTTGCGCTGCCCATGCAGGCATGCTTGCCAAGCAGATAAGACAGAAAAGGAGTGCAAGGCCATGGCCAAAGCGTTGTTTTTTTAATGTAGACACGGTGCGTTTCCTCCAAGCCGTTGAGTGAATCCAAAAAAAGAAGCACTGCATACCATAGGCATAGAAACATAACGCAGGACGTGGGTGACGTCTAGAGTTCCACGACAGGTTTTAGGAATGTAGTTCTAGGCAGAACTTTTTTTGGAAAAATCGCATTTTGGGGATATGTCTGCACACAAAAAAGCATCAACAAGGTGTACCTTGCGTTGAAATTTTATGAAGGAGACAGCATGGGAAGAAGCAAGTTTTAAAGACGTTTGTTTAAGCACTACATATGTTCTTTGCCGGTTTACAGACTAGACTAAAGACTTACCTTATGATAATTGTGAATAAATGAATTAGCTTGGAGGCACCATTTTTTTCTAATCCCAGCATATGGTTACGGGGCTATCATGAACAACATCGACCTTGGGAATGTGCGTGATACTGCGTTCATTCAAGAGATTGAAGAGGCAAGCGGGCAGCGAGTGAGCGCCTGCTATCAATGCGGTAACTGCACGGCAGGTTGTCCTTGTGGGCCGGAATACGACATGCAAGTCAGCCAAGTGATGCGAGCATTACAGCTTGGCGATAAGGAGCGCGCATTGCGTGCTAAATCCTTATGGATTTGTGTTTCTTGTTCCACCTGTACTTCGCGTTGCCCAAACAACATAGATGTAGCAAAGGTCATGGACACTTTGCGGCATAAAGCGTGGGCAGAAGGTAAAAAAGACCATGCCATGTCCTCGTTTTGGGGTTCTTTTTTGACCATGGTTCGGTATTTTGGTCGAACCTATGAGCTTGGCGTTATGGCCATGTACATGTTGCGCACGGGGCGTGTTTTCACCGACATAGACCTTACGCCGCGTATTTTACCCAAACGAAAATTGCCCTTTGTTCCTCACACTATCGTGGGCAAAGAGGCAGTTGGGCGTATTTTTAAACGCTTCGAAGAAAGCCGCAAAGCCGGAGGTGAACAATGAAATTGTTTTACTATCCGGGGTGTTCCGGTCAGGGCACTTCCATGGAATATGAAAAATCTACCCGTGCCGTGTTTGGCGTACTTGGTGTAGATTTGTTAGACATTGATGACTGGAGCTGTTGCGGTTCAACCCCTGCCCATGCTTGTGATGGGGTTTTATCTGCAGCACTTTCAGCGCGTAACCTTTCCCTTGCTGCAGCAAAGGGCGCAGAATGTGTAGCAACCCCATGCCCCAGCTGCCTTGTCAATTTAAAAGGCGCCAGATATCACATGCAGGCACCGGCATTTCATCAAAAAGTCAACGCCTTACTTGACGCGCCTTGCCCATCCCCTGAAGAGGGCTTACCAGATACTTTTTCAACCTTGCAGGTTCTTGTTGAACAAATAGGTTTAGAAGCCATTAAAGACAAACTGCGCGATTCCCTTAAAGGTCTTCGCGTTGCGCCGTATTACGGCTGTATCATGAGCCGTCCTGAAAAGATCATGCGCTTTGACGATCCGGAAAATCCCAAGGCCATGGACAATATTCTCACTGCCCTTGGGGCAGAAGTTGTCCCCTTTGCTTTAAAAACCGAATGTTGCGGTGCAGCCATGGGTATACCACGGCGTGACATCACAGCACGTCTTTCAGGCAGGCTCCTTCAGGCGGCAAAAGACGCCGAAGCTGACGTCATGGTCGTGGCTTGTCCGCTTTGCCACATGAACCTTGATCTAAGGCAAGAGCAGGCAGGACGGGCAAACAATACACAGTACAACATGCCGGTATTGTATTTTACCCAGCTTATGGGAATGGCCTTTGGCCTTAGTCCGGAAGATGTGGGCATTGACAAGGTATCTGTAACGCCTACGGTTGTGCTGCAAAAAATGGCTCAGAACCGTGCGCAGAAAGCCTCGGACTCAAGTGTTGCTGATAAAGCAGAGCAGGAGGTGCAGTCATGAGACTTGGCGTATTTATCTGTCATTGCGGATCCAATATTGCAGCCACAGTAGACTGCGCGGCCGTGGCGACGGCTTCAAAAGCTTTTGCCGATGTGGTTTTTGCAACAAACACCATGTATACCTGCTCTGAGCCGGGACAAGAAGAAATCATTGCCGCCATCAAAGAGCATAGCCTTGACGGTGTGGTTGTGGCTTCTTGTACGCCAAGGATGCACGAACCAACCTTTAGGCGTACCATCGAGCGGGCCGGTCTTAACCGTTACATGCTTGAAATGGCGAATATTCGTGAACATGTTTCATGGATTGGTAAAGATGTTGAAGCCAATACCAATAAGGCCACTGAGCTTGTCAAAATGGCTGTGGCTAAACTGCGTTTAAACGTGCCTTTGTATGCCAAATCCTTTCAATCAACCAAAAAAGTTTTGGTTATTGGCGGCGGTGTGGCAGGTATTCAGGCTGCCCTTGATTGCGCCGATGCAGGCCTTGAAGTTTTGCTTGTAGAGCGCGAAACAACCATTGGCGGCAAAATGGCAAAGCTTGATAAAACCTTTCCCACGGTGGATTGTTCAAGCTGTATCCTTGGTCCCAAAATGGTGGACGTGGCCCAGCATCCCAACATTTCGTTGCTAGCTGCCGCTGAAGTGACTTCGGTGGGCGGTTATGTGGGGAATTTTACAGTAACCATCAATAAACGGGCAACCTATGTGGATTGGGATATGTGCACGGGCTGTGGCGTGTGTACAGAAAAATGCCCCGGCAAAAAAACGCCTGACGCTTTTAACGAACTGATTGGGCCAACCACAGCCATCAACATCCCGTTTCCTCAAGCTATTCCCAAAAAGGCCAGCATCAATCCCGAACATTGCCGCATGCTTGTAAAAGGCAAATGCGGAGTCTGTGCCAAAATTTGCCCCACAGGCGCCATCAAATTTGACATGCAAGACGAGGTCATTACCGAACAAGTAGGGGCCATTGTGGCAGCCACAGGCTATGACCTTATGGACTGGACAGTGTATGGCGAATACGGTGCGGGGCGTTATCCTGACGTGATCACGTCTTTGCAGTACGAGAGGATGTTGT
Source organism: uncultured Desulfovibrionaceae bacterium (assembly GCA_964370375.1). GTDB lineage: Bacteria > Desulfobacterota > Desulfovibrionia > Desulfovibrionales > Desulfovibrionaceae > CAYJIX01. The sequence continues at coordinate 15,398 of CAYJIX010000003.1, read as the reverse complement.
CTGCCTCAGGTCCCACAGAAGGCCATGTAAAACGTCCTTCAGACGGGAAAGAGCCTAAAAATGTTGTCTTTATTCAATGTGTTGGCTCTCGCGATCCTTCCATTGACAGGCCTCACTGTTCCGGCTTTTGCTGTATGTACACGGCAAAGCAAGCAGTTTTGACCCGTGATCACATTCCTGATTCCAGACAGTACGTGTTTTATATGGACATACGTGCTCCTGGTAAAATGTATGATGAATTCACCCGCCGTGCCGTAGAAGAATACGGTGTGGAATATATCCGCGGCAGGGTTTCTGTTATCCAACCCGAAGCATCAGGCGCGCTTATTGTGCGTGGTGCTGATACCTTACTTGGTAAACCTGTGGAAATTAAAGCAGACCTTGTGGTTTTGGCTGTGGGGATTGAAGGCGCCAAAGGAGCCGGAAACCTAGCTGAAACCTTGCACATTTCCTATGACAATCTAGGCTTTTTCATGGAGTCGCATTGTAAATTGCGTCCTGTAGAAACCAATACCGCCGGTGTGTTTGTAGCCGGTGTATGCCAAGGTGCCAAGGACATCCCGGCATCAGTGGCTCAAGGATCTGCTGCTGCCTCCAAAGCCATTGGCCTTTTGGCAAAACCCCAGCTTGAAAGCGATCCGCAAATATCTGTTGTGGATATCAAACGCTGTGTTGGCTGTGAAAAATGCGCCATGGTTTGTCCCTTCCAGGCCATTACCATGGAAGATTTCCGCGGTGAGACAAAAGCCAACGTTATTGAAGCCGTATGTCAAGGTTGCGGTTTGTGTGTAGCCACATGTCCACAGGGGGCCATTCAGCTTTCCCACTTTACGGATAATCAGATTCTTGCGGAGGTGAATGCCCTATGTCAGCTTTAAACGGCAAAGAACTACGCATTGTAGGTTTTTTATGCAATTGGTGCTCCTATGGCGGAGCAGATACGGCAGGTGTGGCGCGGGCATCGCAACCCACAGATTTACGCATCATCCGCGTGCCTTGTTCCGGTCGAGTGAACCCTTTGTTTGCGTTAAAGGCGTTATTGTCAGGCGCAGACGGTGTTTTGGTATCGGGGTGTCATCCACGTGATTGCCACTATTCTGAGGGCAATTATTACGCACGCCGCCGCCTTGAGGTGCTTAAGGAATTTTTACCCATCATAGGCATTGACCCTGCGCGTTTTGAATACACATGGGTTTCCGCCTCTGAAGGGCAGCGTTGGAAGCAGGTGGTTACAGCTTTTACTGATCGTATTCACAAGCTTGGCCCTGCGCCCAAATGGGATGAAATTCCGTCACGCTATGATCTGCCCACAGACCTAGTGGAGCCTTTGCGCCCCTTAGGGTGTGGTGAAAATCCTAACCTGGCTGAATTAAAAGAACAGATCAAACAAGCCCTGAAAAACGACCAAGACCTTGAATGTGTGCTTGGTTGGCAAGAAGGCTTTGATCCTTTGCATGCCACACCTTTGGTCATGCGCACAGCCGATGATGTGGACAGGCTCATTTGGGGGCCCTTGAATGTCCATTCTTTAGCCTCCTGTTTGCATCATGACCTTGCATTATTTAAGGATAAAAAAGTTGGCTTAGTCATGAAAGGCTGTGATTCCAAAGGCGTTATGGAACTTTTACAAGAAAGCCTTGTGCCAAGGGAACGCTTGGTGCTGTTTGGCATGGGTTGTAACGGTACGGTAAGTGTAGATAGGGTCTTGGCGAAGCTTGGCCCTGTGTCTAAAATAGAGAGTATAAAAGGGGTTGGAGCCACCTTAAAAATCGTGGCTGACGGTGAAGAGCACGCCATGCCCATGCAAGAGATCGCTCAGGATAAGTGCAGGGCTTGCACTGTGCCCAATGCAGTGGTCTATGATCATTTTATAGGCAAGGCCACGGTTATTCCTGAGGGGGCAACGCCAAAACTGCCTGCTGTAATGAGCCTGCTTGAAGGCTTGTCGCTATCTGAGCGTATGAGCTTTTGGAAGGGGCACATGGAGCGTTGCATAAGGTGCCATGCCTGCCGTAATGCCTGCCCCATGTGTGTATGCCGTCAAGTGTGCGTGGCAGACAGTCGCGATCCTCATTGGCTTACGCAAGAAGACACCCCCACACAAAAGCTGTTCTTCCAGCTTATCCATGCCATGCACTTGGCAGGGCGTTGCACAGGGTGTGCAGAATGTAACAGGTCATGTCCTGTGGGGATTCCTGTGGGAGCCCTTAAGGTGCAGGTAAACCGCATTGTCAACAGATTGTTTGAATACAGCCCGGGTATGGAAATAACGGATAAGCCACCGCTTTTGGGATTTGAACCGGAAGAAAAGCATATCCATGAACGTCACATTGAGGGGGCATCCTCATGAGTATTTATCGTTTTGTTGCCACAAAAGACGTACCGGCTTGGTTAGAAGCGTTGCGCAAAACATTTTCAGTGGTGGCCCCTTGCCTGCAAGGTAAAGCTGTGGTCTTTGCTTCTTTAGATAAAGATGATGTTGTTTCTACTCTTGCCCCTAACCTTGAAAGAGCAACCGTATCGCCCAAAGGCTGTATTTTGCCGCCTTCTGAAACGCTGTTGCGCTATAGTGTGACAAAGGACAGTGAGGATTTGGCCAAAACAAGCCTACAACTTGATGATGGTCTTGGCAGCGTAGCAACGCCTACGCTGTTGCTTGGGGCGCGCTCTTGTGACACTCGGGGCTTTTTAGCTTTAGATTGGGCGTACACACATGGGCCCTATAGCGATCCCTATTATAAAGCCAGACGCGACGCCACGCTGATTGTCACAAGGGCTTGCGATAAGCCATGTGCCACATGCTTTTGTCACTGGGTTGGCGGTGGCCCTGTAAGCACAGAAGGATCTGATGTCCAGCTTACTGTTTTGGATGACGGCTGGCTTTTACAGGCAGTATCAGAAAAGGGCGAAAGCTTGCTTGCCGCTGCGCAATTATCTGACGGGGCAGAACGCGCAGCAGAAGCAAACGAACAGCATGCCGCGGCAAAGGCCCTTATGGCGCCTGCTCCGGATATTTCGGGAGCGCCTGCAAAGCTTAAAGCGCGCTTTGAGGACGTGCCCTTTTGGACAGAACATACGCACAAATGTTTATCGTGTGGTGCCTGTACCTATATGTGTCCAACCTGCCAATGTTTTACCATGACCGATGAGGGCGACGGCTTGAGCGGAAAAAGGATCCGTTCTTGGGATAACTGTATGTCACCGCAATTTACGCGTGAAGCCAGTGGGCATAATCCACGCCAGGGCAAATCTTTGCGCATGCGTAACCGCGTTTCTCATAAGTATTGGTATTCACAGGAACAACATGGCGGTATATCCTGTACTGGGTGTGGGCGTTGTGTTACGCGTTGCCCTGTATCCTTAGATATTCGTGAAATATTGACCAAGGCTGTGGAATCCTAGTCGCGTTGTTACAAGAGCGTTTGTCGTTCGCAGGTGTACGCGCTTTTTTACTTGCCGTTGTTCTGATAGCTTAGATACAAAGTTAAAGGACAAGGCTGAGGCAATCTTTAAGGAGATCGTTTCATGCAGAGCAATCCATTGTTGCCCCAAGTGGCAACTGTTATTGAAACTATACAGGAAACGCCCAATATCATGACCTTTCGCGTGCGTTTGGATGATGATAAGGCCATGGCTGGGTTTAACTTTGAACCTGGCCAAGTTGGACAATTATCAATATTTGGTGTGGGTGAATCCACCTTTGTGATCAATTCACCGCCAACGCGCATGGAGTATTTGCAGTTTTCAGTCATGAAAACAGGCGAGGTCACAACAGCCTTGCATACCCTAAGTGCTGGCGATAAAGTGGGGGTGCGTGCGCCCCTTGGCAACTTTTTTCCCTACAAGGATTGGAAGGGAAAAAACGTGTTCTTTATAGGTGGCGGCATAGGCATGGCCCCTATTCGAACCATCATGTTGTACCTTTTGGACAACCGTAGCGATTACGGGGATATCAGCTTGTTATACGGAGCACGCTCTCCCATGGACATGGCGTACCGTGAGGAGCTGCCCGATTGGGTGGGACGTGAAGACCTAAACACCACCTTAACCATTGACAATCCATCTGACGGTTGGGAACACAAGGTGGGGCTTATCCCTCATGTCTTGCTTGAAATGGCGCCAAGTCCTAAAAACACTATTGCTGTTTTATGCGGCCCTCCCATTATGATCAAATTCACTCTTGAAGCTTTAAAAAAGCTCAATTTCCCGGATGAGCAAATTTTTACCACCTTGGAAAAGCGCATGAAATGCGGCGTTGGCATTTGTGGACGTTGCAATATTGGCAGCAAATTTGTATGCGTGGACGGGCCTGTTTTTAGTTGCAGTGAGCTTAAAGACTTGCCGCCGGAACTGTAATGGTTTATCTGTCAGCCATTATTTGCTGGCAAACGTTACGAGCATAGATTTTGAGTAAAAACCATATACGCATAAGCACAAAAGTGCCTTATGGCGTAAAAGGAGCATAGTATGGCACTTGTGAGCCCTCGTGAGATGTTTGAGCGAGCTTATGCAGGAAAGTACGCAGTGGGCGCGTTCAATGTAAACAATATGGAGATCATTCAGGGGATTATGGAAGCAGGCGCCGAAGAAAAGGCACCGCTCATTCTTCAAGTTTCTGCAGGGGCCCGCAAATACGCAGGTCAAACCTATATTGTAAAGCTTATTGAAGCAGGTCTTGCCCAAACAGATTTGCCTGTGGTGCTGCACCTTGACCATGGTCCTGATTTTGAGCTGTGCAAAGCCTGTGTGGACGGTGGCTTTACGTCTGTTATGATTGACGGATCGCACTTGTCCTTTGAGGAAAATATCGCCGTTACCAAAAAGGTTGTGGAATATGCCCATGACCGTGGCGTATGGGTAGAGGCAGAGCTTGGACGACTTGCAGGGGTTGAAGAAGATGTAAGCTCAGATGAACACATCTATACAGACCCTGACCAAGCTGTGGAATTTGTACAACGTACAGGCTGCGATTCGTTAGCCATTGCCATTGGCACAAGCCATGGCGCCTATAAGTTCAAAGGTGAGGCAAAGCTTGATTTTGCACGTTTAGAAAAGATAGCTGCCCTTTTGCCCAACTATCCGCTTGTGTTGCACGGAGCGTCCAGCGTACCGCAGGAATTTGTAGAGATGGCAAACCGTTATGGCGGACAGGTTGGAGGCGCAAAGGGTGTTCCGGAAGAATTGTTACGCAAAGCTGCCGCAAGCGCTGTGTGTAAAATCAATATTGATACGGACATTCGTTTGGCTTTAACAGCAACCATCCGTCAGTTCATGCATGATAATCCTGCTGAATTTGATCCGCGTAGCTATTTGAAGCCGGCAAGGCAAGCTGTCAAAAACATGGTGCAGCATAAGATCCGCCATGTCTTAGGGTGTTCCGGCAAAGCGTAGGGGTACGGTGCTTACGTTGTAAGTATCTGTAATTTTATAAATTATAATATGTAGCGATGTGCATATAACGACTGAGGAGGGCATATGGCTTTTCGTATCGGTATCAATGGATTTGGTCGGATTGGGCGGTATCTTGTGCGGCTTTTAGCAGAAAGTGAAGATGTGCAAATTGCAGCCATCAATGCAAGAGCAAGCAATGAGGATTTAGCGCATTTGTTCAAATACGATTCTGTTCACGGAACCTTTAAAGGCAGTGTAAAGGCCACAGAAGAAGGTATCCTTATCAACGAAAAAGTACATATTCCTGTGACTCGTTATGCCATTGGTGAATGGAAATGGGGCGAGCTTGGCGCAGATATTGTGGTGGATACCTCAGGTACGCTCAAGAAAAAAGCAGGCTTGCAGCAGCATATAGACTGTGGTGCCAAAAAGGTCATCATGGGCGCTCCAGTATCAGATGCTGATGTGACCATTGTCATGGGCGTGAACCAGGATGAGTATAAGGCCGCAGAACATCATGTGATTTCTGCAGCCTCTTGTACCACAAACTGCCTTGCACCTGTGGCCAAGGTACTGAATGATACTTTTGGTATTGTCCACGGCCTTATGACCACCATCCATTCTTATACCATGAGCCAGCGGATTTTGGATGGGTCTCACAAGGATTTGCGTCGTGCACGAGCGGCAGCCCTTTCCATGATTCCCACTTCAACAGGTGCGGCCCAAGCTGTAGGAAAAGTTATTCCTGAGCTTAAAGGACGCCTTGACGGCATGTCTGTACGGGTACCTACAGCCAACGTGTCCATCGTGGATTTGACCTGTGAATTGCAGCAAAATACCACCGTTGAAGCTATCAACGCTGCCCTTGAGCAAGCATCCAAGACCAGCATGAAAGGTTCCCTTGGCTTTTCTACCGAACCCTTGGTGTCTGTAGATTATACAGGCGATACCCATGGTGGTGTTGTTGATGCTTTAACCACCGCTGTTATGGATCAAAAAATGGCAAAAGTACTCATTTGGTATGACAACGAGGCTGGCTTTACCAACCAGTTGTTGCGTTTAATCCGCCTTGTGGGTAGCTCATTATAAAAGTAGAGGCATGGTCAAATTGTTTGACCGTGCCTTGTTTTTAAGGTTGTCATGACAAGGCCGTATTTTCGCTCCAAATCCCGAACAGGGCTGCGCGTCAACGAGATGCGAAGCGCTGAAAGCGGCCTTGTTACCTATCTAGAAAAATTAAATAAAAATGAATCATTGGATCAGCGCCTGTTGTCAAGGCTCTGGGAGCATTGGTCCATGGTCATGGGCCCTATGCTGACAGATGTGGCACAACCCCTTGGTGTTCGAGACCGCACCATCATTATAGGCGGTGAAGACAATTTTATTTTGCAAGAGCTTGCCTATCTGCGCCAGGAAATTTTAGAAAGGGTCAACGCCTTCATAGACAAACCCTATTTTGAGAAGGTGGAATTGCTCTTAACACTGGAAAGATCAAGGCTAGACAGACCACCCGTCATTCAGCCGTCTACACGGCAACGGCAAGCACCTGAAAGGCCACCGTCACTTGTTTGTGCGCCCTTGCCGGGAGCTGATCCTGATTCTCCCGTATCACGATGCCATGCCGCCTATATTCGAATGCATCAACGCCTTGATGCTACCTTTGTACCTGAGCCCCAAACATTACAGTGCCATAAAAGAAATTCATGAACACATCACAACCTATCGGCCTTTTTGATTCCGGCGTAGGAGGGCTTACGGTGCTTGCTGCCATGCATCGCGCCATGCCCGGAGAAGATTACGCCTATCTTGGCGATACAGCACGGCTCCCCTATGGGACTAAAAGCCCTGAAACCATTATTCGCTACGCCTTGCAAGCCTCTAAAAAGCTCATTGATATGGGCGTTAAAGTGCTTGTGGTAGCCTGCAATACAGCATCAGCAGTGGCGTTGCCTTCCTTGCGTCAAGCCTATCCAAGCACACCTGTCATAGGTGTTATTGAAGCCGGAGCCAAGGCTGCCTGCAGCGCGTCCGCGCATGGGCGTATTGCCGTTATCGCAACAGAATCCACTGTACGGGGCAGGGCGTATGAACAAGCCATTTTACGTTTGCGCCCCACTGCCCATGTGCAAAGTTTAGCCTGTCCGCTTTTTGTGCCCTTGGCAGAAGAAGCTTGGTTTGAAGGGCCTTTAGTTGAAGGCATTGTGGCGCAGTACCTTAATCCTCTTTTTTTGAATGGCGCTGATACACAAAGGCCGGACTGTTTGGTCCTAGGCTGTACACATTACCCCTTGCTTACAAAAGCCATTGCCAATGTGGTGGGAGAGGGGGTAACGCTTGTGGATTCTGCCGCCACAACAGCTGTGGCTGTCAACAGCCACCTTGCAAACATGCAAGGGTACCATCCGCAAGGCAAAAACCGTCAAGGGCAGATGTTGTTTTTTACAACAGACGACGCGCCTCGCTTTATGCGTACAGGGTCATTTTTTTTGGGTCGTGCCATTGATGAAGAAAATGTGAACCTTGTGGATTTATAAAAAGTTGTATTCATGAACAACATCGGCTTTGACTTTTGTTGTATTGGTATTACTAAGTATAGTATGAAATATTTGGCCATTGATTTTGGACTCAAACGTACAGGCATTGCAGTTACGGATGACGGTGGGCATATGGCCTTTGCGCGAAGCACCATAACTTGGGGGCGTAACGGCACACGCGCCACGTTTTTTTCTACCCTTATGGAGATAATCCAAAAAGAAGCCCCAAGCGCCATTGTTGTTGGCTTGCCTTGCGCTGAAGATGGCACAGACAGCTTAACAACCAGGCAGGTTCGCAATTTTGTTAAAAGTCTTAAACGCCGCACAACCCTTCCTATTTTTTGGATGAATGAGCGATTGAGCTCTTTTGAAGCCCTTGATAGGCTCCATCAGGCAGGAGTATACGGCGCAAAGGTAGAAGCAGTGCTTGACCAACAAGCTGCGGTTTGTATTTTAGAATCTTTTCTTTCAATGCCTGAACATACAAGGATACAAGCATGAGTGAAGAAACTCCCACCCCTGAAAAAAAGAAAAAGAAATTTCGTCTTTCCGGTTGGATCATAGGGCCTCTTTTAGTTTTGCTACTGTTTTCCGGTGTTGCAGGCGGCCTTGCCTGGAATTTTTTGAACAGCCCGCCTGAAAAGGAAGGTCAAGAGGTGGAAATCGTTATCCCCAAAGGCACCTCTTTTGTAAGGCTTTCCGGCATCCTTGAGCGGCTCAATATCATTACGGACAGTAAGTTTTTTGAACTGTACGCACGCTATATGGGCAGCACCGAAAAGCTTAAAAGTGGTCGCTATGCCCTAAATACCGGCTGGACGCCTGCGCAAGTCCTTGATCACCTTATCAATGGAACGCCTGTCCTTGATCGCATCACGCTGCCTGAGGGGTTAACCTGGTGGGAGACTGGCAGACGCCTTGAAGAAGCAGGCTTTGTCAATTTTGAAGATTTTAAGGCTGTTATCCATGACACAGGCTTTTTGCGCCATTACGGCATCAGTGGAAAAAATGCCGAAGGCTACCTTTTTCCGGACACGTATTTTCTTATGCGTCCTTTGGTGTTGAATAAAGAATCGGCACGGCAGATCGCAGGGCGCCTTGTGGATACGTTTTGGCGTCGGATGTCCACAGTGTGGTACGAGGCCAAGGACGCAGAGAACGCCAGCATGGTACAATATTACCTAACGCTTGCTTCTATCATTGAAAAGGAAACAGCGGTAGCTTCTGAGCGCACGCGCGTATCTGGAGTTTACAGCAATAGGTTAAAGAAAAAAATGCTTTTGCAGGCAGATCCCACTATCATTTACGGCGTGGGGCCTTCCTTTTCTGGAAGTATTCTTCGCAGTCAACTCAATGACAGCACAAATTTGTACAATACCTATAAACATCCGGGATTGCCTCCCGGGCCCATTTGTTCTCCTGGTTTAGAATCTATCAAGGCTGCTCGTCACCCTGAAACACATTCCTATTTGTTTTTTGTGGCACGTGGTGACGGATCGCATGCTTTTAGTAAAACCCTTGAAGAGCACAATCGACATGTGAGGGTGTTTCGAGAAAATCAAAAAAAAGGTGCAGCCAGAGGCCTGCTTCCCGGCGGAGTTAGGTAGCGCGTTTTTACATAAACGCTTTTTGGGGCAGCTTTGCTCTTGATTTGCGTAAGGCCCGATCGCCAGGCAGGAATGCTTCGCTGGCTGCTTGGGCGATCTCTCCTAAAACAAGCTTATCTTCTTTACTATGCAAAAAAGTTCTTTTTTGTGAATACGCTCTGGCTTGTGATGTATGGCAATTAATATATGGCATCACAATGAAGGAAAAAAGATAACTAGGCGATAACAAAGGAATAGTAGAAAAGAAAATTTTTACATTTTAGGTATTGCTTTTTTATACAAAGGTAGCTATACATACTTTTCCACGGGCGGTTAGCTCAGTTGGTAGAGCGCCGCCCTTACAAGGCGGATGCCACAGGTTCAAGTCCTGTACCGCCCACCAGATTTGATTTTTATTATAACGCCTAGAAGAATTCCTTCTGGCGTTTTATTTTTTTCGCAAGCAGTGGTTAAGGAAAGTTGAAATAAAAAATATATTATGCTGAATGATTATAAAGCCTTGAACGTTTAAGCAGCATCCGTTACGTTCAAAGCTTTTGCCTTAGGCGCGCATAATACTTGCTTGGCAAGAAAAAATTTGTTATATTATAGTATAAAACAGTATACCTGTTGCCATGTAAAAACGCACAAAGCATTGGCTTGGAGCGGTTATGGGACTTCAGATTTTTTCTAAGCTAGGCAGCAAGCTGAACATACTAAGTGGCACAGCAAGTGACAACGATGGAAAAAAGCAAAGCGCCCTTGCTGTGGCTAAAGTGATCAATGCCAGCATTGATCAGCGTTTTTTTTACGAAGTGGTGCCTGATATTGAAGATGGGCATTTGGTTAAAACCTTTAGCGGCGCGTGCATTGCTTGTGATCAAGAGAGCTTTCTTGTCGACATTGGCAGTTCCTATCCCGTATACACCTTAGAAGGGCGTAGCGTTACTGTTACCTTTCGTAAAATCCGCAGTAAGGCATGGCCTAGGTTTTGCTGTACTACCAGGGTGTTGCGTGTTGTAGAAACTCCGTCAGGCTATGGGCTAGAACTGTTGCTTCCTGAAAAGTTACAAGACAGCCAGCGCCGAGCCTTTGTGCGGTTTAATCTGCCAAAAGCGTATATAGCTGATATGGGAATATGGGATGCTGCTGATATTGAACAAAGCAGTACCGACACTTTGCCGCCTCCAAACCCAAACCTTTCTTTGTTGCAAATTAAAGATATTTCAGCAGGGGGGGCCGGCCTTATCATGCCATATGGCAACATGGTACCTGAAGGGTTGCTAGGTCAAGATGCTTTACTTATGTTGCTTACGCTCCATAACAATGAGCGCAAGCCCACGCTTGGTATATGGCTTAACGCTACGCCCCTTAAGGGGTATCAGATTGTAGATCGTGCTGTTTTGGCAGTACGTTTTATTAAATGGTCATTGGCAAACGAGCAAGGCCAGGCGTTAAACTGGCTTCCGGTGGCAAAGGATGCTGGGGTGCCCCCTTTGGGCGGCTGGATCATGCGCAAACAGCTTGAAATGCATAAAGCAAATATGGTACGAAACAGATAGCATGAGCAGCACATATACATTTTAACAGGGAGAACAAGGTCTTGGACCGAAGTACGGACTCAGGTATCTGGGAAAAGATACTCAAATTGTTTGGACAGCGCGGCAGTGACACATTGCAGCAAGCCGTTCTTGAAGCCCGTGATGATGGCGAATTGGAGGCTGAAGAAGGCTCCATGATCCTTAGCATCTTGCAACTTGACGATGTGCAAGTGCAAGACATCATGACGCCTCGCACAGATTTTGACTGCATGCCTTCTGGCTCATCCATTTTTGATGTGGCACGCTGCATTGTTGAGACGGGTCATTCGCGATTGCCTATTTACGCTGAAACGCGTGACAATATTATTGGTATTGCCCATGCTAAGGATTTATTAGGCGTCCTTATTGACCCCAGCGCCCAAGGGGAGAGGGTTGACACCATCATGCGTCAGCCTTTTTTTGTGCCTGAAACGAAAGTAGCCTTTGAGCTGTTTCAGGAATTTCGCACACGCAAAAGCCATATGGCCATTGTGATTGATGAATATGGAGGCACATCAGGGCTTGTCACCATTGAGGATATCATTGAGGAGATTGTGGGCGATATTGAAGATGAACACGATGCGCCCCGTGAAGAAGATATCCAACAGCTTGACGAAAACAACTACATGCTTTCCGGCCGTTCAGACCTTGAAGATTTACAAGAAATTGGCATTGAGATCGGCACAGAAGAAGTGGATACCATTGGCGGGTACCTTTGCCTTGAGCTGGGACACGTGCCACAGGTTGGGGAAATCCACGAATGTGTAGGCTGGCGTTTTACCGTAGCAGAGGCCGATGCCAAACAAATACGCCAGGTTAAGGCTGAACGTTTGCAGACAGCTGAAGCATAGCAACGAAGGTAGCCCAATGGCTGCCACAAACCGTGTGCGGTTAGCAAATGAAGACATAACCCTACCTAAACATCGAGTTGATGAGTCATTGTATGACAATACAAGCTCATGATTGCCCTTTGGCAGGGGTGCCTGCCTTTAGCGATGATGAGTCCATACCTTTCTATCAGAACGGAGCACATGCCCATGACCCGTAAAGATCGTACCGAAGGAATTTATAGTCGCCGCGAAATTCTTGACGAAAGCGAACGCCTTCAATATTCCCTCATCCAGTTGAAAGACTTACTTTCCTATGCGTACCGCTATTCCGAGGACGTGAAAAAACGTTTTGACCGTGCGCAGTTTAATGTGGACAAGTTTAAAATTTTGCAAGACATCAAGCATATTCCTATTTTAAAAAAGAAAGAGCTCATCTTTTTACAATCCATTGGGCCGCGCCTTGGTGGATTGTTGACCAAAGACATAGGCGAGCTTAAACGGATCTTTTTATCTCCGGGACCTATTTTCGATCCCGAAGATCGCAGTGAAGACTATTGGGGGTATACCGAGGCCTTTTATTCCGTCGGATTTCGCCCGGGCGATGTGGTGCAGGTAACCTTTAATTACCATTTATCACCTGCCGGCCTCATGTTTGAAGAGCCTTTGCGAAACTTAGGATGTACAGCCATTCCTGCAGGGCCGTCTGATGCCGGAACTCAGCTTGATATTATGCAAAAATTGCGTGTTTCCGGTTACGTTGGAACAGCAAGTTATCTTATGCACTTGGCCCAAAAGGCTGAGGAGAAAGGCATCAATTTACGTAAAGATTTGTTCCAAGAGGTGGCTTTCGTAACAGGTGAGCGCCTGTCTGAAAAAATGCGTACCCAGCTTGAAAAGAAGTTTGATATCATTTTACGCCAAGGCTACGGCACTGCAGATGTGGGCTGTATTGGCTATGAATGTTTTCATAAAACAGGGCTGCATATTTCCAACCGCTGCTTTGTTGAAGTGTGCCACCCTGATACGGGTATTCCGCTCAAAGACGGTGAAGTGGGCGAAATTGTGGTAACTGCGTTTAACAAAACCTATCCGCTTATCCGTTTGGCTACAGGGGACCTTTCATATATTGACCCAAGCCCGTGCGCTTGTGGACGAACAAGTCCACGCCTTGGTAGCATTGTCGGCCGTGTTGACACCACAGCGCGTATCAAAGGCATGTTCGTGTATCCGCACCAGGTGGAGCAGGTCATGGCCCGCTTTGAAGATATCAAGCGTTGGCAAATTGAGGTGGTCAACCCCGGCGGCATTGACGAAATGATCCTATATGTAGAAGCCAGTAATTTCCATCAAGAAGAGGAATTGCTGCACCTGTTCCGTGAGCGCATCAAGCTTCGTCCTGAACTGCGCGTTTTGGTTCCGGGATCACTTCCGCCACAGATAAAGCCCATTGAAGACAAGCGCGAATGGGATTAACGCAACCGAAAGATTGATATTCTTTCAAACAGTATCGTTACGCGAAGGCCATGCCAGAACTGCCTGAAGTAGAAACCATAGCCCGCACCCTAGCCCCCTATGTCACGGGGCAACAGATTGTGGGAGGGGAGCTTATAACAGCATCCACCTTGGAAGGGCCTATGCCTTTACAAGCTGCCTATGGTTACACTGTCAATCGAGTGGGGCGACGGGGCAAACTGCTTTTATTGCATTTTGATACTGTTATGGCAGAAAACGATGAAAACAGTGCCAAGGCTGAGCCTATTTTAGGCTTAGCCTTTCATCTGCGCATGACAGGGCGGCTTTTTGTCTACCCACAGGGTACAGAACCCCATCGGCACACGCGCCTTATCCTTAATCTTTGCAATGGGAAGCGTCTTTTCTTTGATGATGTTCGTAAATTTGCAAGGATGAGGGTTATGACGGAAAAAGCCCTTAGCGCATGGCCTTTTTGGCAATCGCTTGGCCCTGAGCCATTAACACTTGGCAAAGACGCCTTTGTAGAGCATTTTCTTAGGGCAAAAGGCAATATCAAAGCAACCTTGCTCAATCAAAGTCGGCTAGCTGGGATAGGTAATATTTATGCCGATGAAAGCCTTTTTAGGGCGCAGATCCTGCCATCGGCACAAGTGCAAGCCCTTACAGAAAAGCAGCTGTCAATGCTATATACGGCCTTATGTACTGTCCTAAACGAAGCCATTGCCGAGTGCGGCAGCTCCATACGTGATTATCGTACAGCAAATGGCGATGCCGGAGCGTTTCAAAACAAGTTTAACGTCTATGGACGCGCAGGCCAAGCTTGCACAGTGTGCGCAAGGACTTTGCAAAAAAGTAAGGTTGCTGGACGCACCACGGTTTTTTGCCCGAGTTGTCAGCATTGTTAAAACCTAAGCTCTGCTTGCGCAAAGGTAACGCTCGTTTGAGCATGTGTTTTTTTATGCTGCTGTACAAGGATACTGGCATATAGAACAAGATTTAGAACACCAAGGAGAAACCATGACTTTTCAAGAAGCCATCGGTCACTGCTTTTCAAACTATGCAAAGTTCACGGGACGTGCCTCGTTGTACGAGTTTTGGTATTGGATGATTTTTACAATGCTAGGCACAAGTGCAGGATTCATTATGGATGAAATCCTTTTTCCCGAATACACTGTCAACACAATATATCCTCTTATGTTGACCTTTGTGGCCATCACCATCCTTCCCGGGCTGGCTGTTGGGGTTCGGCGCCTACATGATACAGGGCGCAATGGTTTATGGATATTGCTTTTACCAACCCTTATCGGGTACGCAGTCTTGATTTTTTGGTGGCTAAAGCCTGGTGATACGCAAGAAAATAGCTATGGCTCGCCTCCTGCCTTGCCTGGAGAAACCTTTTAAAAAACAGCGGTTCGCGTAAAAAGAAAGGCTGTTCAAGACATAAAAATTTTCAAAATTTATAAAATCAGCATAAAAGAATGAAGAAAAAGCTTTACAATATGCTAAAGACCGTCTATGTTCCTTTTTTAGCGACCAATTGTCACAGAAGAAAAAAAAATTGCTTCTGGGGCATTTTTTGCTTGCCAAGTAGCAAACGACCGTGTAAAAGCATCTTTCTATTGCTGGCGTAGCTCAATTGGCAGAGCAGCTGATTTGTAATCAGCAGGCTGCGGGTTCAAGTCCCATCGCCAGCTCCATGGAGGGGTTCCCGAGTGGCCAAAGGGAACAGACTGTAAATCTGTCGTCGTAAGACTTCGGAGGTTCAAATCCTCCCCCCTCCACCAGATTTTACGCTACGAAAAGAATCGTAGCACTGGTTGTTAGAACAGCTTGCCGCATTGAGCCGGTGGTTTTCTAAATATAGAAAACAGACCCCTTTTAATGGTAAGCTTACAAGCCGATACGGCTGTAGGAGACAGGCCAAACCCTGTCAGGGAACTACGGCATAGGCGGGAATAGCTCAATGGCTAGAGCATCAGCCTTCCAAGCTGAGGGTTGCGAGTT
>CAYJIX010000002.1:91737-99505 GCA_964370375.1 uncultured Desulfovibrionaceae bacterium | reverse complement strand
ATGCCCCACGGCTTCCCGTTCAAAAAAACCGTACTCATCCCGTATATCCGCAAAGGTTTTATATTCTATCCCGTTCCATTCTGGCATGCATCCCCCTTCAACCCTATAGGCTCAAAAGTGCGCGTGCGTTGCAATGTAACGCATTTGCAAGCTTGGCGGCGTTCTTTTTGCCTATGGGCCTTTTGCCGTTTTCCATTTCGCTTATATGGCGGACGGGTATCCCTGTACGAAGAGAAAGCTCTTTTTGAGTCACATCTTCACGGTATCTTGCCCCACGCAAATACGTAGGGGGGACGTCTCTATCCTTTATATTGAAGGCGTCACGCCATGGGATGCCCTCGTTTTCTTCTTTTAACCCGTAGCTGTGCATGGTTTCCATGACCTTTTCAACCAAATCAACAGGCACCATAAAAGAAAGCTGCACCTCGCTAGTAAGGGGCGTTTTCGTGGGTTCCAACATATTGCACCTCAATGAGTTGTATTTTTGTGGCTGTCACTTCCCATACCACCACATAGCAAGGCTTGCCCTTTTTTATATGGCAATGGTGGCGTGTTTTGCCAAGCTTGCTGTAATTAGGCCAGTCGCCACGAACGGGGCCGCGCTGCTCCATGTCCACCATTAAGGTTACAAGGGCATTTTGTACGGCCTTGGGGAGCTTGCTGCGCTGTTTGTCTGCCTTGGGGCTAAGTGTTACTGTCCACATGGCTTGCTGTCCTTTACATACTATTACCATTTTTTAGTATGGTGTCAAGTTTGTGTACGCCTCTAGCCCTCTATAAGCTTCAATAGGGGAAGGGTATTTTTGTGACCTGTAGTTTTTTACTTTAAGCCGTCCAAGTAGTCGGCCCACTCTTGCATCATGCGCCTTCGTTCCGGCAAATACTCGGCATAATTGTAGGCGGCCCTTACCCCGTTTCGTTCAGTGTGGGCAAGCTGACGCTCTATCCAGTCGCGATTGTAGCCTTGCTCGTTCAAAAGAGTTGAAGCCATGGAGCGAAAACCATGCACAACAAGTTCATCCTTAGAGTAGCCCATGCGCCTGAGCCCTGCCAATAGGGTGGCATCAGAAATAGGCGCGGTACTGGCTCGCATGCTTGGGAATAAATACTTTGTGTGCCCTGTAAAGGCATGAAGCTGCTGCAATAGGTCAATCACTTGACTGGCTAATGGCACAATGTGCATGGTGCGCATTTTCATCCGCTCGGCAGGGATACGCCACTCTTTCCCCTCAAGGTCAAATTCTGACCATACAGCGCAACGCAACTCTGACGGCCTAACAAAAACATAGGGCGCGATTTGCAAGGCTGTGCGAACAATAAAATTGCCCTGATATTCATCTATATTGTTGAGCAAGACGCCTATTTGCTTGGGGTCTTTTATGCTGGGGTAATTGGCTTGTAGCTTGGGCTTTAGTGCGCCTCTTAGGTCTGCGGCAGTGTCGCGCTCCCCTCGGCCCGTGGCTATGGCATAACGAAAAATTGCGCCGCATGTATTGAGTGTGGAGTGGGCTGTTTCACCATATCCCTTATGCTCTATGACACGTAAAGCTTCCAATAACTCTGGGGCCGTAATGTCTTTTGCTTCTTTTCTGCCCACCAAGGGGAAGATGTAGGTTTCAAGGCGGCTTGTCACTTTGCGCTGGTGTTTTGGTGTCCATGTGTGGCACTGGTTGGCTATCCATTCCCTAGCAATGATTTCAAAAGTATTCGCGCTCTCTGCTTGTTTGGCGGCCTTCACAGCTTGCTTGTGTGTGCTGGGGTCTATACCTTGTGACAGTTGCTCTTTTGCCTCGGCAAGCCGTTTTCGAGCCTCAGCTAAAGTAATGCTGGGATATGTGCCAAGGGTCAGAGTTTTGTATTTCCCCCCATGGCGGTAATCAATGCGCCACGATTTGCCACCACTTTTCAAAGCAAACAAATACAGGCCACCACCATCAAAATATTTCCCATGCTCGGTGATTGCACGTAGTTTTGTATCGTTAAGCTTTCCCATACCTTGCCCCTTTTGTAGGTATCAAACTTGTGTAGGTATCAGCTACCTACATATATACCTACAAAGTGTCGGTATGTCTAGGGGCATCACGGGACTACGAAAGACCACGAAAACAGGGCAAAAGCTAAGCCCCATGCGGCTTTGTGGGCTACATGGGGCTTTATGATTTTGTTATGTGGAGCCCTTGAGCGGAGTTGAACCGCTGACCTCATCCTTACCAAGGATGCGCTCTACCGACTGAGCTACAAGGGCCTAGTACATGCATGTTTTGGTACATTCATGCACAAGAAGGCTTATTTACCTTTTTATGTGCTGTTCGTCAAGCTTTTGTTGGCATTTTTTCGCCGCTACAAAGTCCCCGTTCCGATAAACGTATAAAATCTACAAACATCATAACTTCTTGAAGGTTTCCGTACTCATTTACAAGGGCTTCCAAAGCTTCGGAACGTGACATTTCCGTTCGCCAAACAAGCCTAAAAGCTGCTTTTAGGGCTGTTACAACTTCCCTATCCACCCCTGCACGGCGCAAGCCCACCATATTAGGCCCATGCACAACCCCAAACACACCGCGGCTTGCAGAAGCCAGCATCCACGGGGGTAAATCTTGGCCTATCCCTGTCATGCCACCCACAAAAGCATGGCTGCCGATACGACAAAACTGGTGTACAGCAGAAAGACCGCCAAGGATGGCATAATCACCAACCTGTACATGTCCTGCTAAAGTTGCGCTATTGGACATGACAACGTTGTTGCCAACTGTACAATCATGAGCCACATGCACATAGGCCATGAGCAAATTGTTGCTGCCAATGCGTGTATACCCTCCGCCCCCTTCGGTTCCACGGTGGAGCGTGGCAAATTCACGAATTTGGTTATTATCGCCAAGGATCAGCTCTGTTTCTTCGCCGCTGAATTTTAAATCTTGCGGTTCTCCGCCCACGAGCGCATGAGAATGCACCCTGTTACCGGCCCCCATAGTCGTAAAACGCTTGATGATGGCATGGCCGTCAATACGGCAGTCATCGCCAATAACGACCGTGTCTTCTATAATGGCATAAGGGCCCACAGACACATTGTGCCCAAGCTTTGCACCCGGATCTATGATGGCGGTGGGGTGAATGAGAGAGCTCACTACATGCGCTCCTTGTCAATAAGTGCGGCTGTAAGTACAGCTTCTGCAGCAATCTGCCCATCCACATAGGCACGGGCTTCTGTTTTCCAAATGTTGAATTTTTGGCGTATAAGGGTACAGTCTAAATCAAGCCTGTCACCCGGCACAACAGGTCGGCGAAATTTTACGTTTTCCATGCCGCTGAACAAAAACACTTTATCACTTAATGCTGCCCCTTGCGTGTGCAACACCATAAGCGCGGCATTTTGTGCTAAAGCTTCTATAATAAGCACACCCGGCATGACCGGAAGCCCCGGAAAATGCCCCTGGAAAAAAGGCTCGTTAAAGCTTACACATTTGTAGGCTTTTATACTTTTGCCAGGTACCAATTCTACCACACGGTCTACTAACATAAAGGGGTACCTGTGTGGCAAAAGCTGCAAAATATCACGAATGGCTAAATTTATAGAGGTAAGTTGATCTGTCATGGCATATCCTATTTATCAGTACATGTCCGGTTTTTTAGTGTCGACTACTTATTGTCTTTTTGAGTAAGGATTGTTTGGACTTCTTTTTCTAACTTAGTTAACCGTTTAAAAAGATCAGGGAATTTGGGCATAAGCGCCATGGTTCGCATAAATATGCCTTGCTCAACGGCAGGCGAGCCCCCCATGGTTATATTGTCCGGAATATTTTTGGCAACGCCTGATTGGGGACCAATGGTTACATTGTTGCCAATATTCAAATGCCCGGCAATACCCACTTGCCCTGCAAGGGTGCAATTGTCTCCTATAGTGGTGGAGCCTGAAACCCCTACTTGGGATACGATAAACCCATTTTTGCCCACATGCACATTGTGACCAAGCTGCACTAAGTTATCCACCTTGGTACCGTCACCAACCGTGGTAACATCAAGGGCTGCCCTATCAATGGTGGCGTTGGCTCCGATATCTACGTGACTGCCAAGCACAACACGCCCCACTTGCGGAATTTTTTGGGTACCTTGCGCGTTGCGTGTGTAGCCAAAACCATCAGCACCTATAACAGCACCCGGGGACAGGGTACAGCCATCACCAAGAACGCAGGCCGCCATAACAACAGCCGACGGGTACAAGGTACACTTTGCCCCTATCTGTACATACTCACCAACATAGACCCCTGAAAAAAGGGTACAATCATCGCCAACCACTGCCCCTGCGCCCACAAACACAAACGGGTATATGGTCACATTCTGCCCAATTTGTGCTGTAGGATGGATAAAAGCAAGGGGGCTTTGCCCTACAAAACTCCCTTGCTTTACGGCAAAAAGGGAAAGGACCCGACCAAAATCTTGGTAAGGATTTTCACTCACAAGCGCGCAAGAAACTTGATCAGCAAAAGCAGGCGCAACAATCACGGCTCCTGCTTTTGTTGTGGCAAGCTGGGCGATGTATTTAGGGTTAGCTAAAAAGCTCACTTCATGCGCGCCAGCCTTTTCTAGGGTGTTTACGCCTGTCACTTCGCCATCAGGGCCTTGTAAAGTGAGGCCTATCTCGCGTGCAATGTCAGAAAGCTTACGTGAAACCATGGTAACCTACTATTTTTTTGCAGGAGCAGTATCAAACTTGCTGCCGCCGGCCTTCCACAGGCGGTTGACTTCAGCAATAACATCTTTGGTTATGTCCATTGAAGGCAGTGCGTACATGATGCTGCCGGCAGCTGCGTCGAACACCATTTCAAGATTGCGCTTTTTGGCAACAGTACCGCTGGCTTGGAAAATCAAACGCCCGATGGTTTGGCGGATTTGGTTTTCACGGCCTTCAACCTTTATGGCAAAAGCGCGAGATTTTTCCTCAAAGTCACGACGTTTACGCAGAAAATCCATTTGCTTTTCTTCGCGGGCTTTTTGCGAAAGTGCAGCAGTTTGAGCCTGTAAGGATTCGCCTTCTTTTTGTAAATTTTGAGCAAGCTTTTCGATCTGTCCGCGTTCTGCGCCAAACTGGCTTTGCAATTGCTTTTGAGCGGCTTTGGCAGGTTCGCTGTCTATGGCGATGGTTTGCGAATTGAAGACTCCGACGGGCATGGCTGCTAAGGCCATACCTGCAAAACATATGGTGAATACACAAACCAGTATGGATCTTTTAAACATGCTTTCTCCTTGGCAAATTTCTTTGCACTTTAAAGGTGTGATTGTATAAACTGCAGCACATTGTTGCTGCGTCATATCCACATACTCTATTACCCTCTCCCTGTTGGTAGCGTCAAGTCCTTGGTTTTTGTTGTCCTTGCTAGGCCCGCAGACCATCAACAGAACAATAATCCATAGGAATCGGCTTGCCACGGGGAATACAGGATAGATCAAGACCGTGCCTTAACTCGGCCTTGGCTAAAAGATTGCCTGCTGTTGCAATCATAATGGCGTTGTCAGTGCAAAGCTTACGCGAAGGTAAATACAGCTCCAGCCCATGCTTTGCAGCAAAATCTGCGCTTTCTGCACGTACTTGGGTATTGGCAGCAACACCTCCTGCCACGACAAAGCTGGAAAAAGGCACATCTTTACACGCCAAAAATGCTTTTTCTAGCTTTATGCGCAAGGTTTCAGCCACTGCAGCAAGGTAGGATGCGCACACATCGCAAAGCGTTTGAGACGCGTTGTCCTCCCCATGTTCACGCACAACATGTCCGTTTTTCACCACATCAGGATGGGCACTAAGCCATTGCATGGCAGCTGTTTTTAACCCACTAAAGCTAAAATCCAAACTATCGTTGCGCGTATAGGGACGCGGAAAGGCAACAGCTTTTGGATCTCCTTTTTGAGATAACGCATCCAATAACGCGCCGCCAGGGTACGGCAAGCCCAACATTTTGGCAAATTTATCAAAGGCTTCACCAGCTGCATCGTCCAAAGTTTTACCAAGAAGTTCAAAATCCGTTGCGCTGTTCATACGATAAATATGCGTATGCCCTCCGGACACCAGCAGGCCTAAGGCAGGATAGACAATTTCTTTTTCAAGCTCTGCCACTAAAAGGTGCGCGTGCAAATGATTCACCCCGATAAGAGGTTTACCTGAGGCTAAAGAAAGCCCCTTGGCAAAAGCGCAGCCCACAAGAAGAGCCCCAAGGAGCCCCGGCCCCCGAGCCACAGCAATGGCATCAACATCTGCAAGGGACAGATTGCTTGACGCCATGAGCTCGTCATAGAGGGCACCTATTAGTCGATAGTGTTCGCGAGAGGCAAGTTCCGGAACCACGCCACCAAAAAGAGCATGAATATCAGCCTGACTTGCCAAAACAGAATGCACACATGTTGTGTCATCCACAAGGGCCAATGCTGTTTCATCACAGGAAGTTTCAATACCGAGGCAGAGCAAGATTGTATCCTTTTATATAGTTTGGCAAGCTGTTTGGCCTTTAGCCTTCATATAAAGCATAAAAATGTTCTGATGACTGCTCATACAATCATCAGAACACAGTAAAACCATTCTCAAAAATAGATTCCTGACGCCCTATCCGTGTGTATTGTATAAGGATTCCACCATTTCTACATCAAGGCGAGAACCAATGAATAATGGAACTCGCTCGTGGAGCTTCGTGGGCGTAATGTCCATGATGCGCTGCCTGCCGTCTGAGGCTGCACCTCCTGCTTGTTCAGCCACCATGGCTAGGGGTGAGGCTTCGCACAAATACCTAAGCTTACCGCGCGCTTTGCCCGGGCGCGTGTCAGGCGGATACATATATATACCGCCATATAATAATGTACGGTGAAAATCTGCAACGAGCGATCCCACATAGCGTCCTGAACAACAATCGCGAGTGTCTGTAGGATTTTTAAAATAGTCAACACAGGCTTTGGTTGTGTTATCCCAATGCCGCCAATTGCCTTCGTTGACGGAATAAATCTTACCTGCTTCCGGAAGATGAATATCAGGATGCGAAAGCAAAAACTCACCAACCGTAGGGTCCAATGTAAATCCGTGCACTCCATTTCCTGTGGTGTAGACCAGCATGGTTGAAGTGCCATATAAAAAGTAGCCTGCTGCCACTTGCTCTGTTCCCGGGCGTAAAAGTTCATCCAAGGTCACATCACCAACTTTCCCGGGCTGACGACGAAGGATGGAAAAAATCGTTCCCACATTGATATTCACGTCAATGTTAGAGGACCCATCCAGTGGGTCAAAAATCAAAATATAGTCGCCCCTGGGGAAGGCTGCAGAAACAGGTACAAATTCGGCATTTTCTTCAGACGCCATGGCGCAAAGCACCCCTGAGCGTTCCATGCGATACAGTATGATTTGGTTGGCAAACTCATCAAGCCTTTGTATTTGCTCACCTTGAATATTGATTTCTCCGGTACCGCCAAGCACATCCAAAAGACCGGCCTTATTTACACTGCGCGCAATGATTTTAGCTGAAAGGACAAGGTCATTGAACAACGTCGTAAAATGCCCTGTTGCGCTTGGTGTGCGCTGCTGCTGCAAAAGTAAATGCTCGGTAACAGTAACTTCTAGCATGGTATTCCTTTTTTAAGGTTTCTCAATGCTTTAGAATGGTTATTTGAAGAGTTGTTTCATGCTAACACATAAAATCCCTTGCGCAATACCTGCACAGAGACCTTAAACAACTAAAAAGCGGTGCATAAGCCTATGCAAAACCCTGTACAACAGGCTGCCATATATTTCAACAGG
>CAYJIX010000002.1:87382-91637 GCA_964370375.1 uncultured Desulfovibrionaceae bacterium | reverse complement strand
GGTGCATAAGCCTATGCAAAACCCTGTACAACAGGCTGCCATATATTTCAACAGGCCTAGCCTTCTGTGGCTAGGCCTGTTGAAAAACACAAAATGTGTACCTTACAAACTATCAATTAGGAGCATTCCCTGAAGGACCAAGCAACCAACTGGCATCACCATGATCAGATTCTTCACTTGAAGTGCTGCTAGTATCCTCTGCTTGTTCTTCCAACTCGGCAGGCTCGTCAGCAGTGTATGAAGTGTCAGAGTCGCTTTCTTCAATAGGCTCTTCTGTTTCTTCAACAACAGCTTCACTTGCAGTGTCATAGGCTACGATATCACGCTCTACAACAGGCACGGCAAAAACAAGCGGAATGTCGCCAAGGTATCTAGATACCCACAAAAACTCTCCTGATTCGTTACTGACAAGGCCTGTAACGTCATCCTCTGTAAGGGCGTCCCAATTTTGCCCTGCCAAAGGAGTACTACCTTCGGTAAAGCGTCCGCTCCAAAGAACTTTTTCCGGTGACAGAACCATCATTTCGCTGGAGCTATGGCTCCTTGCCATAAGCGCGTACAAATCAAAATGTACAACAACAATGCCTTGTATTTCCGGACCATTATATACGGGGACCCCTAAAATAATCTCAGGGCCTAAGGGCGTTTCTTGAATCAAAGCCCTGATACCGCGCCCAGATTCCTCGCGCGGTTTTTGTTCAAGCAAAGGTGCAAAGTCAATGGGTTTAAGCGGAACGGGGGGTTCTTGCGCTAAAATGGCACCACTTGTGGCATCAATGGCGGCAAAACCTGATAACCATGGAAATTCATTGAACAAGCGTTGAACACTTTGTGCTGTGGGGGAACGGTCGGCATTGCTCAAACGACGCTCAAGCATGGTGAGCTCTTCGTCAATGGTCTTCATCTGTATGGCTAGATTTGCTTCAGCCTTCTCAAGTGAGCCTGTATCTTCATAATCAACCTGCGCAGGCGGATTCAAATATTCTCGATACAAAGACTGTGTACTTTGCATGGCTGATTTAGCAGAAAAATCACAGCCGGTAAGTATCATTGTGCTTATCATAAGCATTGGCATAACTACACGGATCAACACGATAAAGTAACTCCTCATTTTAGGATATGGACAAACTTTCTAGTCTCTGGCTCTGGCCTCAAGGCGTTTAGCCAAGTTTTCAAGAACCATGCGATGATTGTCCTGCATCTGGTGGGGGTTTGGGGCTGCGCTGGCTGCTGTATCAGCTTCGCTTTGAGCGGTACTGTCATGATCAATGACCTTGCTTTGTTCTTGCCCCATGTCAGCATCGGACGCTGACAACATCTTTTCCGCCTCAAGCTTTTTTTCCATATCTTTAAGGCGTCTACGCAAACTACGCCGTTCAGAAACGGTGGTGCTGTTTGCGATAAGTTCATTATAAATAGCAATGGCTGATTCTAAATCCCCTTGTTCGGCCAACACATCAGCCATGGAACGTGTTCGCAAAGAAAAGCTTTCCGCTCGGCTTTTGCCTGCATGCTCTTCAGCTTGTTTGCGAGGTTTTTTGCTTTTTTCGGAAGCACTGCTTCGTGGTGCCTTTGCCTCTTCATGTGCAGGTGCGTTATGCCCCGTACTGAGTTGCAACGCCGAAAGCATAAGCGATTCAAGGGAAACACTTTCGTTTTTATAAACACTGGCCAAAAGCGCACTGCCAAGGGCTGCGGCACTTTTACCATGTTTACTGGCCATTTGGCTCCAAGCATCCCAAAAAGCAGGGTAGGCTGAAAACATCTTGAATAACGGTTCCATTTCAGCACTACAGCCGACTGTGTCTTGTGCTTCGTAAAGCAGGGACACAAGCAGCACGCGCGCTTCTATAAATTCAGGATGCATGGCAAGTCCTTGACGCAAGACTTGCACAGCCAGCTGGTTCTGCCCAACTTCCACAAGTTCACGAGCGTAGGGAAAAAACAATTTAGACCCCGGCTCGATCTCCAGAATTTCCTTATACCATTCAATTTTTGCCATCATCTGTCGCGGCTCCTGACGAAGATTGCCCATCATCAAACAGGTATAAAATTTCATTATCGCGCACAAAATTTAACTGCTGACGTATCACTTTTTCCACATAGTTGTCATCCTCTTGTAGAAGACGAATTTGTGCAGATAGCGTCGCATTGCTTGTGTTTAGATAAGAAAGTTTTTCTAAAAGTTCTGTATGCTGATTCTTAAGCTCGCGGTACGCTAGCACACTTTGTGGTCCCCAAGCAAGCCTAGCAGCCAACACAAGGTTGACCAGAATAGCCACGGCCAAAACAAGGGCTTTTAGCACTAAGGGCCTGTTTGAAGATGTTCTGCTACGCGAATATGTGTTCACAGCTACTCTTTACTCCAAAAACTGACATAATACACATAAAAATAGTTGATCCCTGAAAACACGGTCATAATAAGTGCAAGATAAAGACAAACTTGCCCAACAAGCTGTGTCGATATTGACCCTATTGGATAATGAATCAACAAAGGTACTAATGCAATGATTTGCAGCAATGTTTTCCATTTCCCGTATTTATCCGCAGCAATAACCTGCCCTTCTCCGGCAGCCACAGCGCGCAGGCCTGTGACGGCAAGCTCTCTGGCGACAATAATCGCAATCACCCAAGCAGGCACACGCCCCATGCCCACAAGCATGATTGAAACTGAACAAATGAGCAGTTTATCAGCCAAAGGGTCAAGAAATTTGCCAAGGTTTGTAACCACATTGCTGTGTCTTGCCACATACCCGTCCAGAAAATCCGTAAAGGCTGCCACCACAAACAATAGTGCAGCCGCCACCGACGCCCATAACCCATCAATATATAACAATATAACGATAGGTATGACCAAGATCACTCGTGACAAAGTTATCTGGTTAGCTAGGTTTAACATAGGCTGCGAACCTTTCTCTTGCAAACGTGTTTCCCTACATTAGCACAGGGTTAGCAAAAGGGCAAAGGGTATTCACAGCCAAAAAATAAGCCTTTTTTGAACTTTTTACATTGATGAAAAATCTTTTTGGGAATCGAGCAGAGCGCGGCACGTTGTGCGTTTGCATATATGAGCAAAACTTTTTGCATGAAACGAACAATTGAGCAGATAGAGAAGGCAACGCGGCATTCCACCTGTGCCCTTTAGGTGGTGTCTACACGAGTGTTTATTTGGTTATCTCTGCGTTAGATTTCATTCGCTTTTTCAGTCATGTATGTCTAAATACACTCCTTCAAAGCGCATTCATCTTCCTTGATATAACACAAAAATCCATCTCGTGTAGCATCACCTAGGTAGTCTTTTTGCCTTTTGCCTTTCTTCCACGCAAGCCTTCGCCTTGCGCAGGCTGTTCAAAAAGGGCTGGAGGCAAGGAAGATTGCTTTTTTTGAGGAAGCATAGGACTCTTCGGTCCATGCAACGAAAAAAAAGCAATCTGACGTAGCATACAGCCCTTTTTCAACAGCCTGCAGCAGGGCCAAGGGCCCATACACAACCATTCGGCGCATTTTCAAAAACTTTAGTGCCATACACAAGGGCACGTTCATCAATGCGCATGCTGGGCCATGGGCCAAATTTTGCGTCAAAGGCTTTGAGCAAGGCAATGGCTGTGGGGGTTACGGTTTCTCCATGCCCTGCAAAGCTGCACACGGGAACCCCCTGCAAAAGCTCTAGCACTGCCGGAGCAGGTGTTGGCAACCAGCCATGGGCACAATGCACGCCCCCCTCTCCCATGGGCAAGGGGCTGCACACAAAATGACGAGGATTGATCCGCACAAAAAGGGCTGCTGCCAAACAAATGTCCACAATACTGTCCAAGGCTCCCACTTCGTGAAAGCATACCTCGTCTGCCGGCTTACCATGCACAGCACCTTCTGCTTTTGCAAGCAAAGTAAAGCAGTTCAACGCCTTTTCTTTTGCCATGGGCTCAAGCCCACTTGCTTCAAGGATGGTGCGAATATCTGCCATTGAGCGGTGCGCGTGCTCATGGGGCACATCCACCTTGCAGCCCCAGCCGGAAACGTGATGCACTTCGCGCGCTTCGAGCTGAACCGATCCTTGCAATACCGGAAGTTGCAGGCAAGCAAGCAAGGCGTCTATATCTTTTTGCGTGGCTTTTGCCATACGCGCAAGACCTGCCAGGATCATATCCCCTGAAAGACCTGAACAAGCCCGTACTGTCAATATGGTGCTATTTGGCGCACAATGCGGCCCTGTTGCAGGCTCAGCAGTATGGTGGTGATGATCATGCCCGTGGGC
>CAYJIX010000002.1:68404-87282 GCA_964370375.1 uncultured Desulfovibrionaceae bacterium | reverse complement strand
CATGTTCGTGCTTATGACAATGTGTACTCATAATAAATGAATGACCCTTGCTGCCGCGCACGCTGCGCCGTAGCCGTTATCAATGTTCATAATCCCAATCCCTGGAGCGCAGCTTACCAGCATGCTGGAAAGTGCAGCCTGCCCTTCACCTGCCATACCATACCCCACAGAGGTGGGAACGCCAAACAAAGGTTTAGGCGTTAAACCGCCAAGCACAGAGGCTAAAGCAGCATCAAGCCCTGCCACCACAATGACAACATCGTGCTCATTGATTTCGTCAAGGCGGTCAGACAAACGCCAAAGCCCTGCAACACCACTGTCTTCATACACAGTATGCGCAATGCCCATGTATTCAAGGGTGCGTGCTGCTTCCCATGTTACAGGCCCGTCAGCGGTACCTGCAGACACAATAGCCACGCGCCCTTTTGCCTTTTTTGGCATGGTTTCACCAAAGGCTGTACGCGATAACGGATCATAATCAACACCTTGGCGTACAGATTCAGGAAAGTTTTGAAAAATATCGGGGCATAGCCTTGTAAAAAGCACAGGCTTGCCCTTGCCCTTTGCATATTCTAAAAGCAAGGCCTCTACCACATCCGCGCTTTTTCCCTGACAAAAAACAGCCTCAGGCAGGCCGATTCTGGCTACCCTTGCATGGTCAAACAATACACGTTTCATGCTTTCCTCGTAAAACGTTGGGAACAGTATTTTGTTGTACTAAAAATCATGTTTTATGAACGGGCAGAAAACTTTCTGCGCATCTTGCGTTCTTCGGTTAAAAAGGTTCCTGTGGCGGAATGAGGATTGACCATAATAGCTTCTGGCGTGCCTGACGCCACAATGCTTCCACCTTTTTCGCCCCCTCCAGGGCCAAGGTCGATAACATAATCTGAGGCCAAGATAACATCTGTATTATGTTCAATCAAAACCACTGTGGCTCCAAGCTCCACAAGCTGGTGCAATACTGTCACGAGTTTGCCCACTTCATGCATGTGCAGCCCTGTGGTGGGCTCGTCCAAAATATATACGGTTCCCGGAAGCGAACGCTTGCCAAGCTCGCGGGAAATTTTGATCCTTTGAGCTTCTCCGCCTGACAACGTGGTTGCAGGCTGACCCAAGCGAATATAGCCAAGCCCCACTTTTTCAAGCATGCCAAGCCGCCGCTCAAGGGTTGGATACGCGCTGAAAAACGCCCTGGCTTCATGCACGGGCATGTCCAAAACTTCGGCAATATTCAAGCCTTTATAGCGCACCATAAGGGTTTCTTGATTATAGCGTTTGCCTTGGCACACATCGCACATAACATAGACATCGGGCAAAAAATGCATTTCAACCCGTATTTGCCCGTCGCCGCCGCACGCTTCGCACCTGCCACCTTTTACGTTAAAGCTGAACCGTCCTGGCTGATAGCCGCGTTTTTTGGCATCTGCTGTCATGGCAAAGATCGAGCGGATCTCGTCAAAAACCTTGGTGTAGGTGGCCGGATTAGAGCGTGGTGTGCGCCCAATGGGCGTTTGGTCAATGGCCACAATACGCTCAATAGCGTCAAGGCCGACAATGCCACCAATACTGCCGGGATGATCCACACGCATACCTTGAGCCAAAGCCAAGTGTTTGTAAAGGGTATCCACAACCAAAGAGCTTTTGCCGGAACCTGAAACCCCTGTTACACAGGTAAGCACCCCAAGGGGAATATCACAATCAATGCCTTTAAGGTTATTGGTGGTAACGTTTTGAAGCTTTAACCAGGCCTTTGGCTCACGGCGGCTGTCAGGGAGCGGTACGGTTAAATCACCGCGAACGTATTTTGCTGTAAGCGATTCGCTTGTTTGTAAAAGCTCCTTAAAGTTCCCTGTAAAAACAATGTCACCGCCGGCAGCTCCTGAGCCCGGGCCCATTTCAATGAGCGTGTCAGCCTCACGGATGGTTGCTTCATCGTGTTCCACAACAAGTACCGTATTGCCGCGCCTTTGCAAACTGCGCAACGTGCCGATAAGCCGTTCATTGTCACGCGGATGCAAGCCAATGGACGGTTCATCCAGCACATAAGTTACCCCCACAAGGCCGGAACCAAGCTGTGAGGCAAGGCGTATCCGCTGAGCCTCACCCCCTGAAAGCGTTGCCATACTGCGCCCAAGGGAAATATAATCCAAACCAACATTGGTCATAAAAAGCAAACGGTGTTGTAATTCTTTAAGGAGCGGCTCGGCAATGAGCGCGTAACGCCCTTGAAAATGCCGTTCATGAATCCATGTTAAAGCGCGCTCCACGGGCATGGCACAAAATTGCGCAATATTTGTATCGTCCACACGCACAGCCAAGGATTCCGGCCTAAGGCGTGCTCCTTTGCAGGCAGGACAATCCATGCTTTGCAAATAGCGCGACAACAGATCACGCCAGGCATCGCCGTATTGCATGCCCTTTTCAAGAAGCGGAATAATCCCCGGCCATGTTTGCGTAGAAACCTTTGTATAATCCCCTGCATAGGCTTCTATGTACGCGCCTAGGGACGAAGAAGTGTCCGCATGGTCAATTTCTTGTACAACCACGCTACCGCCAAGGCGGTTTCGGCGTAAATTCCCCTGTTTCGCTGCCTCTACAGCTGTTTCACCATAAAACAAAGCTTCCAAGGCTGCCGCGGAAAAGTCCGCCAAGGGCGTTTGTAATGTAAAGCCCTTACGCTTGCCAAGAGCTGTAAGAGCAGGCACATAGCGTTCCAATATTTTGGGATTTGCCCAAGGCAACACCCCCTTCTTTTCAATAGAAAGGCCCCTATTGGGCGCAATGAGCAGGGGTTCAAAATATTCCACAGAACCAAGACCGGAACACCTTGGGCAGGCTCCTTGGGGACTGTTGAAGGAAAAAAGCTGCGGACTTGGCGTGGGCAAGCTTATGCGGCAAGAGGGGCACACAGATTCTGTTGCATGAATGGTATCTCCACTTTCCTGCACGCTTTTTTGTTTACCTTGTGCGGCCTCTTTTCGGGTGGGCTCATGCACAATAAGCCGCCCCTCACCATGGCGCAGTGCCAATTCTACTGAATCACTAAGGCGTGCTCGAATGCCTTCTTTCATGACAAGGCGATCCACCACAAGGTCAATGGTGTGCTTTTTGTTCTTATCAAGGGGTGGCACTTCATCAATAGCCATGATCTCACCATTGACACGAACCCTCACAAAGCCGTCGGCTTGTAGCTTTTTAAAGCGGTCAAGGTGTGTGCCTTTTTGCCGTTCAACCAAAGGCGCCATGATAACGATACGGCTCCCTTCCGGCAGTGCAAGGATATCGGCTATGATTTCGTCTGCGGCACGCGCTTCAATGGGTTTACCGCATTTTGTGCAGTACATGGTGCCAAGGCGTGCAAAAAATACCCGCAAAAAATCGTACACCTCGGTCACTGTGCCAACGGTTGAGCGCGGATTGCGCCCTGTTGTTTGCTGTTCAAGCGAAATGGCAGGCGATAGGCCTTCTATTTTATCCACATTGGGCTTGTCCATTTGTGGCAAAAACTGCCGCGCGTAGGCTGAAAGCGACTCAACATAACGCCGTTGCCCTTCTGCATAGACAATGTCAAAAGCCAAAGTGGATTTTCCGGAACCTGATGGGCCGCAAACAACCACCAGCTCATCCCTTGGGATATCAATGCTGATGTTTTTTAAATTGTGTTGCCTTGCGCCTTCTATATGAATATGAGATTTCATGTGTATTTATCCGTTAAAGAGAATGAAAAGGGCCTGTTCAATACCACCACCAAAACGCATCCTTGGGGTACACGCCCAAATATATGGTAAAACTGCGCCAACAACAGCGGCTATTGTTTGCTCTGATAGATAAGCACGTCAAAGCCACACACAAGCCCCTAAAACTTTAAATATCCATGCCCTCGAAAAGCCAACAGTAAAACTTAATAAATTCAATATATTACGAAACAGACAAAAAAGACTTTGCCCATTCCATAAAACCTTGCTCCTGCCAAGCTTAGAAAATCCAGACGTAAGAAAATGGACAGACAACCAACGATATGGTATACAATCAAAAACATTGCACTTCTATTTTTACTTTTTGAAGGAATCCTACCATGCCCATACATCGCCTTATTATGGCTTTTTTGTTTACCATAAGCCTAGCCCTGCCCCTTGTGACGGCAGAAGCTGCTGAACGTAGCCCCCTATTGCAGGAAGGCAAAAAAACCCTGTTCCAACGTGTGGTAACGCACCCTTTGGCCGGCATGTATGCAACACCTGCCGAAAATGCAGCCAAAGTTCAAGCTCAAATAAAAACGTTTTCTGTTCTGTATGTATATGCAAAACAAGGCGATTGGCTTGAGGTGGGGAGCGGCACCACAGGCGCAGATGGCTGGATGAAGGCCGATGCCGCCACCTTCTGGCCGCAGGCCTTGACCATGGTCTTTACTGACCGTGCAGGGCGTATGCCTGTGCTGTTTTTTCGTGACAGGCAATCCCTTGTGGAAACCTGTTTGAGCGACGACCTTGGAGAGCGCGTACAAAACTACAACACACAAATCCAAGCCCTGCGTGAAAGCGATAGCGTACCGCAAGATTTTCCTGTCATTGCCGCTGAACCTGATGACAATAAAGGAGCAATTGCAAAAGACCGCTTTTACCTATTGCCAGTGCTTGCCATGGATGAGCAGTTTGGTGAGCAAACCAAATTATTACAAGTGGCCTCCATTGACCCTGGTTCTATGGCAGCTGCACAAAAAGACTCGGAGCAAGGTTCTGCAAGCACAGCGAAAAACGAGCCTCCAAACCTGCGTACTGGGCTGGTTTTTGTTATTGACACCACCATTTCCATGCGCCCTTACATTGATCAAACCAAGGCTGTTCTACGCAGTATTTATGATGAACTTGAACAAAGCCCCTATGGAAAAGACGTGGCCTTTGCCGTTGTTGCTTACCGTAACAGTGTGGAGAAAAGCCCAAAACTTGGCTATGTAACCAAGGTATTGAGCGATTTTACCGTGGTTGACAATCGTGAACATCTTGAAAAAGCTTTAACATCTTTGGAAGAAGCCACATCGTCCAGCCATTCCTTTGACGAGGACGCCATGGCAGGTATCAAAGAGGCCGTGGACGCCCTTTCGTGGGACGACTATGATTCTAGGGCCATTTTGCTGGTTTCTGATGCAGGGGCCTTGCAAGGCTTTGACCCTGCGGCAGGAACAGGCCTTGACGCGCAAGAAATGGCAGACTACCTAAAAGCCCAAAACATCTGGCTCACCGCTGTGCATGTACGAACCCCTGTGGGCAAGGCCAATCATGCAAGCGCGGAACAAACCTATAGAACCCTTACAAAATTGCCGGACAACACCTCAAGCTATATTCCCATAGATGCCCCCACAGCGGCCCAAGGTGTGGCTGCCTTTGACCAAGTGGGTAAAATGCTGGCAAACGGCTATACCAAGATGGTAGAAGCCACAGCAAAAGGGCAGATGCTGGCAAAACCAACCTCTCAACCTGCTGCCCAAAGCCCTGAAGAAAGGGCCAAGCAAATTGCCGATATTACGGGCTATGCCATGCAATTGGATTTTGTGGGCGCGCACAAAGGCAACAACGTGCCCTTTGTGGTCAATGCTTGGATAGCCGATGCTGACCTTGAGCACCTTTCCCAAAATGTTCAGGCAGCACCGATTGTAGCAGCTCAACCTGCTGTACTTTTAACCAAAAACCAACTCAGTGACCTTGCAAACCAACTCAGCATCATCATTGAACAGGCCGAACGCACCAAACGCACAGACGCGCGTGATTTTTTTGAAAGCATTGTTTCAGCAGCAGCCCAACTAGCCAGAGACCCTGCCAAATTCAGCCATCAACCCAATCAGAATTTGGCACAAACAGGTGTGCTGGCAGAATTTCTTGAAGGGCTCCCCTACAAAAGCGATATTTTGCTTATGAAAGAGGAGGACTGGTACAACAAAAGTACAGGAGAGCAAACATCCTTTATCAATCGCCTTAAATCCAAGCTGGCACGCTATGAAGAATACGACAAAGACCGTGACGGCTGGGAAAGCTTTGGCGCGGCTAACCCGGGGGATTGGGTATATCGCATTCCCTTAACCCTCCTCCCTTAGGTAGTATCTACACGAGTGTCTTTTTGGTTATCTCTGCGTCAGATTTCATGCGCTTTTTCAGTCACGTATGTCTATATACGCTCCTTCAAAGCGCATTCATCTTCCTTGATATAACACAAAAATTCATCTCGTGTAGACACTACCTAGCAGGCAGTTGAAAAAGACATAACTCTCCTACCCATCTTACACTTTTTAAACTGCCTGTCCCTAGCGAGAGGTTGAAAAAACATCGCCTTCTTCTATATAAGACACTGCCCATGCAAAACACCGACAACACCACCCCCCTTCTTTGTGTGCGCGACCTTATCAAACGTCGCGCCCAAGGGGCAGACTACGCCCTGCATATTCCACGTTTGGATGTCTTTGCGCGCGATAAGCTTGTTATTACAGGGCCAAGCGGATCGGGCAAAAGCACCGCCTTAGACCTTTTGGGCCTCGTGCTAAAGCCTGACCATGCAACAGACTTCACCCTAGCAACAACACCTAAAAAACCCTGCCACATCATGCCCTTATGGAATAAGGGCTCTTACGATACCTTAGGCGCATTACGCCTTCAGCACATGGGCTATGTGCTGCAAACTGGCGGCCTTTTCCCCTTTGTTACTGTGCTTGAAAACATGACCCTTACCGCCAAAGCCAGAGGCCTTGAAGATCCTACGGAACGAGCACAAATCTTGGCCGACCGTTTAGGCATACGCCACCTTTTGCCTGCCATGCCAAAAACCCTTTCTGTGGGGGAGCGTCAGCGCGTGGCCATAGGCAGAGCCCTTGCCGGAGCACCTCAACTTTTGCTGGCGGACGAACCCACAGCCTCCCTTGATACCGTACATGCGCGTACTGTTATGGATCTTTTACTGCAAGCTGGGGATGAAGCCGGCATGACCTTGATCATGGTCACCCATGACCGATCCATCCTGCCCCATGAAGGCATGCGCAATGCATCTGTACAGGTGCATGTGTGTGAAGATGAGGCCAAAGCTATCCTTGAGGAAGACCATGCGTGATGTGAGGATTTCTTGTATTCTTGCCACCAAAGATTGGTTTTTTGAGCGGCTTCTTTCTGCCTGCGGCGTACTGGCTCTGGCCTCTGTGCTTGCGCCGCTCCTTATTTTATTTGGTGTACGTTACGGTGTTATCACAGCCATGCAGGAACGTTTGTTAAACGATCCTACCATATTAACCATAACACCTCTTGGCAGTGGCAGCGGTTTTGACCTTGCGTTTTTTGAGCGCATGAAAAACCATCCGCATGTAGATTTTGTTGTTCCCAAAACGCGCCATATTGCAGCCACCATCCAATTGGTACATGAGCAAGGCGATAAGTTCCACCTTGTACGAGTCAGCATGGAACCCACAGGCCCTGACGATCCTTTTTTACAACGTTACGGCCTAAGCGCAGTCATGGATGCAAACAAGAATTCTGATACGGGCGATGCCGTCATTTTGTCAGCATCTGCAGCGCAAAAACTTGGCTTTTATGCAAACCTTACAGACATAAAACACACGGTGATACAAGGGGAGCTTGGACGACAACGCCGCGGCGGCGGCATGGAAAATACCAGCTGGCCGTTTGTGGTAGCAGCAATCCTTCCTCCTGAGGCAGAAGATAGGGACGTGGTCTTTGTCCTGCCAAGCGTGCTTGACGATGCTGAAAACTATCGCGACCATGTGGCTGTGCCTTTGCGCAACCTTACAGGCGACCCACCCATACAAGATACAGAACGCCGCTACGCAGGGTTTCGCCTTGTTGCAGCATCCCTTGACGCTGTACCCATCCTTGCCCAAGAATTTCATGCTCAAGGTATTGATGTGGTCACAAAGGCGCGCGACATTGCTGTTGTTGCCGAGCTTGATACTTCCTTAACCCTTGTGTTTTCCCTTATTGCTTTGGCTGCGGCTGTGGGTTGTGCGGCGGCCACTGCCAGTTTTATCCTTGCAGCTGTACGGCGCAAAGACAAACACCTTGGCATGCTCAGATTGCTTGGCTTTTCGGGAACAGCCATTATGGCTTTTCCTTTAATGCAGGCTTGGCTTACAGGCCTTGGCGGTGTGATTATGGCGTTTTTGGTCTATGGGTTTGTGGCAACAGGCATCAACCATTTGTTTGCAAACTCCCTTGCAGGGGAAGCTGTATGCCGTATCGAAGTATGGCATATGCTTGTTGCTTTTGCCCTTGTGTTTATCCTATCAAGTGCAAGCGCGTTGCAAGCTGCCTTTCGTGCTGCACGCATTGAACCTTCTGACGTGTTGCGAGAGCTTTAATGGCTATTTTTCTTTACGCAATCAAACACATGGTGTTTGTTCTATCATTATTTTTTGTGCCTGCATCCTTACAGGCTGCCGGACTTACCTCGTCAACCGCTGTTAGCCTTGCCGATGTGATAAACCCCCATCCGACCATGGGAGATATCACCCTGCCCATGCCCTGCAACATGAGCATGGTCTTTCGTCCTGTGGAAATACCGGCTCGCAATGCGTTGGCAGACACGGCCTTTCCCATGGGCAATGAAGTGGGCAGCCAGCATGGCATGGAATATTATGACCGCCGTTTTGTGGGCTATATTTCGGCCCCTTTTACCAGAAACGACATGGCCGATTCCTGGAAAAAGGCCTTACCCCCAGAAAAAGACCTTTCGTTATTTTGGTATATTATTGGAAAATATGAAGTTTCCGAAGCCCAATGGCACGCTGTCATGGACAATGTCTGTCCAAAAGAACCCTTTGACAAAAACGCGGCAAAACCCAAGGCAAATATTTCATGGTACGACATGCAAGCCTTTCTTAAAACCTACAATCAATGGCTGCTTGACCATGCCGATGCCGCACTGCCCAGATTTGCAAATGACGCGCGCAACCGCGGTTTTTTGCGCTTACCTACAGAAGCAGAATGGGAATATGCCGCCCGTGGCGGCAGCAGGGTGCCTCGTGAAACCTTTAATCAGGAAGCCTTTGCGCCCATGGCGGAAGGCACTTCCTTACGCGACTATGCTGTTTTTCGAGCAGGTGATGCCGCCACGGTGCAAGAAAGTCCGCTTGGAATAGGCTCACGTAAAGCCAACCCCCTTGGCTTGCACGATATGTCCGGCAATGTGGCAGAGCTTGTACAGGACAGCTTTCGCTTTTCCCTTGGCGGGCGGTTGCACGGTTCCATAGGCGGACATGTGCGCAAAGGTGGCGGATTCATGTCTATAGAACAAGAAATCCGCCCGGGAAGCCGTGAAGAAGTGGCCCTTTTCAACGATCGTGGCCCTGTGCATGCACGGGATTTGGGCTTTAGGATTGTAGTATCAGGCATCAATACCCCGGGAGGCGGCAGAAGTGAGCAACTACAAAAAGCATGGCAAAGCCTAGGGGATACGCCAAACCTTGTACGTGAACACGGCTCCCCCTTACAAGAAATAGATCGCTTGTTGGCTCAAACCCATGATCCCACCCAAAAAGAAGAATTGACAAGATTGCGCAGCCTTATCAAGGACAACAACATCATCCTTGACGAGCAGCGCAGTGCAGCAGCAGAAAGCCTTATCCGTACTGCCCTTTATATGAGTGAAACGGTACGCAATTATGGCGTGCGCTTTAATATTGCCCATCAACGTGTGGAGGAAATCACGCTTTTACTTGACAAAGCTAAAAAAAGAGGCCAGCAAGAAGCAGAGATCAAGGCCTATACTACGGCTCGCAGTCAATTTTTGGATGCCGGCAAAGCACAATTGCTCGCCCTTGAGTCTGCTGTAAATTTTTATAAAACAACCCTTGAAGAATCCACTGCCTTTACAAAAGACGTGATCGACCACAAATTCCAGGTGCTTGGGCATGAATTGCAACAAGATGACATTTTGTCCCGTAACATGCGCCAAAATTTGGAACTTTTTGGAAAACACTTGCAGCTGTTCCGTGCCAAACGCTTTGATAAGCTTACGCAAAAACAGCTTATTCGCGATATTTTGCCTAAAAACCTTCAGGCCGGCATGGATTTATAACGATATGATTTATGGGGAAGGAACATGCTCCGTTCACCTTTAGAGTATGATCCCGTACACCAGCGGTTAAAAATGGTGGCAAAGTGGAAAACAATCCGCGATCCTATGGTGTTGCATGCCATGAGCACCGTACCGCGGCATTTGTTCATGCCCGAAGCTTTTCGCGGTGTTGCCTATGACGATCACCCCTTCCCCATAGGCCATGGGCAGACCATTTCTCAACCTTATATTGTTGCCAAAATGAGCCAATACCTTCAGGCCAGCCGTGGCATGACTGTACTTGAAGTGGGCACAGGTTCCGGCTATCAAGCGGCAGTGCTTGCAGCCATGGGTCTGACCGTTTTTACAGTGGAGCGGCTAGAAGCATTGTATTTTGCCACGCGCAACCTTTTTCAGGAACTTGGCCTGCGTACCATTCGCATGAAAATAGCCGACGGCACCCTTGGCTGGAAAGAGCACGCGCCCTATGACCGCATCTTGGTCACAGCAGGCGGCCCTGATATTCCCACCCCCTTGGTTGAGCAACTTGCAGACCCAGGAATCATGGTCATCCCCATGGGCGTAAAACGCGGCTCTCAACGCCTTGTGCGTATCACAAAAAAGGACGGTCGCGTCACTGCCAAGGCCGTTGGCCAAGTGGCCTTTGTTGACCTTGTCGGGGATTATGGCTGGCAGCAGCAATAAACCACCTTGCACCAAAGCCATTAAAAGTACACAACTCTCCACTATCACGCAATCTTACGTTTTTACGAATACTTATGTCACACGAACTCAATACCTTTGATGCGTTGCTTGCGCATATAGCTGCCCTAGCAGCACCTTCTAACGGTGTATCCATTGCCTTTTCAGGTGGCCTTGACAGCCGATTTTTAGCCCATGCAGCCATAAAGGCCCTTGGATCAGAGCATGTGGAACTTTTACACGTACAAGGGCCGCACACAGCACAAGCAGAAAGCACTTGGGCCAAGGATTGGGCAGAACGTCAAGGCTTACGCCTTGTTACTCTGCACCTTGATCCCTTACAACTCCCTGAAGTGGCAAAAGGTGACAAGATGCGCTGTTATGCCTGCAAAAAACATCTTTTTACACATTTGCTCAAAAAGGCCCGATATATCCTTTGCGATGGCTCCAATGCTTCAGATGCGCGCCTGTTTCGGCCCGGGGCAAAGGCTGTACAGGAACTTGGCATTCGCTCGCCCCTTGCTGCTTGCGGCCTTGAAAAAGAAGAGCTGCGCATCTTGGGGCGGCTCACAGATTTTGAGCGTCCAAATCAACCGGCTCGGCCTTGCTTGCTCACACGCCTGCCCTATGGAATAGAGCCAAGCGTTGAAAGGCTTGAACGCCTTGCTACGCTGGAAGCGCGAACAGAAGTCCTTTTACGTGCCATGGCCCCTGAACAAGAAGAATGTTGGGATTTTCGGGTACGCCTTGCCCACGAAACCCCTGATTCCTTCACCGTGCATGTGGGGCATCCCCTTACACGGCAGCAACGTGACCTTTTGCATGAAAGCCTAAGCACGCTTGCTCCATGTACCGTGGAAAGCACCGCACAGGTGAGCGGTTATTTTGATGCAAAGTCTGTTTTGCCATAACCTTGGCATGGATACACGAAAAAAAACATGCTGTCTCAAAGCGAAAACACACACAAATCTTCCTTTCCGTCAGGATTATTCCAGCCAAAAGGCGCGTACCGTTTTAGCGTAGACGCCTTATATCTGGCTTTTTTTGCCGCAACGGCTGTACGCGGTACAGCTCCCCCACCTGAGCCAAGGTTTGTGGATTTAGGTACAGGGTGCGGCGTTGTGGCTTTTGCCATGTTGCGCCTCTTAGATATGGCACACGGGCCAATTTGGCAGGGCCTTGGGATAGATTGCCAGGCAGAGCTTGTGACGGCAGCTATGCACAACGCCACGCAGCTTAGCCTTACAAGCCGCTATAGGGCGTTGCAAGGCTTTGTTGAAAACGAGCACATCCTTTGTGAACCTGCTCCCCTTGTGGTCTATAATCCGCCGTGGAGGCTTGAAGGGAGCGGACTTGTACCGCCATCGTTATTACGGCGAAAAGCCCTTTTTGGACATAAAGACACCTTTGACATTTTTGCCAAGGCAGCGGCACGTTATGCCAAACCAGGAGGGTGCGTGTGCACTGTAGTGGGCAACGATCGCGTGGACGATCAGCTTGTTGCACTTACATCAGCCGGCCTGACTCCACAACTTGTCTTGCCCATACAAACAC
Organism: uncultured Desulfovibrionaceae bacterium; assembly: GCA_964370375.1. Classification (GTDB taxonomy): domain Bacteria; phylum Desulfobacterota; class Desulfovibrionia; order Desulfovibrionales; family Desulfovibrionaceae; genus CAYJIX01. Next base: position 74,976 of record CAYJIX010000002.1, on the reverse strand, counting down.
GGCCAGAAGTTGCAACCTTTACACTGATTGAAGCTAAAAAAGCATTATAGCAATTGCCATCAATGCAAGGGGAATGCTCTCTTGCTCTCTGATGGAAAACATTTGAAAATAACTATTGAAAAGAGAATTTTATATGCAACAGCAAAAAGAATTACAAAAAACAAGCACAGTGTCTTTTAAAAAAATAGACATACAAAACTGGAAAAGAAAAACACAATATTTAACATATTTAGATATAATTCCTTGCACTTTTAGTATGACTGTTAATATGGATATTACAAAGTTTCTACCTATAGTAAAATCAAATAAATATAAATTATTCCCCACTATTTTGCATATTCTTTCCAGTGTCGTAAATACGCATAAAGAATTTCGTATGGGACATGATGAGCAAGGCAACCTTGGATATTATGACATTTTGCATCCAAGCTTTACCATATTTCATGAAAAGACAGAAACATTTACAAATGTATGGACGGAATATTCCGAAAATTATACCGCTTTTGTTAAAAACTATACTTTAGATTTGGAAAAATATAAATACACGCACGATAAATCTAAACCTCAAGAAGGTGGCAATTTTTTTAATGTTTCATGCATTCCATGGGTAAACTTTACAGGATTTAACTTGAACTTACAAAAAGGTTATAATTATTTTTCCCCAATTTTTACTATAGGTAAATACTCTACGTCTGGGGGGAAAACTCTTTTACCTCTAGCAGTTCAGATGCATCATGCTGTATGCGATGGATTTCATGTGGCTAAATGTATAAATGATTTCCAAAAAAAATTAGACGAATTTATGCCAAAATGCACTGCATAATGGTTAAGGTCAGCTGTCTTCACACCAAAAAATGTAAAGATGCTGACCAAAGACTCCTGCACAATTCATTGTGCGGAAATTGACCTCAACGTTAAAACATTGATTCAATATTTTCTCTGAACAAACAAATGTTAACACAAGCATAAATGTACTGCAAAAGCACAAAACAAAAAAGAGTTATGCAGGACTCTTTAACCCATTTGTCCCGTCTTCGGCTGAAGGCAACCTATGCTTTGTATAGCCGCCATAAAAAAGGGCAGCAAAAGAATGCCGCCCTTATATACACTTGCAAAAATCCGCTAAAACTTACTGATAATTTTTGACAAAATCCAAGGCGCCGTCACGGTTGGTAACGTTACCTGCAATCTGCGCTTGCAACAAGGCTTCACGGATTTCGCCCACCACAGGGCCGGGGGATAACTGTGCCACTTCCATGATTTCATTGCCATTGAGTAAAGGCTCTAGCATGATTTCATCGGTTTCGGTACGATTAAGGTATTTCTGATTGTGGTTAAAATACGTATAGCTCCCTTCCCGAGCCTTAATATCAGCGCGGCAAATCTCAATAAGGCGTGTTGTATCGTCCAAGGCTTTAAAATGGCGAAGCCCTTTATCTGTCAGCATAAAATGGAACGTCATGTGGTGCCTAACCAAATGACAAACAATATCAATGTCTTCTGGGCTAAAATGCAAACGTCGCAAGATTTTGCGCGTCACGCCTGCACCCACGCGGTGGTGTTGATAAAACGTCCATTTTCCATTGATATGCTCGGCGGTATAGAGCTTGCCCACATCGTGGAACAAGGTAGCCAACACCCCAAGCCAATCCTCAGGGCAATCACCGTCGCAATAATGGCGCATACAGGCAATGGTATGGTCAAAGACAGACTCCATCACGCCATCGTCATTGCGTTCTTGCTGTACGCAAGCAAGGGCAGCAATTTCCGGCATAAGCCCGTGTAAAATCTGCGCGTCAAAAAGCAGTTTGACAAAATGCCACATGGCTTTTGGCTCGACCTGACGCCATTCTTCCATGATTTCGCGTGAAGGCACATAGTCTAGGATCCGATTGGCAGACTGAATGATTGCCATCCAAGTATGCGGCTCAATAGGTAAATCAAGGTTGGCGGCAAAACGCAGAGCGCGCACAGCCAACACATAGTTACGCGTTAAAGTCATGCCGGGTAAACCCTCAAGGCAGACCCAACCTGTTGCGGTAAAATCGTCAAAGCCTTCTTCAGGGCGAGCTGTGCGAGGTTTATTGATGGTAAACGGTACTAAGTCTTTATGTTCTTGAAGGATACGAAGCATGCGCGGCGTTATGCGCATCTGGCCCCGTTCTGGGTGCGAAGCGTTTTCAAGATCAGTTGGATAAAAACGCATGATGACGCCGTCTTCATGGATACAGGCCATGGCCCCGTCTTCACTGCAAAGCTCGGCATGGGGAAAAATTTTAAGCAGCGCATCAGTATCGCAAGAGCAGGCTACATCTAATTCCAGAACACCCGTTTTTTCCACAATAAGTTTTTGAAGCGGTGCGTTTATCACATAGGCATCATAGCCATTGCGCATGATAGCCTTACCAAGGGTAACGGCTGTTTTTAGCTGAGGCATGTAAGCTCTCTCCTAGGATATATGGCTGAAAATGTTAGTTAAAAATATAATCTAATGGATCAACATGAACGCCGTTCAAGCGCACTTCATAATGCAGGTGGGGGCCTGTACTGCGCCCTGTGTTGCCCACACTACCAATCATTTCACCACGTTTAAGGACTTGCCCCTCTTTAACAGCAATACGGTGCATGTGCGCATAATGTGTGGTTATGCCTGAGCCATGCTGAACAACGACACTGTTACCATAAGCTCCGTCAGGCCCTGAAAACACTACAACGCCTTTGCCCGGTGCGTGGATAGGAGTACCTGTGCTGGCCGCGATATCAAGGCCCTTGTGCATAATGCGCTTGCCGCTAAAGGGCGATTGGCGCATGCCAAAACGCGACGTCAAATAACCTTCCACAGGCCATGTAGAAGGATAGCTGGCCAACATTTCACGCTGGGTCCGCACTTGCGTTAAAAGCTCTTGTTGGCGGACTTCTTCAAGGTGTATGTCTGTTGCAAGCTCTTTTAAAAACGAATTCATTTTGCGAGCCATCAGCTCATGCTTATGTAGGGGCAGATAGGTTTGCGAAAAAATTTCTGCTTCATTTCCGCCCATGCCCTCATTGCTGATCTCTTGATTCATGTTCATCATGGTGCGGAGTTTAGAATCAAAATATTGGACACGTTGCAAATTTTCTTGCATTTCACTGATTTGTCGTGCAAGATCTGTCATTTGGCTTGACTGTTCATCAATAATTGCAGAGGTATTTTGCAACTGTGATGACAAAAGCCTATCTTTACTGCTTTGTTTATAGAGCCAAAAATTACCCGCACTCAAAGCTATCATAAACAGGACAAGTGTTACCCCAAAGCCACCGCGAAACTTAAAGTTCCAGCTTTTCCCTGTTTTTTCTTTAAAGATAACAACGTGATATTTTCCTAACACCATAATATAACCTCTTTTAAGCATTATTATCGCTACTAAGGCTGCACTGTTTTTCTTCGGCTTTATTCAATTGCCATTTGCGTAAGGCATTGAACATATTAGTACGCCATATTTTTTTTTGACCATACACGCTTTTGATGGTTTCGTCAAAGTCATTTCGTCGCGTTATTCCTGCCGAAGGACAAGGGTTATCCCAAACACTAAGGCCCCAACGCTTAGCAGCTTTAATAATATCACTTTTTTCCACCAAAAGCATAGGCCTTATAACGATAAGTTCGCCTTGGAAAAAAGGTTCCATCATGTTCATGCCATCCACACGACCATTTTGCATCATGTTCATAAAAAAAGTGACCACAAGGTCATCAGCATTGTGGCCAAAAGCCAAATGCGTCAATTTATACTGCTGGCACAGTTGAAACAACCTGGTTCGGCGCAACATAGCACAATAAAAACAAGCCGATCGCTTACGATTGATAGGCGAATGTGCCTCTAAGCCATGGTTTGTCACCTCAATGTGACCTGGCACGCCGTAATGAGCCAAATAGTCGGTTAAAGCCCCATGATTATGGGGATCAAAACCTGGATTGATATGCAAGGCCATAATTTCAAAGGGAAAAGGCACAATGCGCTGGCGACGGCGTAAAACTTCTAGCATAACCCAACTGTCAACACCGCCTGAAACAGCAACACCCACACGCGCCCCGGGATACAGCATGCCGGCACGCTGCATGGCAAGGCCCGTACGTTTTATGCACACCTGTTGCGCAAAGGAAAGTTTGTCTTTTACCATATATGCCTTAACAACTTGATGGGTGTTTCAACGACCGACTGTACAGATGACGCTTGGTCGCACGCTTTGCTCGCCATGTAAGTAAGACTCGCGGTGCTCGTGTAGCGTAAACGGCTACGCCGCCCTTTGGGTAGGCTCCTGTGCGACCAAGCGTCGTCTGCGCTGGAAACAAGTTCCAGCTTGCCTTTGGCTTGCTCCGCTGCGCGGCACGCCCACATCCTGTGGGCTAACAGGTTGTTTCGCCTTCCTCAAAGCCCATATCCCTCGGCAAACCAGTAAGAGCAGCTTGCGCTTTGGCAAGGGTATCACATCTTTCGTTTTCTGTATGTCCTGCATGGGCACGAATCCATTTAAACACAACGTTATGGCCTTGCAGTTGCGCGTGCAAGCGAATCCATAAATCCTGATTTTTTACAGGTTTTTTGGCAGCTGTTTTCCAGCCATTTTTTAGCCAACCGCTAAGCCAGCCTTTTTCAACCGCATTGCGCACGTATTGAGAATCTGTATATAAATCAACTTGGCAGGGTTCCTTTAAACTTTCCAAAGCCATGATAGCTGCCATAATTTCCATGCGATTATTGGTGGTTAAGGCAAAGCCCCCAGAACATTCACGCGTGGCCGTGCCATAACGCAAAATGGCCCCCCACCCGCCGGATCCGGGATTACCCAGGCAGGAACCGTCTGTAAAAATCGTAACGCTCTTCATCTTGTATAGACCACCGACTGGTTTGGGAATGAGAAAAAGACAAGCCTAACGCCATAATGCATAGCCGCATTACACAGCCTTTTTTAATTACCAAGAAGTCGCCCCAGCGCCTCGTTCACCATGGCAGGATTTGCTTTGCCACGCATTTTGCGCATGACCTGCCCCACAAAAAAGCTTTGCAGTTTTGTTTTGCCGCCGCGGTACGCTTCGGCTTCGTTTGGATTTTCTGCCAAAACTTCTGCCACTATGGCGTCAATGGCACCTGTGTCAGAAACCTGAGCCAAGCCTTTGTCGCGCACGTGCTCTTTTGGGTCAACGCCTGTGGCAAAAAGATCTCCAAACATATCATGAGCAATCTTGTTGCTAATGGTGCCGCCTTCAATAAGTTCTGCTAGGCTTGCCAGATGCTGTGGTTTCATGGCTATTGACGCTAAAGAAGTGCCACCTTGGTTGCATTCACGAAGGAGCGGCCCAAGCACCAAGGTTGCCACACGGCGCAATAAAGCAGGTGAATCCACAAGGGCGGCAGCTTCTTCAAAAAACGCTGTGACGATAGGGTCGCTTAGCAAAGTTTCCACATCATCCGTAGAAAGGCCATACTCTGCCACATAACGTTTGCGCTTGGCTGCCGGAAGTTCTGGAAGGCTTGCTTTCCATGTCGCCATATTCTCATCGGTAACGCGCACAGGCACAAGATCCGGATCGGGAAAGTATCGGTAATCGTGGGCTTCTTCTTTTCCGCGCATGGACATGGTTATATTTTTTGCGCTGTCGTACAATCGTGTTTCTTGAACCACAGATTGCCCGTCCTCAATAACATCTTGTTGGCGCGCTATTTCATATTCAATGGCTTTTTGCACATGCCTAAATGAATTCAAGTTCTTCAATTCTGCACGGGTGCCGAAGCGTTCTGTGCCAAAAGGACGGATGGACACGTTGGCATCGCAGCGAAAGCTCCCCTCCTCCATGTTGCCGTCACTAATACCAAGATGCACCACAAGCTCATGCAAGGCTTTCAAATAGGCCACAGCTTCGGCAGCACTGCGCATGTCCGGCTCGGACACGATTTCAATAAGCGGCACTCCGGCACGGTTTAAATCCACAAAGCTGGCGTTGTCTGCGGCAGAGTGGATATTTTTTCCGGCATCATCTTCAAGGTGAATACGGGTAATGCCTATGCGTTTTGTTGTGCCATCCACCTCAATATCAATAAACCCATGTTCACAAATGGGCCTTTCAAACTGGGAAATCTGGTAGCCCTTGGGCAAGTCGGGGTAAAAATAATTTTTTCGTGCAAACACTGAACGGTCATTTATTGTGCACCCCACGGCAAAGCCCATGCGCACGGCAAATTCCACAGCTTTTTCGTTAAGTACAGGCAATACCCCGGGCATGCCTGAGCAGACTTCGCATACATTGCTATTGGGTTCAACGCCAAAGGTTGTGGGACAGGCACAAAACAGTTTTGATGCCGTGGCCAAGTGCACATGCACCTCAAGGCCGATAACTGGTTCAAATCGCATATATTCTCCTTCAAAACATGGCTCGACTCGCCCGATTTTCAACTGTATAAAGACGTTTGCGGATATGAGCAAGTGACACACCGCTTTGATTAGCAGACAGTTTTTTTCAACCTCACGCTAGGGGCAGGCTGTTCAAAAAGGGCCAGATACAATGAAGTGGTGAATGTTAAAAGGGGAGTGGGGTT
>CAYJIX010000002.1:0-68304 GCA_964370375.1 uncultured Desulfovibrionaceae bacterium | reverse complement strand
TAACGCTGTTGATACAATTCAGGGTTGAGTTTCGGATCATTATACATTTTGCATTGATAATACACTTTTGGCTGTTTACGGCCTTCAACATATTCGCCCATGAGCACACTTATAGCTTCCTGCAAATCTTTTCGCTGCTCTGTAAGTACGGCAAGTTTATCTGAACAAGCTTTTATATGATCTTCATCAACATCACTGCGTTCAAGCTGTTCTGCCATGTGCCACACTTTTAAGCTCAAAATAGAAAGCCTATCCATAGCCATACCAAGAGATTCGGTATTTATGGGACGCTTTTCATCGTATGCGGGCAATAATGGCAGAAGCAACGCGTTCCAGCAAGCGTCTATCCGTTCCATACCATCGTTACGACGTTGATTGAGCCCGTCAATGCGCCTTTTACAATCAGCAATCACTTCCGGCCCCACATCGTTTCGCCTTGCAATGTCTTCAACATGCCAAAGCTGAAAATTGCACAAATGCTGGCTTTGCACAAGACGGTACAAGGTTTTTGGCGTAGCTTCTGTTTCTGTAGGCCAATCCAAAGAGCACGGTTCTGTTGTATGCCAAGCCTTTGTGGCCTTGTGCTGGATCTGCACGCATCCGTCAAGCAGCTCCAAAAGCCCCTGTAATGATACATTTTGTTGTATAGACATAACGTTCCTATTTAATGTGAATATATGGTTGCATCAAAATATTTGCCCACGCCATAATTGCCACGACGAAAAAACGCATCCGCATCAGGACCGATAATTTGCAGTTCCGGATGTTTTCGTTGCATGTCAAGGGCTATGCGCATTTCTTTGGTACAACCTGTGGAAAAAGTCGCATCCTTGCCTGACCAAACAGAAGGAACCTTTTGCCCCAAAAGGGCAAAGCTTTTTTCAATATCAACCACACGCTGAAAACGCCAAATGTTTATAAGCCCGCTTCGCTGCACCTGCTCCCACATGTGCATAAGATCGTCACCATCCATGCCTTCTTCAAAATAGGCAGCCGGATTGATGATAAAGACATGCTCCATAACTTCTTTTAAATGCTCCACAAAAACGTTCGCCACCTTAATGGCTGTGGAGGTTTGCCCGGGGATGCTTCCGATAATGCAACTGTAAAACACTATGGCTTTGCCTTCGTTTTTGGCTTCGCGCATGGTGTGGATGATTTTTTTGGCTTTAAGGTACAGATCGCGTTCGTTGAATTTGCGCACGCCCTTTGCCCGTGGGCGCACATGCATGCGCACGTTTTCACCTTCTTTCCAAAAACAAAGGATATCACGGGTGTATTCGCAGGATGTTTCTAAAAGAACTTCCCTGTTTTTCTGGCCCTTGGCAATGACAGCGTCGCATTCTTTCCATGCTCTGGCAAAGGTTGTGGATGTGCGGTATAAATTAAGGTATTCGGCTGTGCCGTCAGATATGATCAAAAGTCTGTGCTCACGCAATGTATTCAACAATTCGTTTTTTGTTACCACGTGGTTTCGCAACACATTGCCTTCATGCAGGTACGCTGTCATTTGCGGATGCAAGTCTAGGTCATCTAAAAGGGGTGCATGAAAAAACGGCTGGTCTTTTAAGGCTAAGATCACCTTATGCCCTTGACGTATGAGTTCTCCTATAATTTCAAGATCATACACCAAGCCACCGTCTGAATCGCAAAGATACAAAAGCGTGCAGGGTGTTGGCTTTGTATGCATAGTATCGCTTTGCTCTGCATCTTTTTGGGCAGCTTCCATACATTTACGAATCATTGGCACGAAACATTCTGCTTCTTGGATAGCAGCTACAGTATCCTCAATAAGAACCTCTTTTGCTTGCAATTGTCCTGAACATTCATCCATAGAACCAAGCCTGTGGGCAGCAAGTGCGAAAAACCGTGCCAGAGCAATTTCATCATAATACTTTCTGGTAACTGTCATGCCAAGGTCTAGTTTTAGCGGTGAAGACGGTGCCCTCTCAAAGGCAGCATGCAAGCGCGGATCAGCCAATACTTTCATCGCGTTACTGTTTTGCTTTCGGCGCTCAAAAAGCCATGGATCTTCAGCCATTTGCCCCACAATGGTTGCCACAAGGCGTTTGAGCAGGCGTGAAGGCAAAATACAGCCAAGGGCAAGGCTACCTTGAAAACGATTGCGACAATAGTTGAGCATAACGCGCCTACGTTCACGCCCTGTGCTGTCATCTGTTGTTCTGTCCCGTTTTTGAGCAAGCTTTGTTATGCTATGCACAATCATACGCCATGTGTGCACATAATGCCGCCGCACAAGGGGCGAAAGGCGTCGCCGTGATTGTAGCAGCGCAAAAAACATGGCATCTGCACACGGCACATATACACCTTGTGACGGCACAACTACCATAAAGGCCAGCTGTTCAGGACTGGCTACGCCCCTTGGATTGATATGGTGTTCGATATTATTTTCCGCCCGAAAGGTATAAAGCCAGGCATCAAACGCACGTTTTTCCCCAAGGCGGATGTTTTGAACCTTATCTGTATCAAGCTGATAAGCGTCGCTCATGACGATTCAACCTTGCCATCATCACCTGAAAAAGCCTTTGCCTCCGAGCTTTTGGGCACGTATTCCTGAATGAAGCCGCATTGGCGCAAACGCCTAAAATAAGCGGCTTTATCCGGAACAACAAAATGTAATCCTTCCGGTTCGCAAGAGGCCCTAACCACATCGCCGCGGTTAAGCGTAAAGCCATCTTGCCCATCCACCGTTACAAATACATCCCTTGAAGGCTCCACCTCTAACGTTAAAACGCTGTCCGCGGGCAACACCATGGAAGGAAAGCTGTTCAAAAAAGGAGAAATAGCAGTAAGGGACATGGCTTGCATCTGCGGAAGCATAAGGCTTCCACCGGCAGATTGAGCGTAGCCTGATGTGCCAAGGGGGGTAGCCACAATCAAACCGTCAGAGCGTATCCAGCCCAAAGGTTCACTATTAACCTGTACATGTATGGCCAAAAGCCTAGCCAAGGCACCGCGGCTCACCACAATATCATTCACAGCGTGCCCTGAAAACAGTTCCTCACCTTTTCGTATAATGCTCCAACGCACAAGCGCGCGAGTTTCTATAGTGGCAGTTCCGTCAATAAGTGCTTGTAACGAAGCCTGCCACGCTGCTGCCGGAACTTCCGCCAAAAAACCCACGCGTCCAAAGTTGATACCTAAAAAGGGCACCCGAAATTCCATAAGCGCGCGGGCCACACCAATAAACGTTCCATCACCGCCAAGCACCACCACGGCGCGAGCGCCCCTAGCAAGTTCTTGCAGCCGATGTTGATCCTCATCAGCGGTGCAAACAATGCCGATGCATCCATGCTGTTTTAGCCACAAGGCCATAATTTCTGCCGTGTTAAAGGCTTCTTTGTGCCGTGCCTTGGCAACGAGCATAATATGTGCATTGTCAATATTCATGGGTGTGGTGTAGTGGATATTGTTAAAATTTTCAAGGATTTTCCCTGATCCGGCAAAGGTACGTCCAAAGCATGGGACCTTGCTTTTTACAGGTTCGCATAACGTTTATGCCCTTGGAACACGTGTATCAGCCTGCCTCAAAAGTTTGGTTCAAAAAATGTTGGTAGTTTTTTCAGCAATCATTTCCTACAGGCTGTTCAAAAAACGACAGTTTCAATAAAAAGGCAAGGAAGAATGCTTTTCCAGCACCCTGTTACCCCATAGCCTTTGCAGCAAAATCTTTTTGGCTTTGTTCAATAAAATCACAAATATGTTTATGCTCTTCCTTTCCGGAATCCTGCACGCTGAGCGGAGCGCCAAAGCGGAAAAAAATGGGCCGCTCCGGCCTTATAGGGCCAAAATCACGAAGCAACTTGCCATTGGACAAGGCGTTTGTTTGTAGGGCAAAAGGCACCAGTAAGGCCCCTGCTTTTTTGGCAAGCTTTACGCCAATGCTGTTGAATTTTGCCACGTCAAAGGTTTCTGTCCTTGTGCTTTGTGGAAAAATAATAATGGACCTTCCGGCTTTAAGCCTTGCAACGCCTCCCTCCATAACCTTCACAAAATCCTCTCGAGGGTTTACGCGGTCAACCACAATGGGATCGCGCGAACCAAGCACCTTGTGAAACACAGGGTATTTCATAAGGCTGGATTTTACGACAAAGGTTACAGACTTCCAGGGCTGAATAAGGCAAGGCAACACAAAGGTTTCAAGCGAGCTCATGTGGTTGCCGACAAAAACGCAGGGCTCTTCCAAACCTTGAAAATGCTCCATGCCTTCAACGTGCATATGACACCCTACCCGCTCTAACGCGTCCATCACCCTTGCACTGCTCTGCCCCCACTCATGGCCGCTATAACAGCCGCGATCCGCCATATGGGCACTTTTGAGCAATACTCCCAAAAGATACGGGTAAAAGCACAAACTGGGAAACTTCCTATACAAAGGAAGTATGGCTTCCCCAGAAGATGTGTAGCTTGATTTTTGCGAATAGGTATTCATAGTCATCAATCTGTTTCAGTAAAAGGTTTCAAATTTTTTATCGGCATTTTACGCGCTTTTTTCACGCGCCTTGTCCAGGCTAAAAGCCGAGCTTCATCCCCTTCTGCCTTGGCTTGGTAGAACATGCGCCCTTCAAGCCCTACAGGAAAGTATTCCTGATCCACCCACGCATTGGGGAAATTATGAGGATATTTATAATCCTTTCCATATCCCCATTCCCTTTGCAAGGCCGTTGAAGCGTTGCGCAAATGCAAGGGGACAGACTGGGCCCCATGCACTTTTACCTCTTGGCTGGCCATGGCGTATGCGGCATACGTGCTGTTGCTTTTTGGTGCAAGGGCTAAATAGACCACCGTTTCAGCAAGGGGTATACGCCCTTCCGGCATGCCCACAAATTCCACAGCATGTTGGCACGCAACTGCCAAGGGCAAGGCTTTAGGGTCTGCAAGGCCTACATCTTCTGAGGCAGACAAGATAAGCCGTCTGCAGATAAAGCGCGGATCTTCTCCGCCTTCAACAAGGCAGGCCAAATAATACAGGGCAGCATCAGGATCGCTCCCCCGAATAGATTTGATCAAGGCTGATGCCAATTCATAATGGCTGTCACCGCCTTTATCGTGGCGTGAAAGCACTTCCGGAAGGGTTGCCTTTACCTGCTCAAGCGTGCGCTTTTCTTGAGCAAGGCTTGCCGTATGCTCAATAAGGCTCAGCAGCATACGTGCATCCCCATGGGACACGGTGGCTAAAAAATCAAGGATGGGCGTATCTAAGTTAAGCTGCAGGGCCGCAGCACCGCGTTGTCCAAGCTCTAGCAATTCGGCATGCCCAAGCTGACGCAAGCGCAGCACATGCAAGCGCGATAAAAGCTGCCGTGTGATGCTAAACGAAGGATTTTCCGTGGTGGTGGCAATAAGCGTCAATTCACCGGATTCAAGCACCGGCAGAAAAAAATCCTGCTGTGCCTTAGAAAAGCGATGCAATTCGTCAAGCACCAAAATATCCACGCCAACCAATTGCCGCCGAAGTTGTTGTAAGCCTGCTTCAGGAGCACTGATACGCAATACGGTTCCACCACGCGCGCGTGCAAGCAGCAGGGCTAACGTAGACTTGCCACAACCGGGCGGCCCAAACAGCAAAAGGCTGGATAAGCGCGGAGCATCCATGAACATGCGGATCCGCTCCAAAAGATGGGGCTGTCCTACAAATTCTTCCAGCTCTTGCGGTCTGAGCCGCTCCGGTAATGGCCTAGCAACAGTCATATTTTTATCTCAAACGGACAAGCTCTTATTTAAGCATGTTGTAAAACAACCTCATCGCGCTGATCACGCTCTTCTACCAACACATTGACCTTTTCTGTTTTGGCGGTGTTGATCTGGCGGCCGATATAATCAGCATGGATGGGCAGTTCGCGGTGACCGCGATCCACAAGTACCAGCAATTCCACACGGCTGGGGCGCCCATAATCAAGGATAGCTTCAAGGGCTGCGCGGATGGTGCGTCCGGTAAAAAGCACATCGTCAACCAAGATCACATTTGTATTGGTAAGCGATACAGAAACCGACGAAGCCCCGATAACAGGTTTGCTGTTTGAGGTGGTCCAATCGTCACGGTACAGGTTGATATCAAGGGCGCCTGTGGCAATTTTGCGTCCAAGCTTGCCTTCAAGGGATTCACACAAACGCTTGGCAATATCCATCCCCCTGCGCTGAATACCTAATAATACAAGATCGTCACATTTTCCATGACGTTCAATGATTTGACTGGTTAAACGGTCAAGAATCCTGTTGATTTCATCGGCATGAAGCAAGGTTGTGGTCTTCATGAAAGCTCCTTACAAAAAGGGTAAACGTGAAAAGATGCGACATACAATACAGCTTTTTATGGCAATTGTGAAGCGTATATCGTGGGCACTAAAAAATATAGTACAATTTAAAATACATTTGTTTTATGAGACCTCTGCATAATTCATTACGCAGGGGATCATGGAGCGTTGGCGTCAGCCAATGCGACCAAAAATCAAGAGTAGGGCTAGCTTTGCTTGCCCGTTAAACAATTGATTTTTGTGCCTTTTGCTCTGCACATTGCATTTTGCCATTGAAATAATTTTTAAAATTTTAACAGCAAAATTATATTTGAAGACAATTGTGCAGAGCTCTCTTTATAGCTAAAAGAACACATAAATTGCCAAAAACAAAAGCATGATGTGCGAATTTCTGCCAATTTTAGCATGTCGGAACAATGTTTTTTACAATAAGCCGACATTCACTTCGGCGTTGCAAAGGGACATTTGAAGCCGATGTGCGTTTTTGAACAGGCACGAAAATGCGTTTTCCGGCATCGACCGTATACGACAAGAAAAGCGTTTTGCCTGTCATAGTCGCTTTTTGTGTGCAAAATTTTCCATCCTTGGGGTTCGTACAAAGCAGGCCTTAAAAATCTTCACTTACATTTGCACCGCAATGGTCCTACCATTGATTTTTTATGACAGTTATAGTAGTATAAATTACTTTGGTTGATTAACCCTATTTTTTCAGGAAGGAAAACTTTATGCAATACCGTACACTTGGCAAAACAGACTTGAAAGTTTCTGCACTTGGACTTGGCTGCATGCGCCTGCCTGACGCACAAGGCCTTGGTACGTTTGGTGTAAAACCTGACTTAGCCAAGACCACGCACTTTATCGAGCACCTTCTTGATATGGGTGTCAACTATTTTGATACAGCCTATCTATACCACAGTGGGGAAAGTGAAGTGGTTATCGGACAAGCCCTTGCAACGCTAAAGGCACGAAAAAACGTCAGTATAGCCACTAAAATGCCTGCATTATGCCTAGAGCAACCTGAAACATGGCAATCTATTTTTGACGAACAATGTGCAAAACTGCAGACTGATTATATCGATGTGTATCTTATACACGCTTTAAACAACACTCGCTGGAAACACCTTACAGAAAACGGTGGGCTAGAATTTATTGACCGCTTAAAAAAAGAGGGCAAAGTTCGCTATCTTGGTTTTTCTTTTCACGATAAGCTTCCTGTATTTATGGATATTGTTGACAATTTTTCTTGGGACATGTGCCTGCTTCAATTCAACTATTTGGACAGAAATTATCAGGCAGGCCTGACAGGCTTAGCCGAAGCTAGCAAGCGCGGTATGGGTGTTATGGCCATGGAACCTTTAAAAGGTGGAGCCCTTGCACGCCGTCCTCCTGAATCCATTCAGGCCGTATGGGATGCTACAGACCGCAACTACTCCTCTGCGGAATGGGCATTGCGCTGGGTGCTGAACCATGCAGGCATAACGTGTGCGTTAAGTGGCATGCACAATACCACTGAACTTGCCGAAAACGTTCGCGTTGCCTCAGAACATCTGCCAGACAGCCTAACCCCAAAGGATTTGGCTGCCATTGATAAAGCCACGGAGCTTTACTCCAGCATGCAAAAGGTCAATTGTTCTGCTTGTCGCTATTGTATGCCCTGCCCTGCCGGAGTAGATATTCCAAACATTTTTGGGCTTTACAACAGTTACGGCCTTTTTAATGACACGTTAACTGCCAACATTCATTATAATGTATTTGCCAAAGGCAACAATGCTTCTGCAGCGAACTGTGTTGCCTGTGGCCAATGTGAGCAAGAATGCCCACACGGTGTCCCCATTATCCAAAAATTACAAGAAGCGCATGACGTTATGTCCGCTTTGGCCAATCCATAATAACCGCTTAGCTTCTAACCATATCCAAGGAGGTGTCGAATGCAATACCGTAAACTTGGTAAAACAAACCTTAACGTTTCCGCTCTTGGGCTTGGCTGCATGCGCCTGCCCGACGCAGAAGGCGTTGCAGCACGCGGTAAATCCCCTGATTTGGCAATGACAACGCGCCTTGTGGAACAAGTGCTTGAAAAAGGCGTCAACTACTTTGATACAGCCTACCCCTACCATGATGGCAAAAGCGAAGCTATTCTTGGGCAAGCACTGGCAACCACAAAGGCGCGAAAAAATGTTTGTATTGCTACCAAAATACCTGCTTCGCACCTCCAAAAACCTGAAACGTGGACTGCCCTTTTTGAGGAGCAGTGCGCCAACCTATGTACCGATTATGTGGACGTGTACCTTGTGCATGCCATGAATGAAACCCGTTGGCAACAGTTTAAAGAAAACGGTGGGTTGGAATTTTTTTCCCGTTTGAAAAGCGAAGGAAAAGTCCGCTATCTTGGCTTTTCCTTCCATGATAGTTTGCCTGTTTTTATGGATGTTCTTGAGGGCTTTACTTGGGACATGTGCCAACTGCAGTTCAACTACATGGACAGGCATTACCAAGCAGGCTTGGCAGGACTTGCTGAAGCAACAAAGCGTGGGTTAGGGGTTATATCCATGGAACCTTTAAAAGGTGGAGCCCTTGCACGCCGTCCTCCTGAAGCGATTCAGGCCGTATGGGATGCTACAAACCGCAACTATTCCCCTGCTGAATGGGCGTTGCGCTGGGTGCTTGACCATGCAGGGCTAAGCTGCGCTTTAAGCGGCATGCACAATGCCACAGAACTTGCTGAAAATGTTCGTGTTGCCTCAGAACATATGCCAGACAGTTTAACCCCTGAAGATTTGTCTGCCATTGACAAGGTTACGGCTATCTATACCGAACGGCAAAAGGTCAATTGCACGGCTTGCCGTTATTGCATGCCCTGTCCTGCCGGTGTGGATATTCCCAATACTTTTGGGCTGTATAACAGCTATAGTCTTTTTGGCGACACAAGGCTTGCCTACCTTCATTACAACATCATAGCCAAGGGCAACAACACGCTAGCCTCCAACTGTGTGGCCTGTGGTCAGTGTGAGTCAGAATGCCCTCACGGTGTGCCCATTATCCAAAGCCTGCAAGAAGCGCATGAGGTCTTGTCCTTGCTGCCAAATACATAATATTGCAATTGATACTACAAAAGGTGTCTGCTGTGCATGAACAAAAAGAAGTCGTCGTCTATATCGCCATGAGCCTAGATGGGTATATAGCAGATGCCAAGGGCGGCGTTCATTGGCTTTGCGGTGATGGGAGTGATGAAAATAATGAAGGCACGTATCCAAAGTTTATGGAAACTGTTGATACGATCCTCTTAGGCTATACTACGTATCATCAAATAATTTCAGAACTTTCGCCAAATGCATGGCCCTATGCCGGCAAGCAATGTTACGTCTTTACCCATAAGCCACTTCACAGCAAAAACGGCATATTTTTTGTGCAGGAGGATATCCAAACCTGCATACGTAAACTCAAGCAAATGGGCGGGAAAAACATTTGGGTCTGCGGCGGTGCTTCTATTATCAATCAGTGCATGGCTTTAAAGCTTGTGGATGAGTATACTATTTCCATCATACCAACAATTTTGGGAGAAGGGATTCGCTTGTTTACCACACACGATAAGCATTCTTTGCAGCTCATTTCAACTACACATTATAATGGTATTGTGGATGTGACCTATCGCTACAAAACATAAGCCTTTTTGGACACTTCACAACCTTAAAGCCCTATAAAAATGCTCTGATGTTTGTACGCCTCGTTGTGGAGGTTCAACACTATAAACTTTCCATGCGTTTGGCCAAAACCAAGGCAAAACGTTGCAAAAGTTCGCTCTGTGCATGAACCAAGCTTGTTATAGAATCGCCTGAAGGTTCGCTGTCAACAAAGATTCCCTGAGCATGGGCATCCCCTTTATAATCAAACAAAACCCAACGGGCGTCGAGCACTGCCGACTTTCCAAGAGACCCATCAAATCTATTGATATCAATTCGTATTTTCCAGTTACGACTGCCTGTATCACGCAAGGACACAACCAGAATATTTTTTGCTGATAACGCGTTGGAAATAACGGTGCTCAAAACCCTGCCAATGCCTTCATCAAGCGGTTCGGCCCAAAGGTGAAATTCGGCAATATGCACATCCACATCATTATTTTGGCGTAAAAAGATTTGATTCCTGTCAAGGTAGCCAGGCAGCATGATGGGGCCTATGGCAATGGTTGAGTCCAAGGATTCTGTAGCTATAACCTTGCTTTGGGGGGCTTCTTGTGCCGTAAGGATATAGTACGAGCTTGCCGGGCTGCGCTCCATAAAAGCACAACCGCCAAGGCCAAGCACGATTGCTATAAAGGCCACAAAAGTGCACCAATGGGCCCTGCCGCTTTTTGTTATTTTTTCTGCTCTCATTATGGTTTTCCTCTTCCACGAAGTAACACTTCTGGAGTTCTTTCAAGCGTATCGCTCAAGCTACGCAGCGCGCGAGCTGCCTCGGTAACTTCGCGCAAGGCTTGATTCAATCCGGTTACAGAAGTGCTGTTGGGATTGGCTAGTTCCTGCATGTCCTGCACAACCTCTTGCATTTTTTGCATTAAAAGGTTGGCGTTTTTAAAAAAGGTCTCAAGTGTATCTGATGTATCGACAACCTTTTCAGTGGCTGTTGTTGCCAATTGATCATAATGTGTAATGGTTTGCTGCAATTTTGTGATAATGCTGTTCACATTCGTACTGACATTTTCAACATATTGCGTAAACTCACCCACATTATCCATGATCTTGGAATTTTCTGCTTTTTTAAGGATGTTGCTGAGCGACACTGTGATGTCAAGCACGCTTTGGCCTATGTCTTCGATGGGCAAATCGCGAAGTCGTTGGACAACGGTGTCTAGTCGCGAAGGAATGCTGGGGATTACAGGTATCTCATTGTATACAGTGACATTTTCTACCGGTTTCAAACCCGGTTCATTTTTTTCATAAAAATTGAGCTCCACCAAAAGTTGCCCCGTGACAAAGCTTTGCGAAACAAGGCGTGCTCGTAGCCCATGGTCTACAAATTCTTGCAATTTTTCAATGCTAAGTTTCCCATCAGACAAATCTGTAAGCCCATGATACGTCAAGTCAATGATCACCGGTGTTGTAACGACAAAGGAATCTAGCGTGGTGTTCAAATGGATACTGTCAACACGTCCCACAGGAACCCCCCTAAACATGACAGGCGCCCCAACGGAAAGCCCCATGACAGAGCTGTCAAAAAACACCGCAAATTTTAGGCGGTTTTCAAAAAACGAACCACCTCCAAAAACAACGACAGCTGCAATCAATAATGAAATGCCGCCGACCATAAACGCCCCGACCAAGGCTTTACTGGCTTGTTTGCTCATGCTTATTCCGCACCTAACGAGATTTTACCTCGGTTAAGAAAACGAACAACTTCAGGGTTTGATGTATCATGACGCAGATCATTAGGAGACCCCACAGCAAGCTGCGTATGCGTCACGGCATCAAGAAACACCGCGTTATTGCCTATGGTAAAAATACTGTCCAAATCGTGAGTTACAACCACAACGGTCATGCCCAGATTTTCCTTAAGTTCTAAAATCAATTCATCAAGCAAGGCCGCACTTAAAGGATCTAAACCGGCTGAAGGTTCATCAAAAAAAACCAGTTCAGGATCTAGGGCCAAGGCCCGTGCAAGGCCTGCCCTTTTTCGCATGCCGCCACTAATTTCTGAAGGATAGTAGTCTTCAAAGCCGGCAAGCCCCACAAGGGACAGCTTAAGCCTACATTGTTCACGAATTTGAGCAGGGCTAAGCCTTGTATACCGCTCTAAAGGGATGGCCACATTTTCTGCCAAGGTCATGGAGCTCCACAAGGCGCCGCTTTGAAAAAGCAAGCCTGTGCGCCTAAGAATGTCTTCGCGTTTTTGTGACGAACTTGCCCAAAAGTCCTCATTGCCATAAAAAACTCGTCCAGAGGCAGGCTCTAAAAGTCCCACAAGGACTCGTAAAAGCGAGCTTTTCCCACAGCCACTTGCCCCCATGATGATAAAAACATCTTGGCGATTGATGGAAAAGGACAAATTCTTTTGCACCGCATAGTCGCCATAGGCAACGGTGAGGTTTTCAATGGTGATGAAGGGAGTGGGTATGTTCATAGGCCAAGCACATTAAAGGTAATGGTGAGTATGGCTGTGGCAACAACAATGCCCACAATGGAATAGACCACTGCCGATGTGGTGGCCACACCTACAGCTTCGGCACTGCGTCCACAGCGAAGCCCCTGATAACACCCTGTCAAAGCCACAATAATCCCAAACACAAAACCATGAAAAACGCCAACCCATAAGCCATTAAAGGTAAAGCCTTTTTCAGAAAATGCGATGTATTCGGCAGGATCAAGGCCAAGGGCAAACACGCCCACAAAAAAACCACCTAATATTCCCATAAAATCTGCATATATTACAAGAATCGGCGTCATTAAAGACATGGCGATAAGCCGAGGCATGAGTAAAAAATCATAGGGATCAATACCTAAGGTGGATAAGGCGTCAACCTCTTCGTTCACTTGCATGGTGCCTATAACCGCTGCATACGAGGCCCCCATTCGGCCTGACAGGATAACCCCTGTCATAATGGCTCCCATGATACGCGTCATGCCTACTGCCACAAGGCTTGATACATAAATTTCAGCATTGAACATGCTCAGCTGGATGACCCCGACAAAGGCCAAAATAAGCCCAACTAACATGCTAATGAGTGAAACAATGGCTAATGATTCCACGCCGCACTCTTGGATACACAACCACGTTTGCCGCATGGTGCATGATGAACGCCCACGCAATAATCGCATAACGCAAAAGCCAACATCACCAAAAAATGCCAACACGTTTTGTGTGGTTTTTGGTATGCTTAAAGCCATGCCCCCTAGTTTTGCCAGGATTCCTTCTACATGTTCGATACGTTCAGCTGAGGTGTTGGGAGGAACGGCAAGGGCTAGGCGGGTAAGGTTTTGAACACCCTCAGGCAAAGTATTGTCAACGGCAATGCCGCGTTCACTGGCTTTAGTGACCAGCTTGGTTGTAAGAACAAGGAGAGTACTGTCCCATTGTGCAAGGTTTTTTGCGCTAAGCTCAAGCCGCCGAACATGCCCTTGATCTAGGGCTTGAAGTGCGTTTGTGATGTCAACGCCCTGGCCTTGTAACGTCCAATTGCCTCCTACAATAATACGCACAAGGCCATGCTCAACCTGCATGACCTTGAGAGAAGGCTGTGATGCCACAGAGGGTATCGTTGCATGAGTTTTCATCGTGCCAAGCTCATGGCAAACACTCGTAAATTATGAAGATTTTCGACTTACAGCCACCTTAGCAGGTCGCAACAATCGCTCTTTTAACCGATAACCTTGCTGGTGCAAGGTGGCAATGCTGTTGGGCTCCATATCGTCACGTTCTTCATGGGCCACAGCTTCGTGCACTTCAGGATCAAAGGGTTCGCCCACAACGCCTGCAGGCACAAGGCCATGGTTTTTCATGGCATCGATAAAAAGCTTACGCGTCATGGCAACGCCTGTGAGCAAATCTTTGCACGCCTCATCCTTACTGCCATATTGAATGGCTAAATCAAGGCTGTCAATGATAGGTAATAGATCGGCAAGGACATTTTCTGCCGCATATTTGACCTGCTCGTCTTTTTCCCTTTGTATGCGTTTTTTAAAATTTTCCATTTCAGCTAGGGCCAACAGTCGAACCTCTTCGGCCTCTTGCTTAACGGTACAGACTGGGCAAATCTGCTCTTGACAACGGGCTATAAGGGTTTGAGTATCAATAAAAGGTTCTTCAACCTGTGGAATTTCATCAGAAACAAGAGGATTTTCAAAATCTTCAGGTAATTTTGTCATTAGTATCTCCTTACAAAAGTCGCTATGCTTCGCCTTTTGGCGTTACAATACTACGCAGTCTGTGTGGCAGCGTACAACCAGCATGCCACGTCTTGTCCTTCGTCAAAACATACAGGCTTTGGCATTGTTTGGCATACAGGCATTGCATGCGAACAACGCGGCCTAAAAGGGCAACCTTGGGCCAGTTCGTGACACAATTCGCTCGCAGTGGGCACTGTGCCGGGTACAACCTGTAATGGCCCAAGGTCACGGGTTTCAAAGCTTGGACTTGCTCCCATCAAACCTTGGGTATACGGGTGTAGCGGTTTGTCAAACAGCCTATGAACAGGCGCTTTTTCCACCATGTGCCCAGCATACATAACCCCTACCTCGTCTGCCATTTCAGCCACAACACCAAGGTCATGGGTGATGAGCACAAGCCCCATATTACGCTCTTGCATCTGCTGGCGCAATAGTTGTAAAATTTGCCTCTGTATGGTTACGTCAAGGGCTGTTGTTGGCTCGTCCGCCACAAGCAAACTGGGATTACAGGCAAGAGCTGTGGCAATCATAACCCGTTGACGCATACCGCCGGATAATTGGTGGGGGTATTCGTCAAAGCGTTTGTGCGCTGCTGGTATTCCAACCTGATGAAAAAGCTCAATAATTTTTTCACGCGCAGCTTTTTTTGAATATTTTAGGTGCCTTACGAGTGGTTCTATGGATTGCATCCCCACAGACATCACAGGATTGAGCGATGTCATGGGTTCTTGAAAAATCATGGCCACATCTTTACCGCGGATGTGGCATAAATCCTTTTCAGAACACCTTGTAAGGTCTTGTTCTTGTAAGTATACAGAACCTTTTGTTTTGCAAGCTGCATCGGGCAATAATTGCAATAACGCTAAGGCTGTCATGCTTTTACCGCACCCTGACTCGCCCACAAGACATAAAACCTTGCCCCCTTGCAGCGTGAAGGAAACATCGCGAACAGCATGCAAAGGACCGTAGGCTGTATCAAGCCATACACTAAGCCCCTCTACTTGCAATAAAAAAGCAGAGCTTGACGCATCCGTTATGGAGGGATTCAAAATGGGCGAAGGGGTTTGGAGCATGGGTCATTCACATTTGCAAAAGTTTTGTCACCACAATACCATTCTGTCTTACCAACAACGGTAGTAATTTGCCACTGAATACGCTCTGTAGCAAGTTCTTTATTGAACACTATGGGCAGCTCTTTGTTGATCACAGTTTGTCCCCCAAGGCTTGACGAAACCGCATCCTAAAGGCAAAAATCCTAACATCTTCGCAACGTCCGCCTCTTTAAGGAAAAAACATGCAACAGCTTACACCGCTTTATCAGGGGCAGATTGACATTTTTTGTGCCATTTATGCCGTGCTCAATGCATTACGACATACCCACGGTTTGCGCAAACTAGCCTGTAGGAAGATATTGCACGACACCTTGCTTGACCTTGCCCGCGTCCCGCACTATTTTGCCATGGTTCTTGACCAGCGCACATCATACGTAGATTTAGTAGACCATATGCTGAACATTCAGTGTAAACAGCGACCTCTTTTCGTGCAACGCCCCTTTATGAAAGAAGACGAAATTTCAGCGCAAACCCTATGGCATTGCCTTGATACCTGGCTTGGCCAATCGCCACACCATATGGCCGTGTTCCGTTTTATCCGCTATGATTTGCACAACCAGCCCTACATTTTCCACTGGACATGTGGAACCCACATGACCGATGCAGTGCTTTCTCTGGCAGACAGCAGCCTTGATGAAGGTTCTGTTCAGCGCCTTTCGCAAGATCAAATAGTTACAGAACTAACAAAAGGGGCGGCAAATACCATCTGCCTTGAAGCGCATTCCTTACGCCTACTGTGCCCAACACGCCTGTATCGTAAAAGCTAAAAACGCCATTTCGTGCCTTTTTTGCAAAAAGACTCCTGCACAATTCATTGTGCTGAGTCTTTTGGAGCGTTGGCGCTAGCCAATGCGACCAAAAATCAAGAGTAGGTGCAATTCGCTTGCATCGTTCCTGCCCGAAGGGGACCACGCTAGGGGTATAGCCGTTACACGAGGAACGAGTGTTACGGATACAAAGAGCAGAGATGTGCCTTTTATCCTGCACAAGTAAATTTCAAGCACTTGAACATTTAGCACAAAAGCACAAAAATAAAGTTAAAAAATAATTGTGCAGGACTCTCAAAAGGCACGCTGGCTTTAAACACCACCATTGAGGAAATAATAGGAAAAAGACGAATGTCAATAACTTAATGCAGCAGTGCATTAACCTTAGGGCTATCTTTTATGACATCTGTCAAAAGGATTTGTTCGGCAGTGACATTTTTTCCAAAAATCCAAGATGGATGTCGCCCTTTACCCGGCATGCGCAACACATTGACAATGTTAAGGCTATAGCCGTTTTCTCCGGGCCGTATCCAAAGAACGCTGGGAGCTTGCGCAAGGATGGCAGCCCCTTGTGCTCCTCCCGAGCCCCCCCCGAATATCATGTGAAAAACGCCGCTCAAATGAGGCAACGCGCTTTTCTCAAAATCAGCCCCCCACGGACTTACCCCAATAACCAGGCTGGCATCGCTAACCTTTTTCCCTGCTTTGAGCACGGCAGCCAAGGTGTTTCGAGCTTTGCTTGGGGTATAGGGTTTTCCGGACTTGTCAATGATGGGCGGAAAAAGCACAACGCCGATACTTTGTCCACTAACCTGCAATCGCTCAACCACAGGCATGGTGGATAAGACATGAAAATTAATGGGCAGGCTTTGGGCTATGCGAAACAGCGCCGCAGCCTCTGTTGAAAGGTAGCCCACATCAATATTGAGCAGATTATAAATACGCCTGATTGTGTCGGTAGATAAGTTTGTGCCTAAAAGAGGTACAGCCCCTTGGTTACTGTCTGCGGCAAATTCATGACTGCCCACAAGGTGCATGTTTGGGGCAGGCTTTGTGCTTTTAAGCTGTGCTATGGCAGATTCGCGCCTTGCAAGGCCGCCTAAGGAACCTTCTGACGTGTATAAAGGGGAAAGCTGCCCCAAGGTATTGGCTGAATAAATGATGCGCAGACTTGTTTTTGGCTGGGCAGCATGTGCTTGCTGCCAAAATGCGCTGCATACAAGAAGCATTAAGGATAGAGCCAACAAAGAACCTGTTTTGAAGGCTAAAGCATATTCATTGGTAAAAGAAATACTTTGCATACGCAAAGAAAAACATGTTGCTTCGCGCTGCAACATCTTTGTACCATACAAGGGGTTGTACGACATTTTTTGGGCCTGCCTGCTTACATCCATTCTACACCAGCACAAAGACCTGAGAGCAGAACCGGCCGCTCTCAGGTAATGTGCGTTATAAAAGGAGTGAAGGTCAGAACTTAATAGTCTTTAAGGCTATCTGGAATTGACATATTCCTTAAGTTCTTTTCCTGCACGGAAAAAGAGCAACTGCTTAGGCTTAACCGTCACTTTTTCACCGGTGCGCGGATTACGGCCGGTATAACCGCCGTATTTTTTTACCTTGAAGCTGCCAAACCCCCGGATTTCAACCCGTCCGTCCTGCATTAGGACATCCTTCATGCTATCGACAAAGGTGTTGACCACAAGGATTGCCTCGTCATGAGAAATATTGGCCTGATCAGCCAACGCTTTGACAAGTTCGCTTTTATTCATGCAATACAGCTCCTTCTTCAAAGATTTATAACCTAACATATGACATTTTTTTCATGCAGGCAAGGGAAAAAGCACCGATTTTCTGCGTAAAATGTGCGAAGCTTTTCGCCGAAGCGATGCCAAGGTATGCGCAATCTTGTAAACATCGCGCGAAGCCTGACATCCAGGGAACAATTGTACAAACGATTTTTGCCGTCGCACAGCTTCGGTAACTTGCGCGTCCAATTGAATAGGACCAAGAAATACCGGATCTATATGCAAAAAATGACGGCACGCTGTCTGCAACCTTGAAAAGGTATGTTCTGCTTCTTGCACTGTTTCCGCTTGATTGACCACTATAAAAAAATCACGCACTTCATGGTTATGAGCCATAACCTTCATCATGGCATAACTGTCGGTAATGGACGTAGGTTCCGGAGTAACAACAACAAGTCGCGCTGTAACCATGCCGGCAAAAGCCTGTACGGTTTGACTGATTCCGGCTCCAAGGTCAAGAAACACATAATCATAATCAAAAAGCACAGGCACTAATTGGCGTACCAATATGTCCCTAGTGTCTTCGTCAAGGTCAACCAGTTCAGGCACGCCTGATGCTGCCGGCAACACATCAAAACCTGGTGCTCCTGCCGATTGAATGATTTGCCGAACATCTCCATCAGCCAGTAAAACGTCTTGTAAGGTGGCCTTGGTATGCAATCCCATAAGCACATCAAGATTGGCCAGACCAAAATCACAATCCATAAGCAGCGTCCTACTGCTCAGTTTATGCAAAGCATAGGCTAGGTTCAAAGACACGTTGGTTTTGCCAACGCCGCCTTTGCCACTCATAACAGCTATGCTAAGGGTTGGACGTGCGTTCATGTATTGTTCCCAAAAAGGAAAAGTTTTTCCCCTGCCTGCACTTGGGTTAGGCGTTCGTCAATAATGGCACCGCCTTTACGGTAGGTTTTTGTCGTGCCGGGGCTCGCTTCTGCAAGGGCTTTTTCGACCTGGTCCATGAGCGAGTCAGTATCGCTCCCGCCTTCAATATCAAAACACACAAGCCCTGCTTTAAGGGGGAGCCCTGTATCTGCCGTATCATACCTTGGAGAAGCTGACTCAACAAAACCCACCATGAGCCGCTCAGCAAAGCCACGCGCCCGTAACGCTGTGCCACCAGGCATGAGTAAGGCCAAGCGGTGCTCGCCGCTCACAGTCTCACCAAGGTAGCCAAGGACATCGCAACCCCTTGTATGAGCACGCAAAACATCGCTCATAAGCACTAGCAAGTCCTTGTCCTTTTCGCTAAGTTCAAACAAAATAAACACAAGATCGCTACTGTTTGTACGGCTTTGCCTTATGTGTTCTTCAAACTTTTCCATAAAAGGATTTGTGAGCAAAAGCCCTGTAGTCTGGCATAAAATACCCTGATCTGTATGTTGTCCGGTTAGCTTTCCGGTAAATCCTGCCAGGTTGGGATAATGCTGCGCGTCCATGGGCAAGGCAAACCACGCTTCTTCTTCCGGAAGCTCCTTTGCCATGTTCTGCCAATCCTCAAGGGTCATGTTAGGCACGATTCTGGCTACCAAGAGGGCCGGACTTTTCTCCCCCGTGGCAGCACCTTGCGCCTCGCGTTTGAGCAGTTGGTTAAGGCGTTCACGCAGGGCGTGCACCTCACGGGATAAGGCTACTGTATCCATGGGATTACCCTCTGTCATGGAAGGCGAGCAAGGCGTCTTGCAACAATTTGTCAATTTTGCCATTGAGTACCGCCTCCACATCACCGATTTCAGTGTTGGTTCTGTGATCTTTTACCAAACGATAAGGCTGTAACGTATAGGTTCGTATCTGACTGCCAAAGCTGATGGCATCCTTACCGGCATACTGGGCCTGACGAGCTTCATCACGTTTACGCAATTCAAGCTCGTATAAACGCCCCCGTAAAATACGCATGGCTGATTCTTTATTGTGGTGTTGGGATTTTTCGTTCTGACACTGGGCCACAAGCCCTGTTGGGATATGCGTAATCCTAACGGCAGAGCTTGTAGTGTTCACACTCTGCCCTCCAGGGCCGCTGGAACGAAACACATCCACACGCAAATCCGCTTCCTTTATGTCAATGGTAATATCCTGCCCTGCATCCGGAATCACATCCACAGAAGCAAAAGAAGTGTGACGCCGCCCTGACGAATCAAAAGGAGATATACGGATAAGCCGATGAATACCACGTTCATGCTTGAGCAATCCATAGGCATTGGTTCCGGCAAAACGCAAGGTCACGCTTTTTATGCCAGCCTCATCGCCCGGCAGATAATCCATTTCTTCAACAGCAAAACCTTTGGCATCTGCAAAGCGTATGTACATACGTTGGAGCATTTGAGCCCAATCTTGCGCCTCGGTACCGCCAGCCCCCGGGTGAATATCGATAATGGCGTCCATGCCATCTTCCTCTGCGCCAAGCAGGAGCGAAATTTCTGTTTCACCAAGCAAGGTTGTCAACTGCTCTATTTGCTGAGCGAGTGACGCAAGGGCCTCTTGCAATTCAACATTGTCGGTATGATCCCCTGATTCCAGCTCTTGGGCCATTTCTAGCCACTCTAACATGTCGTTATGACACGTTGACAAGGCATGAGCTCGTGCAACTTCATGCTCAAGGCTGCTTTTTTCACGCAAAACGGGCGTCAGCTTTTCCGGCGCATTCCACGCATCAGGTTGAGCCAATTGCGTTTCTATTTCAGCCAAGCGTTTTGTGTGTGCAGGCTGGTCAAAGACGCCTCCAAAGGACAGAATAACGCTCTGAAAGCTGTTGGATTCGAGGCTTTAGGTCTGTAAGGTGCAGCATGAAAACTACCTATGGAAAACACGGTTACGACATCTATACATCTCTTGCAGCAAAAGCAAAAACAATAGAGCCAAAGCTATGGGAGCCAGCCACGGCTCCACATGAAAAAAAAGAGTTGACGAACGCACGGCCCGTACAGAACCTGTCATGTACGTTTCTTCAAAAAGTCCGCCTACAGATTGAATCTGCCCGTAGGCATCAATAAAGGCAGAAAGGCCTGTATTGGTCGCTCGAACAATGGGGCGTCCCTCTTCAACCGCTCGCAAAAGCGAAAGATACAAATGCTGGGTCGGCGCAGAGCTATAACCAAACCACGCATCGTTACTGATCACAGCCAAAACGTTTGCACCTTGCAAAACACGCTGACGAGCCAACTTAGGGAACACTGCTTCATAACAAATAAGCACTCCCAAAACAAGGGCAGAATCCTGTGCATCCTTCGCTAGGGATGCGTGCGTTGCAGATTCGGTTCCATCTTTTTGAGGCGCCATGCCCTTTAAAGGCACTGTTAAAGGCCGAATGCGTGTTCCCGGCGTGTACGCACCTACCCCTTGTAACAAAAATTCTAAAAAAGGTATATGGAGCCAAGGGGGTACATATTCGCCAAACGGCACAAGATGCTCTTTTTCATACCACCCGGCATCACCTGTTGGCAAAACCAGATGCGCCCTGTTTGTAAGGTGCCATTCTCCAACCTTTCCCCCGTGCTCACGCCCCACAGTGCCAAAAAGAATACCTGCATCATGCCGCGCGGCAAAGGATTTTATGATGGCAGAAAAAAGCTCTTGCCGTTCATAATCAAACGGCATGGCTGTTTCCGGCCATATGAGCAATTGCGGCGGCGTTGCTCCTTCAAGGCTTTTTTTTGACAGGCGCATGTAGGTATTCACCGTGGCACGCTGCATGGCCAAATCCCATTTGACGTTTTGGTCAATATTGCCTTGTATAAGGGCAATCTGTACGGGCTCATCTTCAAGCAAAGGCTTAGCTTCCAAACGCCACAGGCCAAAACCAATCAAGGCCGAAAAACCTGCCACTGATAAAAGAGCTAAAAAACGACGTTGCCCTGCTGTGCCATTTTCAGGCAAACCCATGGCGGCCTGCAAAGGAAAAGAGCGTGCGCCCATATACGCAAGGGCAACAAAAAGCCCGGCAAGCCCAAAGGTCCCAAGAAAAGAGGCCCCTTGGATGGCAAACGGCCACGGTGCAAAGGCCCCTGCAAGGCCAAGCCAAGGAAATCCCGTCAAAATCCAGCCGCGCACCCATTCAAGCAAAAACCAAGACAAACCAAGCACAAGAGCTTGCCGTGTAGGGCCGCTACGGCGCACGCCATAGGCCATAAGGGCAAAGAAACCTTCAAATAAACCTGAAGCTGCCCCAAGTACAACAACACAAGGGATGGCCAGCACCAAGGGGATCTGCCCAACCTCCTGCATGGGTACCGCTACCCAATATAACGCAGCAGCAGACCCCAAAAGTGAGCAAAACCAGCCGTGGCGAAAGGCTGTATAGGGGCTACCTGCACGCAAACCTAAAAAGGCCACGCAAAGAGGCCACAGCAAAATCAAGGGAGGCATGTGCCAAAAAGGATTGGCTGTGCCCAAAAACAGACCAAGGCTGCCAAATACAAATAAAAGTGCTGTACCCATGACTTATCTATGCAAAAAGACAGTGGTTTTGTCAAGAACACAAGGCAAAATCAAGGAAAAGCCCAAGGGGTTTCCTCGTTTTTTACCCTGTTTTTATACCATAAACGGCTATCTTGAGCTGTGCAAAGCCTTGGCAAAACACAAATATATCCTTATAATACACTGTGTTACAAGAAAATACGCGAAGTATTAAAAAAAAGCCTTGCCAAGCATCATGCTTTTAGTTACAAACATTTCTGCGCCGGGGTAGCTCAGTTGGTAGAGCAGAGGACTGAAAATCCTCGTGTCGGCGGTTCAATCCCGTCCCCCGGCACCACGCACTAAAATCACAAAGCCCCATGTAGCCCACAAAGCCGCATGGGGCTTAACTTTTGCCCTTTCACCAAAAAAGAGGGGCGACAGGTTTGAACGTGACGTCAACTGTATTTTTATGCCTTGCTTTGCAGCATGTATATTTTTTGCTCACCACAAGCCAACAGTGTGTAAAATGTACACACTCAGAATAAGCAAATCTTGATTTTTTTATTTATTATCATAAAATCAAACACATACAACATGGCACATGGTTTGCTAGTTCCACTTTAGAAATAAATCTGGAGGAAAAAACTTTGAGCAAAACCACTGTAAAAATCATTCTTGATATTTTGATGATGTTCTTGTTTGTTTTGATGCTTGATAAATCAATTACCGGCTTACATGTCCATGAATGGGGCGGACTTCTTTTTACGCTATGCATGATTGTTCATCTGCTTATACATCATAAATGGATTGTCGGAGCCACAAAACGTTTTTTTTCTCATTCGCTGCCAAACAAGGCTAAAATAAACTATATCTTAAATGTTTTTTTATGTGTAAGTTTTAGTATTATAGTTGTTACAGGGCTTTTATCTTCAAAAATAGTGTTCCCTTCGCTTGCAATTTCAGCCAAGTGGCCCATGGTTTTCCATATCACATTTTCTGGAATTGCCCTTGTCATCCTTGCCGTTCATGTGGCGCTTCATTGGGATTTTATAAAAATCAGCATGAAAAAGATGTTCCGCGTGCAAGGGGCATGGCATTTTTCCAAGTCGTTCAAAACATGTATAGTATGCATAGTGCTTGTGGGCGGCGGGTTTAGCGTAGTGACCTCTGATATTCCTAAATACCTTACAGCCCCTTTTGTAGAACCTCCTGCAAAAAAGCAATCCTATGAACTTGCTGCCAAGAGCACGCAACGCGAAGACATGGCACATATGACATCTTTAGATCAAAGCTCACAACCTTCTACAAACTCAAGGTTGCAAAATACGCCTGCAAAAGAAACCCGTGCCCCCTCTAAACGCCTACGCCCGCCTGTAGAATTTTCAGCCAGTGCTTATCTGCAACTGATACTTCAATACACCCTGTGTATCGCTTTTTTTGCGACCCTTACCTTGTTGGCTATCCCAAAAAAGAAAGAAAGCCTTACGTAAATGCAGCTTGTGCCTGCTTCTATGGCACTGAAAAACATACGCTCATTTTGAATTTTTTTTTAAAACACATGCCCTTGCCAGAAACAAAAGCACAGAATATGCTTTTCTGGCAGCAAAACTCTTATTTAAAGATTCCTGAACAATTCATTGTGCGGATGATTTTAGAGCGTTAACGACAGTCTTTGCTACCAAAAATCAAAATAGGCAGAGCTTTGCTTCGCCGTTCCTGCTCGAAAGGATGCCACGCTAGTGGCATAGATGTTACACGAAGAACGAGTATTACGTCTACAAAGAGCAACGAAAACGATTACTTTTTATGTGTTTTTTCTGCACAAACATATGTTAACGCATGCATAAATTTACTGCAAAAGTACAAAAATAAAAAAAAGATTGCGCAGAGCTCTTATTTAAGGGATATGAGGTATAATCGTACCCTTGTAAAAACTACATGAAGAGGGGCCTTGTGCTGTCGAATGAACAGAAACGTTTTGAACGTAAATCACAAAGCCCCATGTAGCCCACAAAGCCGCATGGGGCTTAACTTTTGCCATAGGCACAATGCGTGAACTATTGTGTGCACCCATGGCAATAATACTATGGCCCCTCATTTTTAAAAACCAGATGCAAGCAAACATATAGCAACAACACGGCTATTTTTCAGCGTCTTGCCAGTAATTGCACTTCAAAAGGAGCAGGTTTGTACGTGATGGTATCTTCAAAAATGTCACTTACAATGCATATATTCCCTGAAAGAAAATAGTTATGCGCTTGATATTTTTCGATAGCTTTCAAAAAAAGCGGCTCCCTATAAAATTCGCAAACAAATTCCGCATCCGGTATGATTACAATATCAGGTTGTTCGTGCACTGATTCCGGATTTTGAATTTCTACAAAATATTTCCGCCGTATTTGTCCTTCTTGTAGCCAAAAACACATGCCTTGATTGATAGCCATGGCAAAATCACGCCTTGCTGATTCTTTATAGAGCTCTGTCATTTTTGTCCAAAAATTGACTTCTATTTCAAAGTCTTTGGGGGCATCTGTGGTGAGGAAATAGCGTTTTTGTATGCGCTTTGTATACACTTGATCCTGCAAAGAAGCCTTTTGCGCGTCCATAAAATGCTCTGTGGCGGTTTCAAGAAAGTATAGCTTTTGCTCAATATTTTTTTGCACGTCCAAAGCCTTAAGCTTGGCATCTTCTATCATTTGTTTTGCGTCAATGCTACCTTCCTTGAGAATATATTTTTTAAACGTCTTCAAAGGGATGCCCAACGCCACGCAAAGAGTGATCATATCAAGAATAAGTATCTGATTTTTTGAATAATATCTATATCCTGTTTCAGGATTTACGTAAGCAGGCACTAAAATTCCTAACTCTCCATAATGACGCAAAGCCCTGTGGCTTACGCCTTTCATTGTAGAGAGTTCCCCTATTGATAAATATTTTTCCACAATTCGTTCCTTTTTCTTGACTCTCACACTATGTCATACTTTATAGTACTCATAGCACACATCTTTTTTACGTAAATAAAAAAATTTTGATGTGAGGAGTCAGATAGTTATGATTAAAACAATCACCTTTAAGAATGTTTTAGCATTCACATTGCCAAGCATCTCTATGATGGTTTTCATGTCTATTTATGTTATGGTTGATGGTATTTTTGTGGCCAACCTTATCAGCACTTATGCTCTTTCGGCCACAAACATTGTTCTGCCTGTAATTACCATTTTTATAGCGGTGGGAACCATGCTGGGCACAGGGGGCAATGCTATTTGTGCAAGGCTTTTAGGAGAAAGAAGAGCGCAAAAGGCCAAAGAAACGTTGACACTTCTTTGTGCAACAGGATTTATCATAGGCGTAGTGTTTGTTGTGCTTGTGCAAATATTTTTGCAAGACATTTTGTACGCGCTTGGAGCTAATGAGCAAACATACCAATATTGTTATGATTATATTATTGTGCTATCTTTGTTTGCCCCTTGCGCCATTTTACAAACTATTTTTGAAAATGCCATAATTGCTTCGGGCAGGCCTACATTTGCCTTTGTAGCCATTGTTCTTGGCGGTATGACAAATCTGATTTTAGATTATATTTTTATTGTTTATTGCGGTATGGGCATGCAAGGTGTGGCACTGGCTACAGGTTTAGGTTTTTCAGTACCCACAGTCATGGGGCTGTATTTTTTCTTTACAAAAAAAGCGAATCAACCGTTATCTTTTGTGCCTTTTTCCTTGGATATAAAATCCATTTTTACCGCTTGCGGTAACGGTTCATCAGAAATGGTCACACACTTAGCCACAGGCGTTACCACGTTTTTATTCAACATTACCATGCTAAAAATGGCAGGAAGCGATGGCATAGCCGCCATTACAGTGGTGCTTTATGCACAGCTCCTTATAAACACCTGCTTCATTGGATTTTCCGTAGGCATAGCCCCTGTCATAAGCTTTTATTTTGGTGCAATGAACAGGTCACGTTTAAGAAAACTGTTTACTATATGCTTAAAATTTATTGGTATAAGCTCTGTAAGCCTTGTGGTCATATCGTTCGCCATCAATGAAACCTTAGCCGCTATATTTTTAGAAAAAGGAACGAAAGCTTATGAGCTTACCGTACACGGATTTTACATTTTTTCCATTGGTTTTCTTTTTTCAGGCATAAACATTTTTGCATCGGGCCTTTTTACAGCATATTCCAATGGAAAAATATCGGCATTTATTTCATTTCTACGTACCTTTGTCTTTATTGCTACGACAATCCTTACACTGCCACTCTTTATAGGTTTAAATGGAGTCTGGCTTGCCGTTCCTATAGCTGAATTTTTAGCATTTTTTATGTCTGTTTACTTTTTTGTTGTATACAAAGAACGGTATATGTACACAACTACCCAAAAAAACAGTAAACCATGATGGTTTGCATGAACAAACTTTCTCTTAATGAATTGTGTTGAAGGTTAAATGCTCTCTACTCTCAAACAAGTAAGGGCGTGTTGAAAGTGTCAACACGCCCTATATTTTGGAAAATGCTTTCCGCTTATGGGACAACTTGATATGAGTGTTGTTGTAGCTGAATGTGCAAGTGCCAATCGTAACCGTATATTTACTTGCACTTTTGCTTAGCGTTTATGGCATCCTACCGTAGTAAGGCACCACAACAGCATATATATTGCTCAATTACAACAAGTATAGAAAGTATTCTTAGCTGTCTTCGCCGTTGAGTTCAGCCCTAAACTTGCGAGAAAGGCGAAATACAACAACCTTACGCGGAGGCAAGGTGATGGATTCATCTGTTTGAGGATTGCGGCCTTTGCGCTCTTGTTTGGCATAGGCTTCAAATTTGCCAAAACCACTGACCAAAAGGGCATGGTCTTTTTTAATGGCTTGCTTCATGAGCCCTAAAAGGGTTTCAACCGTATTTTTAACATCAGCACGGTTGCGGTCGGTCTTCGCATAAATGGCCTCAACAATATCGGCCTTGGTCAAAGCTTTGTTCATAGTTCCTCCAATCTTTATACAAACTACAGGTACGTTTGAAGCGTAGCTACAAAGGCTTTTGCCTCTTCAGGAATAAGTGCTGCTCCTTGCGGCCATAAGGCAAAGCCATCACCTTGTTTACGAGGGATGATATGCCAATGAATATGGGGCACTGTTTGCCCTGCTGCCGCATAATTATTCTGAATAATGTTGAACCCCTCAGCATTGCACGCGTTCATTAACGCTGTGCTGACCCGTTGCAACACCTCAATAAGTTTTGCACCAAGTTTTGGATCCATGTCCAGCATTGTTTCCATATGCTTTTTTGGAACCACAAGGCTATGGCCCGGCTGGGACGGAGCAATGTCAAGAAACGCTATAAAATCTTCCGTTTCCATTATCTGGTACGAAGGGATATCGCCCTTGATGATCTTGCAGAAGATGCATGATTCCATAGGATGCTACCTCATTTGTATAGTATCCAAAAGCAATTATTCTTCCGTTTTCTTGCAAACCTTTAGTGCAGTTTAAAAAGTACTAATATAAAAAAATAAAGTATGCAAGCTTCTTTCAGCTTATTTTTCGATTGCTTCGAGATAAAGTTTTAGCTACAACCCACATATAGCAAGTAAAGCAGGCCTAACAGGCTGTTGAAAAAATGCAATGTGTGCCGTCAAATTCCTTTTTTCTCGTTGCATAAACCATAAAAGCACTCTATTTCCTCAAAAAAAGGCACTATTTTTGAATTTTGCACCTTTTAAACAAACTGTAAAAAATGATAGAGTGGATTTTTATCATTTTTTTTAAACGGACTTTTTTACAGGCGGCTACATACGCCTGCTAATAAAACAAAAAAGACAGCATTATGAAAGCACAGTCCTTCAGCCTGCCACTAGCAGATAAAGCAACATTGCAGGCAATCATTCCGTTTTTTTTACCATTTGCAGGGTGCCCTCAGCGTTGCCTGTACTGTGACCAGAATGCCCAAACCGGGGAAAGCCACTCCTTTGCTGAACGCCTTGCTGAGCTTGACGCAACCCTAGCAACTTCAGCCCCTAAAGGCCGTCAACGAGAACTTGCCTTTTACGGCGGCACCTTCACGTCATTGCCAAAATCTATGCTTGCGCCGTGCCTTGAAAAGGCGCGCCGTGCCCTTGACCTTGGTCAAATTTCGGCTGTGCGCTGCTCCACAAGACCAGATGCCGTTCCCCAAACAATCCTACATGAACTTTGTACCGCAGGCTTTACCCTTGTTGAGCTTGGCATACAAAGCTTTGATACAAACGCCCTTGCCCTGTCCCTTAGAGGGTACAACGAGCATGTTGCCGAAAAAGCCTGTAAAGCTGTGCAGGATGCAGGGCTTAAACTTGGTATTCAATTGCTCCCCGGCATGCCGGGCCTAGAGCCTGCGCGATTTCTTGAAGATGTTGACAAGGCCCTAGCGTTAAAGCCCTCGTGCTTGCGTATGTACCCTTGTCTTGTGCTTGCAGGGGCCCCCTTGGCAACGCTATGGAAAAACGGCGACTTCACCCCTTGGAGCCTTGAAACAACGATTACAACCCTTGGGCAAGCACTACAGCGCGCTTGGGCGGCAAACGTCCCTGTCATCCGCATGGCCCTAGCTCCTGAACAATCCCTTGAAAAGGCCATCCTAGCAGGCCCGCAGCATCCGGCCCTTGGTAGCCTTATACAAGCAGAAGCCCTGTACGCAACGGTTTGTCAACATTTGCGGCAAGCAAAATGCGATATAAATACCCGACAAGAACAAGGTTTTACGTTGCACCTTCCTAAAAGCTGCCAAGGTTTTTTTTATGGGCACAGGGGCTCATTGAAAGAACGCTGGCAAACCCTTGGACTGCGCCATGTTGTGTGGGCAGACGTGCCCCCAGCCACAGACCCAAGCGTATTACCTGACAAAGCTTCACATACGGGCTTTATTTGTAAGGTAGAGTGAAGACAAAATTTTTGTCAAAACTTTGCTGATGCATGTTCTTGTAAGCGTAGGTTTACGACAAAAACAAATTTCACCTTGCCACCTGCTTGCTCCGCTGTGCGGCACGTCCACAGGATTTGGGCTAGCAGGCAAACCTTATTCAGCCGTCGCTAAAGGCAGGCTGTTCAAAAAAGGTTGGATGGTAGGAAGCGGGCAATTTTAGGAGGGGAGCCCTACCCAAAGGGCGGCGAAGCCGTTTTCGTTAGGTGAGCTTGCGAACCTTACGTAAATAGAGAGCAGAGCGGGGTCTTCCCCCCATGACCCGACAAAAATTGCCCAGCTGACACCCCAGACAACCCTTTTGGGGCAGCCTGCCCCTAGTCTTTGGCACGCACAATCCTTGCCCCCACGGCGATCAATTTTGTTTCGATCCGTTCATACCCTCTATCAAGGTGATAGATGCGCTGAATTTTTGTGCTTCCTTTGGCAGCTAGGGCTGCTAAGACTAAGGACGCGCTGGCCCGCAAATCAGAAGCCATAACAGGGGCACCTGTGAGCTCTTTAACACCGCGGACAATGGCTGTTTTTCCGGAAATCCTGATATCTGCGCCCATACGTACCAGCTCCTGCACGTGCATGAACCTGTTTTCAAAAATAGTTTCTGTAATCACGCTTGAACCTTGAGCCAAGCACATGATCGCCATAATCTGGGCCTGCATGTCCGTGGGGAACCCGGGATAGGGCTGAGTGGTCATATCCACAGCCTGCAAGCCATTGGGGCACGAGGCCAAAACGCCTTCAGCTGTTTTTTCTATCTGCATGCCCATTTGCTGCAACTTCATGATAACAGCTTCAAGCTCTGTCCAAGGACAATTTTCTATCAAAAGTTTGCCCCCTGTCATGCCGGCAGCTATCATAAACGTGCCTGCTTCAATGCGATCCGGCATTACGGCATAACTGCTTGGGGTAAGGCGTTGTACTCCTTGAATACGAATAATACTTGTGCCCTGCCCTGTTATTTTGGCGCCGCAAGAGCACAAAAAATTGGCCAAATCCACAATTTCAGGTTCACGCGCTGCGTTTTCAAGCACAGTTTCACCCAAAGCAAGCGATGCCGCCATGAGCAGATTTTCTGTGCCACCCACCGTGGGAAAATCAAAATGGATATGCGCCCCTTTCAGCTGATCACATTGGCCAATAATATAGCCATCTTCAAGCTCAAAACGCGCGCCCATTTTTTCAAGGGCGGTAAGATGCAAATCCACAGGACGCGCGCCAATGGCACAGCCTCCGGGCATGGCGACCTTGGCTTTACCAAGCCGCGCCAACAAAGGGCCAAGGCACAACACCGAAGCTCGCATGGTTTTAACAAGCTCGTAAGGGGCCTCCGGTTTAAGCTCGCCAGGCACCACGTGTACCGCATCGTTTTCTTGCGTAGCAGCACACCCAAGCAATGTTAATAATTCTAAACAGGTACGAATATCCCGCAGATTGGGGACATTGGTAATAGTGAACGGTTCATCTGCTAAAATCGCAGCCATCAAAATGGGCAAAGCCGCATTTTTAGCTCCGCTCACGCTCACCGTGCCTGTAAGGGGGATACCCCCTTGAATTGTCAATGTATCCATATTTTCCAAGCTCCATTATTTTTTGTATATTTTTATGATAGGTTTATAGTGCCGATGCAAAAACCTTCAAAACATTTGTCACCCGTCTCGTATTTTTTTAGTATAGCTTTGCACCGTAAAATGTACAACCTAGCAGTATGTTGAAAAAATGGGCACGCTACAATTCATTTGAGTTTTATGCCGATAAAACTGGTGATGTCCCTTAAAAGCGCTATTTTGTAGATAATTTTACCCTTGCCAAAAGCTTAATGCCCTGCCCTTGCATGTTTTAAATTCCACAAAGACAAAACACTTGACCTTATAGTGAATATCAGCTAAAAATCTGTCTTTCCATATGGCGGATGTAGCTCAGTTGGCAGAGCACCTGGTTGTGGCCCAGGTGGCCGTGGGTTCAAGTCCCATCATTCGCCCCATTTGCTTTTTAAGCCCTGCAATGCAGGGCTTTTTTTATATGCGTTATAGGGCCAATTCCAAACCCACAGGGCAATGGTCTGAACCGTAGACTTCTGTTTCAATCCAAGCGTCTTTAATGTGTGGCTTAAGTTCTTCTGATACAAAAAAATAATCTATCCGCCATCCAACATTGCTTTGCCGTGCACGCTGTTTGTACGACCACCAAGAATACATGGAAGCAACATCCCCATGCACATGGCGGTACGTATCCACATACCCTGCTGCCATGAAGGTATCCATCCATGCGCGCTCTTCAGGTAAAAAGCCGGAAAGCTTTTCATTGGCTTTGGGCCGTGCAAGGTCAATGGGCCTGTGTGCTGTATTAAAATCGCCGCACACCACAACAGGTTTATGTTGGCGCAGAGCTTGCGCGTGCTCTAAAAAGGCCGCATAATACCCCATTTTGTAGGATAGACGCGCTTCAGATCCTGTACCGTTGGGAAAATAAATATTGAGAAAATAAAAGCTAGGATATTCTACCTGCACAAGGCGTCCTTCGCCCTGAAAAGACTCATCAGGCAATTCATACTGCACATCCAATACAGGGGGGCGCGAAAAAACAGCCACACCGGAATAGCCCTTTTTGACCTTGCTTGACAGCCAATAGCTATGCCAACCTTCAGGGTCTTTTTGTTCCGGTGTCAATTGTTGCGTTTCAACCTTCACCTCTTGCATGCCAATCACATCTGCATCTGTGTTAGCAAACCATGCCCAATCTGCCTTGCCACTAAGGGCTCGAAAACCATTTACGTTCCACGAAACCAGTTTCATACTATTGCCTATTGTCCTATTGCTTCTTATGATACAAAAATATTACTCCAATTGAGCCGCTTGCACTTTTTTTGTGTCACAATGTATGACAGACACGTATTTTGGCCTATCTTGCCCTAGCTGTAAAGCCAAGTGTTTAAACTACGTTGTAATCATTTTTTACATACGCCATTAAGGTTGTTATTTATGCAACGCCCCATCTCCTCATCATTGCCCACAACGCCCGGTGTGTATATGTATAAAGACGCCTCAGGGCGCATCATCTATGTGGGCAAAGCCATCCATTTGCGCAAGCGGGTGCTTTCGTATTTTCGGGCAGCTCATACACTGCCCGGCAAAACAGCCGCCATGATGCGGCATGCTGTTTCCGTAGACACCTTATCAACAGGAACAGAAAAAGAGGCCCTCTTGCTTGAGGCCAGCCTTATCAAAAAACACCGTCCACATTATAATATTGTACTGCGCGATGACAAACAATATGTACTGTTCCGCCTTGACCGCCATGCTCCTTTCCCACGCCTTGAGGTGGTACGCAGTAGCAAAAAAGACGGAGCGCGCTATTTTGGCCCCTTCACCTCAGCCTCAGCTGCTCGCGAAACCTATAAAACCTTGCACCGCACCTTTCCTTTACGGCGTTGCCGCGACAAAGCTTTTGCCAATCGGGTGCGTCCATGCTTGTACCATCACCTTGGGCAATGCCTTGCACCTTGTACAGGTGAAGTGGCACAAAAAGACTATGCTGCCCTTATCGCTCGAGTAGAAATGGTCCTGTCCGGACGCTCGCGCGAGCTTGTAGACATGCTGACAACCGCCATGCATGAAGCTGCTGAATCATTACAATTTGAGCTTGCCGCAACCTTGCGCGATCAAATTTCAGCTTTACGACAAACCATTGAAAAGCAAAGTGTTGTCCTTAACGAAACTGTGGACATGGACGTTGTTGGCATTGTGCCCACAGAAAATGGCCTTGGTCTTGGGCTTTTGTTTGTACGGCAAGGCCGCCTTGTGGATGGGCGAAGTTTTTTTTGGCCAAGCTTGGAACTTGATGACGGGCCTGAACTGTTACGCCAATTTTTGGTACAATATTATGGCCCTAATGCCGTTCCAGCTGCGCGAATTGTGGTGCCCTGGCTCCCTGAAGAAGAACATGGCGAAACGCGCACACACGAACAAAACGTGCCTGCCCATGCGCAAGATATCGCTTCGCTTGAAGAAGTTCTGAGCGACATACGCGGAGCGTTAGTGCGCATTGCCCTGCCACGCAATGCCGCAGAAAGCCAGCTCATAGACATGGCCGGCACCAATGCCGATGAAAAGGCCAAACGCAACGCCACGTGTAGCCTTGCAGAAAAATTATCCGCCAGCCTGCATACAGATAAGCCCATTTACCGCATTGAATGTGTAGATGTCTCGCACACAGGGGGGCAAAGCACTCGTATGGGCATGGTGGTTTTTGACAACGAACGCCCTCTGCCCTCTGCCTACCGAACCTATACCATGGGTTCTGACGACGGCCAGGGCGATGACTATGCTGCGCTTATGCGCTGGGCCACTCGCCGTGTTGAAGATGGGCCGCCGTGGCCTGATTTGGTGCTTATTGACGGAGGCAAGGGGCAATTGTCTGCTGTACTTAAAGCCTTTCAAACAGCCATGACAGGCGTGGCAGAGCCCTTATTTCCTTCCAGCAATTGCACCTCTGATGGGCAGTTTCGCCTCCCCTTTGCACTGGCTGCCATTGCCAAAGCCAGAAACGAACAAGGCCAAGCTGACCGCCGCGCAGGCAATGTGAGCGATCGTATTTTTTTACCAGGCAGGGTCAATCCATTGCCTTTGCGTGCAGCATCCCCTGAACTTTTGCTGCTTCAGCATATTCGCGACAGCGCACATAATTATGTCCTAGGACGTCACCGTAAAGCGCGTACAGGTACGGCTTTAACCGCAGAACTTCTGCGGATTCCGGGTATCGGCAATGCCACGGCAAAACTGTTATGGCAGCATTTTCCTTCACTTGAAGCCATGAGCACAGCAAAAGCTGAAACGCTAAGCGCAATTCCAGGAATCGGCTCTAAAAAAGCCAAAATGCTGGCAGAAAAACTTGCAAAACTGCGCAAAAATGCACCTTCTGAAAAATAATGCTGTTTTATTTTGCTATGTCGAGCTAAGTAGGCAATAACTGCCTAGGGCTTGTCAGCGTTTGTGCACCTGCGCCACAAACAGTATCGATTTTTGCAAAACAAGAAATAAAAAGGGACAAAGTTTGCCAAAACATACGGCAAACACTGTCAAAATTGCATATACGACGCACTTTCATTTTTTTGCCACCTCGATAACACATTGTAAATGTAATATTTTTTTATATTGGCATGTGACTTGCTTAAACAAAATCAAATATCTTTTTACGTCAATACCCTTCATGGAGGAGTGACCATGAGTTCTCAATTAGATTATGAAATCAACAAAGAATTAGGCGAATGTTACCTTTTTATGGGTGATTTTGACAAAGCGGAAAATTATTACCGCAAAGCTGTGGATTCAAGCAGCGATCATTCTGACCCGTTTCTTGGCTTGGCAACCATTGCCGTACAACGTGGGCTCCTTGACGATGCTCTTACGCTTTACAGCAAAGCCATCACCATTGAAGAAAACGACAAAGCTATTGCCGGTCTTGGCTTGGTAAAAATGGAAATGGGCGAACATGCAGATGCGTTTGATTACTTTGAACGCGCTGTGCGTCTGAACCCTGAAAACAGCGTTGCCCTTAACTGCCTTGTTCGTGAAGGGTATAACCTAAATCAATTGGATAGGGTCATCCCCTGTCTTGAGGCAAGCCTTGCCGTACTTGCAGATAACGAAGAAGTGCGCACATCCTTGGCAGGATGCCTTGTAAGTCTTGGGCGCGAAAACGAAGCCCTTGATCATTTAAAAGCCCTTCTTGAACAAAACCCGAACAATACCAATGCCCGTGATTTGTACGAGCATGTAAAAAATATGTAAAAACATTTTTTAAGCAATGGTATTAGGCCCTGTTACTGGGCGCATGTTTTAAAGCAAAAACCGAACGAGGATTCCTCCTTGTTCGGTTTTGTTTTGGCATCTGCACAATGCATTGCACATGCATAAAATATGACTAAAGAAAAATTATTCAGGACTTTTTTATTGCTCAATCAAAAAATTCAAAAAAAAACACCGCGGTGTAAAGAACACCACGGTGTTTAAAAAATTAACGATTCATAGTGTTTACAAACTCGTTGTTGGATTTGGTAGGACGCATTTTATCCAGCAAAAACTCCATACTGTCAATAGATGACATGGGTGCTAAAATTTTACGCAAAATCCATACACGATTGAGGACTTCTTCAGACAAGAGCAAGTCTTCCTTACGCGTTCCTGTTCGATTGATATCAATGGCAGGAAAGACACGCTTTTCAGCCAAATGCCTGTCCAAATAAATTTCCATATTGCCGGTGCCTTTAAATTCTTCAAAAATCACTTCGTCCATGCGTGAACCTGTATCAATAAGGGCTGTGGCAATAATGGTTAGGCTGCCGCCCCCTTCAATATTACGGGCCGCACCAAAAAACCGTTTGGGACGTTGTAAGGCATTGGCATCCAAACCACCTGAAAGCACTCGCCCTGATGATGGGGTTACCGCATTATAGGCGCGCCCAAGGCGGGTGATGGAATCAAGCAGGATCACCACGTCACGTTTGCGTTCAACCAAGCGTTTCGCTTTTTCAAGTACCATTTCACACACTTGCACATGGCGATGGGGCGGCTCATCAAAGGTAGAGCTGATCACTTCTGCATTTTTGACAGTGCGTTCCATGTCTGTAACTTCTTCGGGGCGTTCGTCAATAAGAAGCACAATAAGATTAGCGTCGGGATGGTTTGTATTGATAGAGTTGGCAATATTTTGCAATAAAATGGTTTTACCGGTACGAGGCGGTGCCACAATAACCCCGCGCTGGCCGTTGCCAATGGGTGCCATAAGGTCAATAACGCGGCAGGCCAAATTTTTGCTGTCACGCTCCATATTAAAACGACGGTCAGGGTAAATGGGCGTTAAGTTGTCAAAAAGCACCACTTGGCTGGCTTTTTCAGGAGGTTCATGGCCAATTTCTCGCACTTTGAGTAAGGCAAAGTAACGCTCCCCATCCCGTGGCGGCCTGATTTGCCCGGACACCACATCACCCTTACGCAAATAAAATTTGCGAATCTGGGACGGAGACACATAAATATCGTCAGGGCCAGGCATATAGCTGGACATGGGGGATCGTAAAAACCCGTAGCCATCTGCCAAAATCTCTAACACACCATCACCGTACAGCTGGCCATTGCGCGCGGCACAGGCCTGCAACAACGCAAAAATAAGCTCTTGCTTGCGCATGGAGCTGACATTTTCAATGGCATATTCTGTAGCTTTTTCTATGAGCATGGTCATGCTCATGGTTTTTAGCTCAGAAAGGTTCATTGTGATTTTTTCAAGGGAATCGGCAGCTGGGTCTAATGCTTGGTTTGGAGCCTGGGCAAGGGCCTGACTAGAAGCTTGCGATGCTGTGGCAACATGTTCTGCAGGCGTTGTTGCCATATCAAATCCTTGTTCAAAAGGTTCGGCAGTCACAGGTGTTTTACGCTGAAC
Source organism: uncultured Desulfovibrionaceae bacterium (assembly GCA_964370375.1). Taxonomy (GTDB): domain Bacteria; phylum Desulfobacterota; class Desulfovibrionia; order Desulfovibrionales; family Desulfovibrionaceae; genus CAYJIX01. Next base: position 31,684 of record CAYJIX010000002.1, on the reverse strand, counting down.
AGTACGTTGCCGAGGGGCTCCTTCACGCCTTTGTTTTAGCGGAGTTTGCCTGCGTTGACGGGGTGCATTGTCTGTGGTGCGATCTTGACTATGCAGTTGCTCTTCGATTTTCCCCCAAGCAATTCCCACATCGTCTGTTTGCTTGGTGACAGGCGCCCTTGAAGAGCTTTGGCGTGTACCCGCCCTAGTGGTACGAACAGGTTTTCGTACTAGGGGCTGCTCTTCGGAAGAGGCTTTTGTGGGAGAATACATGGTTCCGTTTTGTTGCGGATTCTCTAGGTATGCATCTTGCGATAGTTCGCTCTGCTCCATAGTGTCCACGTCGTTTTTCTTTTTCCGCATGTTCAACCGTTTACTTGTTGGGGTGAATAAAAACGCCACATTCTTGTAAAGCTTCTGCTTTTTGAATGTTTTTTGGCACAACTCTATTTTTCAACTATTTTAGTGATACAGCAAAAAATATCTGCACGTTCATGTTTTTAAGGGTACTATTTTGCTTTAATGATGTTTTTTATACGTATAAAGGTTTAGGCCTTACGCGTTGGCTTGTCTAAAAACAACGCAGCTTAAAAATACGTTTCTTTAAATTACGAAAGATTTTTGCGGTGATAGGCTACACATCATATGCTAAAACACATGGTTACGCCTGTTGGGTTATCCCTGCTTTGTCATGAAAATCCTTTTGTGCGATGTATATAAGGCAAAACACACGCACATTGACGCCTTTGTTTTATATAAGGCTATTACGCAAGCGTCTGGGGTGGGGATGAAGTTCTTATAATACCGAAACTATTTTATGAAAAATCCTAGGGAAGAAATGAAGCAGATAGTTTGGAATAAGGTAGTAAGACAAAACGTGAAAACACATTGCCCAGATTCCGCTGTTTTGGCAAGAGAAAAATTCAAATTTTTCTAAAAAACTTCCAAGAAAAAAAATTCAGTGTATCTGAGTGCGCTTTTTCAGTACCAATGCGGACTGATCATTTGAAGACATACTTTTTTAAAAAACCCCTTTTACAGCTTTTGTATAGGGTATAGCCCTGCATCGCTGCAAAAGGGGTTTGCAAATTTTATATCCTGATTCTTAACCACTAACCTTTTTTGTAAAAAGGCGACATCACTCGAAGGTTATGAATAATACCGGGAAGATGATTGATAACATAATCTACTTCTTCCTCTGTAGTATAGCGCGATAAAGAAAAACGGATCGAACCATGAGCATAGGTAAAGGGCACCCCCATGGCACGCAACACATGGGACGGTTCAAGGCTTCCGGATGTGCACGCAGAACCTGAACTTGCACAAATACCAAGCTGATCCATCATGAGCAAGATAGCCTCGCCCTCCACATACTGAAAAGCCACACTGCTGGTATTTGGCAAGCGCGACGTAACATCACCGTTGACAATGGTATCGGGAATAGCAGCCAAAATACCTTGCTCCAAACGGTCGCGCAAGTTAGCTACGCGCACCTGCTCATCAGCAATATGCATTCTTGCCAGCTCACACGCCTTGCCAATGCCCACAATGTAGGGGGAATTTTCCGTGCCAGCTCGGCGGCCTTTTTCCTGGTGACCGCCCCGTAAAAACGGCCTATACCTTGAGCCTCGACGCACATACAAAACACCAATGCCTTTTGGAGCATGCAGCTTATGTCCTGAAAGGGCTAAAAAATCCACCGGGAGCCTTGCAAGGTCAATGTCCACCTTGCCCACTGCCTGCACAGCATCGGTATGCAGCAATATGCCACGCTCTTTCACCATGTCAGCAATTTCGCTCATGGGGAAAATCGTTCCTGTTTCATTATTGGCGTACATAATCGACACAAGGGCCGTATCTTTGCGGAGCGATGCGGCAAGCTCGGCAAGGTTTAAGCGTCCTTCACTATCAACAGAAAGCCACGTTACGTCATAGCCCTGACTTTCAAGCTGCTGGCCCAAAGCGATAACAGCAGGGTGCTCCACACGCGTTGTCACCACATGGCGTTTTTCAGGATGGGTGAGTAAAGCTGCGTTAAAAACTGTGGCGTCACTTTCTGTGCCGCAAGAGGTGAAAACAATTTCATCAGGGTACGCGCCAATGAGCTCTGCCACTTGTTCACGCGCTGTGGCAAGGTATTTTCCCACCTGTCCGCCAAAGGTATGCATGCTTGAAGCGTTGCCATACAAATCGCAAAAAATGGGGCGCATGGCCTCAAACACTTCTTCAGCCACCATGGTGGTGGCGTTGTTGTCAAGGTATATTACCTTATTCATGACACAGCCTCCTCAACCACCAAATCCGGTTCCACATGCTCACGCAAGGTTTTTTCCACCATTTCCTGCAGCGTAACTTTGCGCGAACGGCAATTGGAGCATTTCCCTGTAAGGGCCACAACAACCCTTTGCCCGTCCACGTCAATAAGCTCAATATCGCCGCCATCAGCAGCTAGGCGCGGACGAACGACATCTTCAAGGGTATTCATGATTTTTTGCATGCGTTGCACATTGGTCAAGATCGTGCGCGGTTTTGGATTGAATTCTTTAAGCACAGGCTTATCAGATGCTTCGTCCAAAATGGCCTGAATATCTTCAAAACAACCGCCACAGCCACCGCCTGCTTTCGTGAAGTGGGTGACTTCCTCAACGGTTTTTAGATTGTTTTCTTGAATGGCCCTACGTATTTGCGTGTCTGTTACGCCAAAGCATGTGCAAACAACCTTGCCTTCATGGCAATGTGGTACAGCAGGCTCGCCACGCCAAGAACGTAGCGCAGCTTCAAGCGCTTCTTGTCCCATGACAGAACAATGCATTTTTTCCCTTGGCAAACCGCCAAGATAATTTGCAATATCTTTATTGCTGATTTTTTCTGCCTCTTCCACGCTTTTACCGATGATCATTTCTGTCAAGGCAGAACTTGATGCAATGGCACTGGCACAGCCAAAGGTTTGAAACTTGGCATCCTCAATAATACCTTGCTCTGAAATCTTCAAATACAATGTAAGCGCATCACCGCAAGCAAGGCTTCCCACCTCGCCAACGGCATTTGCGTCATCAATACTGCCTACATTTTTTGGTTGTAAAAACAATTCTCGTACTTTATCCGTGTATTCCCACATTAGCTCAAGCCTCCTTTGGCGAATGTGTTCTTCCGCTAAAAAAACAAGTCGTTTAATCAGACTTGAAAAATATAATAATCCTTCTGCAGGCAAAAACAATATGCTCTATGCAATTTGTTGTAATTTGTCCTTACAAAAAGTGGCAACGTTTCACATTCTTGCAGCTCACACCTAAACGTGCTATTTGCAAGTACGTTTGTCAAATCAAGCAAACTCAAAATATACCAAAAAGGTATCCCTGTATACTGTAATAACACGAGGCTCCTACCTAAGACCTGACACCCTTAGTTGCTACATACCATGGTAGTTTTGTGTGATCTTCACCTTTTATCGGCATGCTATTGCTTAGAACTTTTTTATATTCCCATGCAACGCTGGATTATGCACGTAGATATGGATGCCTTTTACGCATCCATTGAACAAATGGACAACCCTCAATTTCGCGGTAAACCCGTCGTTGTGGGCCAAGGGGTTCGCGGCGTGGTCAGTGCAGCGTCATATGAAGCGCGCGCCTTTGGCATACGCTCGGCCATGCCCCTTGGTGAAGCAAGGCAACGTTGCCCAAACGCCATCTTTACCCCGGGCCGCATGGAACGCTACAAAGAAGTTTCTAAGCTTGTGCAAAAGGCCTTGACCACATTCTCTCCCTTAGTTGAGCAAGCCTCCATAGATGAAGCCTACCTTGACGCCACAGGACTTGAACGCCTTTTTGGCCCTGTGGAAAGTTTAGCCCAAAAGGTGAGGCAAGCTGTGGCAACAGCCACAAACGGCCTTTCCTGCTCTGTTGGAGTTGCGCCCATTAAGTTTTTAGCAAAAATCGCTTCTGACATGCACAAACCCGGCGGTATCACCATTATTACCTCTGAACAAATGCCTGAGTTTTTACGCAATTTGCCAGTAGAACGCATCCCCGGGGTTGGCAAACAGTTCCTTAGCAAACTCAAACCCCTTTGTGTGCATACAGCAGGTGATGTGCGCAATTTTTCTATGACCTTTTGGGAGCAACATTTTGGGAAAGCAGGCATCCAGCTTTACGAAAGAGCCCAGGGGCATGACCTGAGAGAGGTTCTGCCCCTTACAGCGCCAAAATCAGAAAGTTCCGAACACACCTTCAATGAAGACACTGCGGATATAGAAGTGCTTAAAACATGGCTTTTTCGCCAATCTGAACGTGTGGGCCGATCGTTGCGCCGTCAATCCCTTAAAGGGCGTGTGATTACAGTAAAGCTTAAATATTTTGACTTTAAACAAGTAACCCGTCGTGTAACGTTATCAAGCCCTACTTCTGCCACGCAAACCATTTATGAAACAGCGTGCGCGCTTTTAGAGTCGCAAGAACTTGTTGCCAAGGTCAGGCTCGTTGGGGTTGGAGTATCAGGATTTGGTGAAGAGTCGCGCCAACTGTTGTTGCCCATGGCTCCTCCTGCAAGAGCGCACCCTAAAAAGGCACAAGGTGATGCAGCTGATGCTGTTTTGGCCCCACCACCTCATGAGCGCGAGCAGCAACGGGAAAAGCTTGACGCCACGCTGGACACCTTGCGTGAACGTTTTGGTTCTGGTGCTATTGTAGCAGGCAAGCTTTTTCCCATGGCACCCAAAGAGGAATAACGGTTTAGCAAAAAAACATGTAAAAACGATAGATTGGCATTTAAAAAGCTCACACACCTAGGCTTTTTATGAAATCTTCAAGAATTTTTCCATGGTCAAAAACAAGGGACGGCAAAGCTGTAAGCGGAAAAAATCCTGCCTCTGCTGCATCGTCCCCCCCCAGCACAGCTTCAGGGTTTGCTGCTGTTGCCACAAAAACCGTAGAGATGGTGTGGAACCTAGGATCACGGCTAGGATCTGAATATACCCCCAAAAGCCTGTCCAATGTTATGTGCAAATTGGTTTCTTCCAAAACTTCGCGAACAGCACCTTGTTCTACTGTTTCGCCAATTTCCATAAAGCCTCCGGGCAAGGCATAGCCAAAAGGCTCTTTACCGCGGCGCACAAGCACAACCCCCCTATCAGGATGATACACGATAACATCCACTGTGGGAAAAGGGTTTTTATAGATGGGAAGCTCTTTTTCACAATAAGGACAGACATACTTTTTCATCCGCGTAAACTCCTATAAAAAACTTTTCAAACGCCCAAGAATCGGGCATACTTTTTTTCACCGGTTGAATGGAAAACCGTAGTATCTCTCTTTGCCTTGGCAGGCTCTTGTACCATAATACAGTCAGCCTTGGGCTTCAACACCGATCATTTTACAACAAGGACAGCGTATGTGTGGCATATTTGGTATTTCAGGACATTCAGAAGCGGCCCGTATGGCCTATTTTGGCCTGTACGCGCTACAGCATCGTGGGCAAGAAAGCGCAGGCATCACCACCTATGACGGTACCAACATGCATTTGCACAGCGACATGGGGCTTGTGCCTGATGTTTTTGACGAAGCAACCCTTGGACAGCAACTTCAAGGACATATGGCCATTGGGCATATTCGCTATTCCACCACAGGCCATTCGACAAGGCGCAACGCTCAGCCCATGGTTGTGCGCGTGCGCGGCGTCGAAATAGCCTTAGCCCACAACGGCAACCTTACCAATACGGACGAGCTTCGGCAAGAACTCGAAGAAGCCGGAGCTATTTTTCAAACCAGCAGTGACAGTGAAATTTTTGTCCACCTTATCGCGCATACGTTGCGCGGCATTTCGCTGGAAGAAGCCATATTGTCTGCATGCACACGGGTTAAAGGGGCATATTCACTAGCTATTATGGCAGAAGGGCGTATTATCGCCGTGCGCGATCCCCATGGTTTTCATCCTTTGGCACTTGGTCGAGTTGGCAAATCTTGGGTTATCGCATCAGAAACATGCGCCTTTGACTTGCTTGAAGCTGAATACGTGCGCGATATTGACCCGGGTGAAATGCTTGTGATTGAAGGGGATCACCTTTCCTCATTAAAAATCCAAGGCACAGAAGATACCCCCATACGCCAATGTATTTTTGAATTGGTGTATTTTGCCAGGCCCGATTCCATTGTTTTTGGCGAGGATGTGTACGCATGCCGCAAATTAATGGGGAACCAATTGGCCATGGAAAGCCCCTCAAAGGCTGATATTGTCATGCCTTTTCCCGATTCCGGTGTGTACGCCTCCTTGGGGTACGCTCAAACGTCAGGCATTCCCTACGAACATGCCTTTATCCGTAACCACTATGTCGGTCGAACCTTCATTCAACCATCGCAAGGCATGCGCAACTTTGGCGTGCGGGTAAAACTTAATCCCGTGCGTTCTGTCATTCGCGGTAAGCACATCTGTGTACTGGACGATTCCATTGTGCGCGGTACCACGGTGACAACTCGTGTAGGAAAATTGCGCGAGCTTGGAGCCAAAATTGTAGATTTTCGCGTAAGCTGTCCGCCTGTACGTTTCCCTTGTTTTTACGGGATCAATTTTTCATCTCAAGGAGAGCTTGTGGCGGCAACACATCCCTTGGCTGAATTACCGCGCCTGCTCAACCTTGATTCCTTGCATTACCTTTCCATCCAAGGGCTTTTAAAATCCGTCAAGCACCCCGATAAATACTGCTTGGCCTGTTTTGACGGCAATTATCCTGTGGCTTGTGGTGGCTGTAAAGAATCCTGCTGCTAGACGATCTTTACATCTAATATAAAAAGTCCGGACAGGCGTTAGCCTATCCGGACTTTTTATATACTTTACTTACTCTGCACCTAGCTTATCCAAAAGATTTTTTCGGATAGGCTAGGCATATGCATATTATTCTTATTTTACTTCAGTAAAATCAGCGTCGACCACGTCGTCGCCGGACCTATCAGCACCTTGTTGCGCGCCGGCTTGTGCTTGCTGACTTTGGTCACCCTCAGCGCCTTGCGACTGCTTATAAAGCTGCTCTGCTAAAGCATGGGATGCTTTTGCCAGCTCTTCAGTGGCTGCCTTGATAGCCTCGGTGTCGCTGCCTTCCATGGTTGTACGCAAGGTAGCAATTTTTCCTTCGATATCGCTTTTAAGGGCTGCGTCCACTTTATCGCCAAGGTCTTTGAGGGACTTTTCAGTGCCGTAAATCAAGCTGTCTGCATGGTTGCGTGCCTCGATAAGATCTTGTTTTTGCTTATCATCGCTGGCATTAGCTTCTGCTTCTTTCACCAATCTGTCAATGTCGTTGTCTGTTAAGCCCGAAGATGCTGTGATCTGGATGGACTGCTCCTTCCCTGTTCCCAAATCTTTGGCAGACACATTCACAATACCATTGGCGTCGATATTGAATGCCACTTCAATTTGTGGCACACCACGAGGCGCCGGAGGAATGCCCGTAAGGTCAAAACGAGCCAAAGTCATGTTGTCTCCGGCCATGGGGCGTTCGCCCTGCAACACATGGATGGATACCGACGGCTGATTGTCAGCAGCTGTGGTAAAGGTTTGGCTTTTGCGTGTGGGGATGGTTGTGTTACGCTCAATAAGTTTGGTAAACACGCCGCCCATGGTTTCAATACCAAGGGACAGAGGAGTTACGTCAAGAAGGAGCACATCCTTCACGTCACCTGCCAAAATACCGCCTTGAATGGCTGCACCCATGGCTACAACTTCGTCAGGGTTCACTGAACGATTGGGCTCTTTGCCAAAAAATTCAGCAACTTTTTTCTGAACCAAGGGCATGCGCGACATACCACCCACAAGCAAAACTTCATCAATTTCGGATGCTGAAAGGCCAGCATCACTTAAAGCCTGCTTACAAGGGGCAATGGTACGATCTACAAGGTCACCGCAAAGCTGGTCAAGCTTGGCCCGTGACAGCTTAATGAGCAAGTGCTTAGGCCCGTTCTGGTCAGCTGTGATAAAGGGCAGATTGATTTCTGCCTCCATGGAGCTGGACAAATCTTTTTTGGCTGATTCTGCTGCATCTTTAAGGCGTTGCAAGGCCATGTTGTCCTTAGCAAGGTCAATGCCCTGTTCCTTTTTGAATTCTTCCACCAGCCAGTTGATGATTGCTTGGTCAAAGTCTTCACCGCCAAGGAAGGTGTCGCCGTTGGTGGCACGCACTTCAACCACATTGTCGCCAACCTCAAGGATGGATACGTCAAACGTACCGCCGCCAAGGTCAAACACTACTATTTTTTCATTCGCTTTCTTTTCAAAACCATAGGCCAACGATGCTGCCGTGGGTTCGTTGATGATGCGTTTCACATCAAGGCCGGCAATACGTCCGGCGTCCTTTGTGGCCTGACGCTGAGCATCATTAAAATACGCAGGTACCGTGATGACCGCCTCAGTAACGCTTTCACCAAGATAGGCTTCTGCATCGGCTTTAAGTTTGCCCAAAATAATGGCAGAAATTTCCGGCGGGCTGTATTCGCGCCCGTCAATTTTTACCGTGGTGTCGCCGTTGGCTGCTGCGGTGATTTCATAGGGAGCATGCTCTTTCCATGAAACAACTTCAGGAGCGTCAGCGCGGCGCCCCATAAGACGCTTTACGGCAAACACTGTCCGCGTAGGATTGGTTACGGCCTGGCGTTTGGCATTGTCGCCAACGAGGCGTTCTTTATCCGTAATGGCTACAACTGAAGGCGTAGTACGCCCACCATTAGGATTGGTGATACATTTTGGATCCTTACCTTCCATGACGTACACACAACTATTTGTGGTACCAAGGTCAATACCTATAATTTTACCCATAATTCGGATGCCTCCTCACAAAAACTCACAGCTGTGAGTAATAATATCGTATTCGAGACATAAAATAAGCCGTTGTAGCGCGGCGTCTAGGGGGGCATGGTGATTTTTTTTATGAAACAGACATTTTTTTTTAGGCAAAACGCTTGATACGGCGTAATTTACAAAATCTCATCTTGATTTTGTATGACTTTATAATGGCTTACATGTATGCAAGTATTTTTTTCCTAAAAAACAAAAACGTGTTGTATTCTGCTCATTTTTCAGGGCTATCTGTGCCTTGCATGGCAAAGTCCACACGGATTTTATACAATTTTGTGGCGGGAAGGTTTAAAATGGCTATGCCAGTTTGTGCTGTGATGTCGGCAAGGGCTTTTTCGATGGCCTCATGCGACGGTGCAATATAGGTAAACCATACGTTGTAGCTATGTTTGCGCAAATAATTATGAGTAGTGCCTTGGTGGCTGTTGACCAGTTCAACGAAACGCTCAAGGGACTCTTCGGGTACTTTGGCAGCGCACAAAGTGGAGTAAAAACCAAGCTTAGAGGATTGAAAATTGGCACCAAGGCGACGGATAATGCCGCGCCCATGCAGAGCGCGCACCCTTGCTAAGGTCTCTGCCTCGGTAAGGCCAAGCCTTTCGCCTAAAACAGCATAAGGACGCGATTCTAAAGGAAAGCCTGTTTGAATGATGTCAAGAAGCTGTTTGTCCAATGTGTCCATACTATCCATCCAAGGAACATATTGAGAGAAGCAGGCATATATGTATAACGAGCCATACGGGTGCAGACAACAACGCGATTGCACGTTTTCAACTACCCATTAAGGGCAGGCTGTTCAAAAAGTGCCGGATACAATGAAGTGGTAAATTTTAAGAGGGGAGTGGGGTCTTTCCCCCATGACCCGATTACAATTAGCCACTGAAGTAGTACCTACCCGACGGGCGGCACGAAGTGCCGTTTGCGTTTGCAAGGAACGAGCAATTACGCAAATAGAGAGCAACGCGACGGTGCTTTTGGGCCAGCCTGCTAAAAGCCCTGTTCCAAAGGCGGCCATACAAGCGCATGAGGCTCTGCGGCAGCCAAGGGTTTATTGCTAGGCGTAAGCCTAACACTTCGCTCTGCCACGTTAAGCCGCCCTTCCGCAAGCCATTGCAAGGCTTGCGGATAGATTCGATGCTCAAAGGCGTGGATGCGTTCTTGCAAATCCTTGAGTGGTTCCCCGGGATTTGCAGGCACTGCAGCCTGCACAATCACCTCGCCATGATCCATAATGGAATCTACAAAATGCACCGTACAGCCGGAAATGGTCACACCCCAGGCCTGTGCGTCACTAGCCCCACTCACCCCTGGAAAAGAAGGCAAAAGGGCCGGATGAATATTGAGAATGCGTTTTGGAAACGCCTCCAAAAAAACAGGGGTTATCATGCGCATGAACCCAGCTAAAGCTATGGTATCAACACCATGTTCACGCAAACACGCCACCATGGCCCCATCAAAGGCTTCGCGGCTTGGGTAATCCTTGTGCTCAATACAAACAGCAGGAATATTTGCGCGGCGCGCCCTCTCAAGGGCATAGGCGTCTTTACGATTGCACAAAACAAGGCGCATGTTGGCATCAAGGGTGCCTTTTGCCACATGGTCAAGCATGGATTGCAGGTTGCTGCCGCTCCCTGATGCTAAAACTGCAAGTTGTAATGTCATGGCAAAACTTCCTTATCAGGCTGTTATACGCTACACAACACCATGTTCGCCAGGGCGCTCATACTGTTCCTGTGCTTTGCGCACAGGCACAAGATACTGTTCGGTATCGCCAAGAAAGAGCAACACAGGGTTTGAAACAAAAATTGACGAAAACGTACCAATAAAAAGCCCTATCAGCATGGTTATGGCAAAATCATGAATGGCACCACCACCAAGCAGAGCAAGGCTAAGGCAGGCTGCAAGCGTTGTAAACGAGGTCATCACTGTACGCCCAAGGGTTTGGTTCACGCTTTCATTAATAATGCTTGCCAAAGGTGGCAAAGCCTCTGTGCCTGATTTACCTTGGGTTCGCCCCTCAACAGCACGCAAATTTTCACGGATACGGTCGTACACAATAATCGTGTCGTTGAGCGAATACCCTACAAGGGTGAGCAGGGCTGCAATGATGTTTAAATCAAACTCTTTGCCCATGGCAGCAAGAAGCCCTACGGTTATGGCCACGTCATGCAGCAAGCCCACAATGGCGCCCAAGGCAAAATTAAGTTTAAGCTTCCAGCACACTATCAGTGTAATTGCCAAGGCTCCCACCACGCGCAGATCCATTCCAAGCCCAGCCAGCCCCATGCCGTACATGGCCGCTCCAAGGGCCCCTGCCATAAGTACCGCCACAAGCCAGCGGTGCTCAAACCGCCCTGAAATATATACGGTAATCAATAAGACAGCATAAAACATGGCTTGAAGCGCAGCGTTGCGCAGATCAGCACCTACCTTAGGCCCTACCATTTCAAGGCTTTGGATGGATGCAGGATTGCCTGTAATATTGCCTTCAAGGGCTTCTAAAACCGAAACGCGTACCGTCTGATTGGTACCGCCTTCAGGTGTGGCAAAGCGTATCAAAAAATCGCGCCCGTCATCGCCGTACTGCTGTATGGCGAGCCCTGGCAGCTGGCTTTGGGCAAAGGCTTGTTTAATATGCTCATCGTTTACGGGCTCTTGAAATTGCAACTGCACAGCCACGCCGCCGGCAAAATCCACGCCATAGCGTAGCCCGCCGTTGCTGAGTATGGTCACAAGCCCCACAGCCAAAAGCAATGCAGATACAATAAAGGCAAAGCGCCCCATCTTTACAAAATCAATCGTGGTTTGTTTGCGGAAAAGATCAATCCCCATACCGCGCTCCTACAGCGAACCTAAAATTCTTACAAGTTTTCTAACGGCACACGCCAAAGGCCCCTTTCATTTTTTGAGGGAGCCTTTTTAAGCATTAGATGCTAAGGCTACGACCATTGTTTCGCGCCATCCACCAGCCAAAAACGCCTTTGGACACAAAAATAGCCGTAAACATGGATGCCACAATCCCTAGGCCCAAGGTCACAGCAAATCCTCGCACAGGACCTGAGCCGAATTGATACAATATCAAGGCTGCAATAATAGTGGTGACGTTAGAATCCATAATGGAAATACTGGCTCTGTCAAAGCCTGCAATAATAGCTTCCACAGGCTTAATGCCTTTGCGCAATTCCTCGCGAATACGTTCAAAAATCAAAACGTTGGCGTCAACAGACATGCCTATGGTAAGCACAATACCGGCAATACCAGGCAGGGTTAATGTTCCACCAAACCCGGCCAAGCCTGCCAGTAGCATGGTTACCGTAAAGGTAAGCATAATATCGGCAATAATCCCTGCTAAACCATAATATAAGGGCATGATGATAACAACAGCAATAGCCCCAACAAGAGCAGCTAACATGCCGCTTTCAATGGATTCTTGACCTAAGGAGGGGCCAACTGTGCGCTCTTCAAGGATCGTTACAGGCGCAGGGAGCGATCCTGCACGAAGCACAATGGATAAATCTTGTGCTTCTTCCACCGTAAAACTGCCCGTGATGCTGGCTTTACCGCCGCTGATACGGTCATTGATTCTGGGGGCGGTATACACTTTGCCGTCAAGGACAATGGCCATTTCGCGCCCAACATGCTCGCCGGTAATGCGCTCAAAAGCAACGGCCCCGCTTCCGTTAAAGCTCATGGATACCATGGGGTTGTTTTGTTCATCATAGCCAGGCCTTGCATCCACCACGGTTTCTCCGGTCATAAGGGGATCGCGGTCAAGCAACAACGTGCGCTGACTTACAGCACCTGAGGATGTGTCTATAAGAGGAAAAGACGCAACCCCCGGAGGTAAAGTCTTAAGGGGATCCACATCTGATCGTACAAGATGAAAGGTAAGCTGGGCCGTTTGCCCCACCAACTGAATGGCACGCTCCGCATCAGACATCCCGGGTAGCTGGATCTGAATACGATAATCGGCTTGTTTACGAATATCAGGCTCAGCCACACCAAACTGGTCAATACGGTTGCGGATGGTACGCACTGCTTGGTCAAGGGCCATGTCTGCTACATAAGAAGCGTACTCATCTGTAAGGCTGGCGGTGTAGCGCGATCCTTCAGCATTTTGTGTCACCACAAGCTGTGGATAGCTTGTGGACAAAAGCGCTTCAAGCTCTGTACGCTGATCCGCCTTTGGCAATGAAAACTCTAACTTGCCGGCGTTTAGGCGCACGCCAAGTACAGTTATACCGTCAGCTGCTGCCTGTATGCGCATATCTTGGCCTGATTGCAATAAGGCATTGTCAAGGGCCTTTTCCATTTCTACCCCAAGGGTTAAATGGACGCCGCCTTTTAAATCCAATCCCAAATTAATACGAGAGTTTGGAAAAAAAGAAGGCAAGGCACCCGGCCCAAACAAGCTCGGCAATAAATAGGTCAAACTTAGCAGCAAAACAGCCACAGAGACCAACATTCGCCAGCGTAAACTTATCATGAATATCCTCAATTTTTGTGCTGTATGCGCACAATATGGCGTCTAATCTAGTTGATGCTTCTGCCCACAAAAAAAGTTGAGTGGATACAAAAAAACGCTCTTTAAGTACAATGGCTTTTTGGCTACGCTTCAAACGTTCAAAGCAACGATCTCAACAAAGGCCTAAACATAAGGAACGTTAGCCAAACAACGAGGTATACAAATGCAACAGCAACAGCCCCCTACTGCCTTTGAAGCAGGATTGAGACTGATGCCACGTCACCCTTGCATACCTTGGATGCATCAATTGCTGACAATAGCACAATAAAATGGGCATAATCTATAGAGAATACTCCAAGATCATGCCCATAATGCACTGTCATATGCTTATTCAGAATCCTTAGACTCTTCTTTAGAATCTTCTTTGGGAGCTTCTTTCGAGGCTTCTTTGGGAGCTTGTTTTGGGGTTTCCTTGGCAGCTTTGGCTGGGCTGTTCGCAAGGTTGACCACATAACCGCGTCCCACATTGACCTTGGTTTCGCCTAGATCGATGCTTAAAATATCACCATCCATGTCCACAATACGACCCACAAGGCCGCCGGAGGTCATGACCGTATCGCCTTTTTTGAGGGCTCCTAACATTTCGCGGTGTTGCTTGGCACGTTTTTGCTGTGGACGGATGAGCAAAAAATAAAAAATAACCAGCATGAGCAGGAGCGGTGCAAATTGCAAAAGTGCATTGGGCTCTCCACCTGCGCCCCCACTGGGCGCCATAGCATGAGCAATAGAAACAAACATAAGGCCTCCTTAAATATTTCTTACGTAACAAAATCTCTGAACATGGCTAAGGGGAGTCCCCCTAATTGCACAGACAAAACTTTGTCAAACTATCGTTACCGAATGAAGCAGGCAATGAATATAGGGGCAATCATCGCATTTGGCAATGGTTTTTCTGTTGTCAATGTTTTAAAGAAAAAAACAACCCTGATAAAAATAAAAAAAACATCTAAAAGAACATACAGTTACATTGCAAAAAAACTCCTAACCTAAAGGCTGCTTCAAACCATTTTGTTTTGTTAAAAAACACGCTCTGCAACACGACATAAAAAATCCTGCCGCAAAAAAGACCTATCCTTGACAATACCGCCTGCATAACAGATGCTATGTACCTAACAATAACAATTTTGGATGGAGAACACATGCCCCGTATACTTGCTTGCATTGCGCTTTTGGCTTGGGTTGTTTTGCTATGGCCTTTTCCCACAACGACATTTTTGGCTACTTGCGTGGCCTGTATTTCTTGGCCGTACTACCAAAAACTGCTTACGCGCATGCGCCCAACCTTTGCCCTTGGCGTGTACATTTCAGGGCTTAGCCTAGCCACCATCTTGCCCATTGCCACTGTTGTTTCACTTGTTGCGCCGCAAGCGGTTGTTGGCCTACGGATACTTGACGGCCTACACGGAGATGCAGGCTGGTTTGCCAGCCCTGAAGGGCAAGAATGGCTTGCAGGTATTGACACCTGGCTTCGCCAAATCCCGGGTGTCGAAGGGGGCGTACGACAAGTGGCAGAATGGGCAGCCGGCCTTGCAGGTACTGCTGCTCGCACAGTGCTAGCCGGCAGTGTTGGCCTTGCAGGTGGTGCGTTTCAGGCTGTTTTGGTCATCTGTTTGTTCATCATGATAACCGTACTTTGTGTTTCACATGCTTCGTGCATTTATGAATTTGCCCAAAGGCTTTCAGGCTTTCCCAAGCCGCTTTTAGATCGGTTCATCACAACAATCCGCAAGGCTATTTTTGGTGTCCTTGTGGGGATATTGTTTGTGGCCCTTATCCAAGGGGTTTTGTGCGGAGTTGGCTTTGCCGTGGCAGGAGTTCCGCAGCCGGCATTTTGGGGGCTTATTGCCACCTTTGTTGCGCCGATCCCTTTTGTGGGCACAACCCTTGTGTGGATTCCTGTTACGTTATGGCTTTGGCTAACCGGCTTTAAAACCTATGCCATTGGTTTGGCTATCTGGTGTATTTTGGTGGTCACCAGCGTTGATAACGTTTTGCGCCCGCTTTTTTTGAAAACAGGTATTGATGCAACCGTTGTAGCTTTGATCCTGTCAATTTTGTGCGGCCTTGCTGCCTTTGGCCCCATAGGGGTGTTTGCAGGGCCCGTGCTTGTGGCTGTTGCTATTCAGGCCGGGCGCGAAAGTTCCGCCTGTAGCCTTCTCAGTCCAAAAGCAGACCATACGCAAGAATAAAAAAAGGGCGTGACCATAAAAAAAGGCATGAATGACTCGTGCAAAAAGCACAGTTCTTTCATGCCTTTTCTCATGCAAAATCACAGTCTTTCCCCTCATATAAAAAAACAATATCCCTTTTGAGCATAGCTTCTCATGCTCTTTTTCTCTTAAACACCTTTACAGCGCATTTGGGATGACTATTTTGTATGTTATGACAAGTCAAAAAACACTGTCTGCAAAAAATGCTATATCAGCAAATTTCTTTAAGGAGCCACGCATGACACAACATATGAGTCATTTTTTTCGCATTGTAACCTTTCTTGTTGTATTGGCAGTAGCCATTCCGGCACAGGCCGTGCAACTTCCTGATTTTGTTCCCCTTGCCAAAACAGCAGGCCAAGCGGTGGTCAATATCAACACAGAAAAAAAAGTACAACAGGGCGCGATTCCCGGAATTCCTTCAGAGCTTTTTCGCAACCTGCCAAGGGAATTTGAACGCTTTTTTGAACAATTTGGTCGCCAAGGCGGGCAACAAGGTGCCCCACGCATGCAACGTTCCATGGGTACAGGCTTCATCATTTCGGCAGATGGTTATATTGTAACCAACAACCACGTGGTGGCAGAAGCTGATGTTGTTAGGGTAAACCTTGAAGGCACCAGCGGTAAAGACCAAGCCCTTGATGCTGTTATTGTTGGAACAGACCCGGACACCGACCTTGCTTTGCTTAAAGTCAATACCGACAAACCTCTTCCCTTCCTTTCCTTTGGTGATTCTGACAAAGCAGAAGTTGGCGAATGGCTTTTAGCCATTGGCAACCCTTTTGGCCTTGGACATACTGTAACACAAGGGATTTTAAGCGCGAAAGGCCGCGATATTCAATCCGGCCCCTTTGACAACTTTTTGCAAACTGACGCGTCCATCAACCCGGGCAATAGCGGTGGCCCGCTCATCAACATGGATGGCAAAGTGGTAGGCATCAACACCGCCATCATTGCCAGCGGTCAAGGGATTGGCTTTGCTATACCAAGCAATATGGCGCAAAACATTGTTGAACAGCTTAAAGACAGCAAAAAAGTCAGCCGCGGCTGGATTGGTGTGAGTATTCAAGAAATTGATGCAAACACTGCCAAAGCCCTTGGGCTTCCCAATACCGATGGCGCGCTCATTGGCTCTGTCATGGAAGGACAGCCAGCAGCCAAAGCAGGTGTTAAAGCAGGGGACGTGGTGGTTGCTGTAAATAACGCTCCCATTAAGGATGCCAGCGAATTGTTGCGCAGCATCGCCAATGAAAAACCAAAATCCACCGTAACCGTAACAGTTTGGCGTGACGGTAAAAAAAGAGATATTAAGATCACCCTTGGTGAACGTGGAGAGCAAACCTCCACAGCTGCTGACCCATCTACCCCCAGTGAAACTCCAAGCCTTGGCCTGTCTGTTCGCGCCTTAACACCGCAAGAAGCGTCCGCAGCGAACCTTAATGACGGCGGGATTGTCATCACTAGGATTGAAAATGGCAAAGCAGCGGCAGAAGCAGGTTTACGCACAGGCGATATCATCCTGACTGCCAACTTAAAACCTGTAAAAACTGTGAAAGAACTCAGCGATATCATCCGCGGAGAAGCGAAAAAACGCGGCGCCGTCATGCTGCAAGTCCAGCGTAGTGGGCAGGTGTTTTTCGCAACTGTACCCATTGCTGAGGACAAGAAATAAGAGCATGTGATCGTTCTTTAATTTTTGTAAGGGCACCTTCATGCAAAACATGAAAGTGCCCCTTACATAGCCTTTTTTGCCTCTTGCTTTTTTTCAAAAAACATGTATGGTACTTTTTTGCTCCACAACACCTTCAACAATAGCTAACGCTTCCTTATAATTTAAGGGTCTTTAGAAGTTTGAAGACGGGGCAATACATACCTTGATGAGGGGGTGAGGTTCTATGCCAGGTGTATTCCTTAGTGAAGAAGAATACAATTTCGATATTGCGCTGCGTCGCTTTAAAAAGCAGATCGAAAAAGCTGGAGTGCTTTCTGAAATGAAAAAACGCCAGCAATTTGAAAAGCCAAGCGTCATGCGTAAAAAGAAAAAAGCTGCCGCACGTAAGCGTCTTTTAAAGAAAATGCGCAAAATAAACTCCATGTAATGCCAGCAAGGCATCGTACCTAAAATACTAGGTATAGTTAGCGTTTATTAACGTGTGCAACCCCCTGCCCCATACGGCAAACGACCACCACGGGAAGAAACCTTCCCGTGGTTTTTCCCTATTTTTTACCATATTGTGAGTTAGGCATGTCTTCTTCAGGCTCTTTGCTCCATGCGCGCATTGAAAGTGACTATCTGGCGGCATATAAAGCCAGGGATCAAGTGCACCTTGATGTTTTACGACTCCTTAAAACAGCCATAAAAATGGCTCAAGTGGAATTAAAACGTCCGGTTCAAGACGGTGAACTTCTTGTCCTTATCCAAAAGCAGGCCAAACAACGGCAAGATGCCATCGAACAATTTACCGCAGCCAGCCGCCATGACCTTGCAGAAAAAGAACAAGCTGAGCTAAAAATTCTTCAAGCCTATTTACCGGAACCCCTTAGCGCGGCAGAACTTGCAAGCGCTATTGAAACGGCCATTACCGACACGGCAGCCACAGGCATACGCGACATGGGCAAGGTCATGAACCTTTTGATGGAACGTTGCCAAGGTCGTGTGGACGGCAAACAATTGAGCCAAGCTGTGAAAACCCGCTTGCAATAACACAAGTGCACGTAAAGAAAGTGTCCGTGAAGGCATAGCCTTGGCGAAATGTTTTCAACCTTGCCATTTATAGGCAGCCTTAAAATTTAGTAAAAAATATTACGCAGACACCAAACACACGTTTTTTCGCGCGTACGTGCTATAAACAAGTATTCTATAAATGTTTGCCAAAAACATTGGCAAGGCTACATATCGCTTTTATATATATTTGCAGCAACAGGCTGATGTGCCCACACACGCCCAGATGCCTTGCTCGTACTCAGTGCCCCTTTGGCGTGGCTACACTTTATAACCCTTTTGTTTGGCATGCTCATGGAATCGCAATATTTCAACAATCGCACGCTTAAAGCCTTGGAATTTGATCAAGTTCTTGGGCATTTGGCAGCCGAGGCCCAATCAGAGGCAGGGCAAAGGGCTTGCCTTACCCTTTTGCCCATGGCGAAGATCGAGCAGGTCTTGGCCTCTCAGGCTTTGTTTGATGAGGTGCGTACCTGGTCTTCACGCCACCAAGGGCAAAGCCGTTTGGGCAATTTTGCGGATCTGTCTGACATCTGGAATTACCTTGAATCGTCTGCCGCACTTTTGGAGGAAGACGCGCTTTGGGCTATCCGTCAGGTTGTATTGCAAGCGCGAGATGTCGTAGCCACCATCGACAACTATGCGGATATACCAAACCTGACAACCCTTGCCCATGCGGCGCCGTTGCCTTCCATGACAACGTCAGCGCTTTTGCGCTGCCTTGGCGATGACGGCAACATAAGGGACGAAAGCTCTCCCGAACTCTTGCTTGTGCGCAACGAATTGCGTCGTCTTCATCAAGGATGTTTGCGCAAGGTTAAAGATTTTGCCATTGAATACAACATGTCCCATTACCTGCAAGATGATTTCATGACCTTAGCATCTGACAGGTATGTGCTGCCCCTTAAAAGCAATTTTAAAGGCCGCGTGCAAGGGATCATCCATGACTATTCCAACACGGGCGAGACGTGCTATTTTGAGCCCATGTTTTTAGTGGCACACAACAACCGCCTTCAAGAACTTAAACGTGAAGAGCGTGAAGAGATTCAAAAGGTACTGCGCTACCTCACAGGCCTTGTGCGTGACGAAGCAGAGCTTGTCAAAAACGCTTGGGGATTTTTGGTACAACTTGATGTTATTCTTGCCAAATGCCGTTTAGCTGAACGTTTTAACGGACATTGTATCCCCTTTGGCCCCACGCGCCGCCTTGAATTGCAAGCAGCGCGTCACCCCTTGCTCGCCCTTGACGCCACCATGCAACAGCGCGGCGGGCCACAGCCCATAGACCTTGTGCTGCGTGAAGAAGACAGGGGCATTGTCATAAGCGGCGGCAATGCCGGTGGCAAAACCGTATGCCTTAAAAGCCTTGGCCTTATGGCAATTATGACCTTGGCCGGCCTGCCTATTCCTGCCGCGAAAGGTTCTGTCATGCCCTTTTGGAGTAGCATTCACGCCTTTATTGGCGATGAACAAAGCCTTTCTGACCATGTGTCCACCTTTACGGCGCAGATCCGCTATCTGTCGGACGCTTGGTCGTTTGTGGGGCCGCAAAGCTTGGTACTTCTTGACGAATTTGGCGCAGGTACAGATCCGGCGCAAGGGGCAGCTCTTGCTCAAGCGGTTATTGACGAACTTTTGGCATGCGACGCTCATGTGCTGGCAGCTACGCACTTTCCAGCACTCAAAACCTACGCGCTGACAAAAAATCAGGTGCGTGCGGCCTCGGTACTTTTTGATCCTTCAACCAAAAGGCCACTTTTCCGTTTGGCCTATGACCAAGTGGGCGCAAGCCAAGCCCTTGATGTGGCGCGTGAGCACGGCTTGCCGGAAGCTGTCTTGAAAAAAGCTAGGCAATATCTGCTTCTTGATGGTGAAGATTCTGCCCTTTTGCTTGACAGGCTCAATGCCTTGGCAGCTGAGCGTGAAAAAGAAGCAGATATTTTGCGTGCCGAACAAGTACGAACACAAAAGAAGCGTCAACAATTGCAAGAACGTTTTGATAAAGAGCGTGAAAAATTGCATGACCTTGTCCGCCAGCAGGCTGCACAAGTTTTAGAAGACTGGAAAACAGGCAAAGCAAGCCATAAGCAGGCCCTGAAAAAACTTTCTACCTTGCGTAAAGAGCTGACAACCTCTCCTTTAGCAACAGAAAAAGAGTCAACAGCGCCCAAATTCACCCTTGAAACACTCAAGATTGGCCAGCACGTCATGCACAGACCTTGGGGAAAAAAGGCAACGGTTCGCGAAATCGACACACGGCAAAAACGTGTAAAGCTGGATATGAACGGTGTAAGCCTTTGGGCTGACCTTGACATTCTGGCCCCTGCCTCACAAGACGCCGCAAAAACAAGTGGCAGCAGCATGGTGAATATAAGTTCTGCAAAAATGTCTCCCTTACGTCTTGACTTACGGGGAAAACGTGCTGACTTGGCATTGAGTGAACTGCATCAATATTTAGATCGCGCCCTTTTGTCCGGCAAAGATACGGTGGAAGTTGTACACGGGCGCGGAACCGGAGCATTGCGCAAACAAGTGCATGAACTTTTGCGAACATTTCCGGGCATTGCAAACTATGCCGTTGCGCCTGAAGATCAAGGCGGCGACGGTGTGACCCTTGTTGTGTTTAAATAGTTTATACACAACATGCACCGCAACTTGTTGTAACGGACAAACATCATGTCGCAGCGAAACGCCAGAGCCATACAAGACATCAAATCGCGCATAAGTCTTGTAGATATTGCCAGGCGCTATATGGAATTGCAACGCAACGGGCATCGTTTTGTGGCCCCTTGCCCTTTCCATCAAGAGAGCAAGCCTTCCTTTTCCATCAATGAGGAAGAGGGCTTTTTCTATTGCTTTGGCTGTCAGGCTGCCGGGGATCTTTTTGATTTTTACGGGCGCATCAATGGCCTTGATTTTCGCGAAACATTGGAACAACTTGCAGAAGAAGCAGGAGTTGCCTTAGAAAAAGGTTCCTTTGGTCAACAGCAAGAAAAAAACACAGTGTCTGAACGCAAACAATTGTTGCGTTTGCACGAACTTGCCGCAGCCCACTTTACAAGCTCCCTTGCCACAAACCAAGGCAAGGCATGCCGTGAGTATATGAAAGAGCGCGGCATATCGCCTGAAGTGGCCCAAGCCTTTGGCCTTGGCTACGCGCCTTCTGATTGGCAAAGCCTTGCACAGGTTTTTCGTCGTGCTGGCTTTTCTGACGAGCTTGGCATAAAAGCTGCCCTTTTAGGCAAAAGCACTAAGAACCAGGACGGCCATGCCTATGATAGGTTTCGTGGCAGACTCATGTTTCCGATCAAGGCTCTTTCAGGCGGCGTGGTGGCGTTTGGTGGTAGGATTATTGGGCAGGAAGATGAAGCCAAGTATATCAACAGCAGTGATTCGCCTTTGTATAAAAAAGGCGAACATTTATACGGGCTTCAACTGGCAAGGCGCGCCATAAGCACAGGGCAACCTGCCCTTCTTACCGAAGGGTATATGGATGTGGTGACTTTACACCAATTTGGCTATACAAACGCTGTGGGCGTTCTTGGTACTGCGCTCACGCCAGAGCAAGCCAAGCGTGTTGGCTCGTTCACATCGCGTTTGGAATTGCTCTTTGATGGCGATAGGGCCGGGCGTGCCGCTGCGCTTAAAGCGTGCCGGCTGTTTTTGACAAAGGGGTTGTCTTGCCGTGTGCTGCTTTTTCCGGAAGGCGAGGACATTGACAGCTTTTTACGAACACAAGGCACAGAACGTTTTGAAAAATTACGCGCTGAAGCGCCTGAAGGCTTGCAATTTTGCATCCAAACCTTGCGCCAAATGGCCCCACGTGAAGCTATCGAGTTTTCACGAGCTTTTATTAAAGATGTGGAGCTGTTAGAACTTGCCGGACGATACGCCACTACCCTTGCAGGAGGGCTTGGCATATCTGAGCAGGAATTGCGCGATTTTGCCATGACACAGCGGCAAGACGTTGTTTTGACAAATGCAGGGCATCCACACAAAACAGCAGTGCCTCCGCGCAACGATCATGCCCTTGATAAAGAGATCATGACCTTTGCCGTGCGTTATCCGACAAGCTTGACAAAACTGCAAGAATACGGGGCAAAACGTTGCCTTATTAGTGACTGGGCCAAGGCTTTATGGGCAAAAATTGAAGAAAGCTTGCCCACTGACGTGTTTCATACGCTAAGCGATAAGGAAAAACATTTTTGGATACAGTGCCGTGCAGACAACGCTGCACCACGTGACAACGAAGACGGTGAATTGCACGCCATATGCCAACGCATAGAGCGCGAACATGCAAAAACGTATAAAGCATCGGTCACGGCTGCCTTGCAAGAAAGCAGCAGCAAGGATGACTTTGCTTCTGAACTGGAATATCTTGGCGCTCTGCAGGATTCACTGGGAGCCCTTCAGGAAACTTTGGAGAAGACAAATGGGAAACATTAAAGAAATTCAGCAGATTAAAACACTTATTGCAAAAGGCAAGGCCCTTGGCTTTCTTACGTTTGAAGAGGTCAATAAAGCCGTGCCTATGGAGCTGAACACGCCTGAGCAATTTGAAGAGGTGATCGGCATTTTTGATCAGCTGGAAATAGCCATTATTGATTCAGACAAAGATGACAAAAAAATCCCTGTGAGTGCTCCTGAGGCAGATCCAGACGGCACAAGCCCTCAGCTTGAGCTGGTGGATGCTGAAGATGCCGCAGATTTTTCTGTGCGCAGCACCGATCCTGTGCGTATGTATCTGCGCGAAATGGGCGCTGTGCCGTTGCTTGACCGTGACGGCGAAGTTCATATTGCCAGAAAAATTGAACATGGCGAGCAGGATGTCTTGTACGCGCTTGTAGAAGTACCTGTGGCAGTAGAAGAACTTATCAATGTGGGCGAAGATTTAAAGCAAAACCGCATCAAGCTTAAAGATGTGGTAAAAACCATTGAGGAAGACGACCCCACAGAGGATGAGATGAATCAACGCAGCCGCGTGATTTTATTGCTGGAAGAAATACGCCAAACCTTTAAGAAAAAACGGCGGATTTACGCAAAGCTTGATGATTGCTGCACCCTTGAGCGGCGTGTAACAGCTATCCAAAAAGATATTTTGGCCTTTAAAGAGGAAATCGTCACCAGATTGCGCGACATCAAGCTAGAAAAAACCCTGATCGACCGCATTATCGAGACAGTGGAAGACCATGTGCGTCAAATGCGCAACTGCCAGCGTGACCTTTCGGCCTACATCCTCTCTACAGGCAAGACGCAAGAAGAAATCCAGGCCATGTTTGACGGCCTTGATGAACGCACCTTAGCACCTGCTATAGCCGCCCGTGAGCTCAATTTAAGCGTGGACGAACTTTTTTCCTTCAAGGAAATGATCGTTGGGAAAATTGAAATTCAAAAACGCCTACAGGAAAAATGCTGCCATAACGTGGCAGACCTTGAAGAAGTGCTTTGGCGTATCAAGCGTGGCAATACGGCGGCCATTCGTGCAAAGCAAGAGCTTATCCGCTCAAATTTGCGCCTTGTGGTGAGCATTGCCAAAAAATATACCAACCGCGGCTTGCAGTTTCTTGACCTTATCCAAGAGGGCAATATTGGACTGATGAAGGCTGTGGACAAATTTGAATACCAGCGCGGCTATAAATTTTCTACCTATGCCACATGGTGGATTCGCCAAGCCATAACACGTGCCATTGCCGATCAGGCCAGAACCATTCGTATTCCTGTGCATATGATTGAAACCATTAACAAACTTATCCGCACCTCGCGCTACCTTGTGCAAGAGCTTGGCCGCGATCCAACCCCTGAAGAAATCGCCGAACGCATGGAATATCCTGTGGATAAAGTGAAAAAGGTGCTAAAAATTGCCAAGGAGCCCATTTCCTTGGAAACCCCCATCGGCGATGAAGAAGATTCCAGCCTTGGTGATTTTATTGAGGATAAAAAAGCCGTGGCTCCTGCTGAAGAAGTGGTCAATACCAAGCTGTCTGAGCAGATAGCCTCTATACTTGCCGATTTAACCCCAAGGGAAGAGCAAGTTTTACGCAAACGCTTTGGTATTGGTGAAAAATCTGACCATACCCTTGAGGAAGTCGGCAAATTGTTCAATGTCACCAGAGAACGTATCCGCCAAATTGAAGCCAAAGCCCTGCGCAAGCTCCGCCATCCTGTGCGTAGTCAGGTGTTGCGCTCGTTTTACGATAGCTAGCAGGCTGTCCCAAAAGGGCTGTCTGGGTAGGATGAAGGTTGTTGGAGAAAAGGACTTTTCCTTACCTGAACAGCCTGTGAAAACCTGCGATACTAAGGATTTTGTCAATTTTTTAAAGCAAACTTTTAGAATTGCCTACTCATAGGCGTTTAAAAAAAATTTTCTCCTTTACAGCTAGCAATTTTTATACAGCAAAAGCCCACGGTAAACGTGGGCTTTTGCTGTATAAAATCTTAATCAATTCTCTTAAAATACAACTTTTTTTAGCGTAAACTTTTCTACCAAATCCTCAATAAGGGTCACGCCAATACCCGGCTTTTGTGGCACAGTCATAAAACCGTTATTGAGCAAAAGGGGCGGTTCTACAATGTCTTGCAAATAGGTTTTATCTGAACCTGCAACATCACCCGGTAAGGTAAAGTTTTCAAGGGAATTTAAGGCGATATTATGGGCCCTGCCCACGCCAAATTCGTGCATCCCACCACACCATACGGGGATATTGTTGCGCTGGCACAAATCATGAATTTTTTTCGCTTCCATAAGGCCGCCCACTCGCCCTATCTTAATATTGATAATACGGCAGCTTCCAAGCTCAATGGCTTTACGTGCATCCTCCACCGTGTGGATGCTTTCGTCAAGGCAGATGGGCGTTTTTACCATTTTTTGTAGCTTAGCATGGTCAACAATATCATCATAGGCAAGAGGCTGTTCAAACATCATAAGGTCAAGTTCGTCCATTTTACGGAACAAATCCACATGCTCAAGCTTATAGGCAGAATTGGCATCGGCCATGATGGGCACCTTGGGAAATTCTTTTCTGACAGCCGCCAAAACGTCATAATCTTTCCCGGGCTTGATCTTTATTTTAACACGGTGATACCCCTGTGCAAGATAGCCTTCGACCTTTTTAAGCATGGCAGGGATGTCCTTTTGAATGCTGACACTCACCCCTGATGCAATGGCGGTTTTTGTGCCGCCAAGGGTTTTTGATACTGATTCTCCACGGCTTTTGGCCACAAGGTCCCAAATGGCTGTTTCAAGGCCCGACTTTGCAAATTGATTACCGCGAACGCTTTTAAACCATTTGTTGTCCAGCAAATCATGGATGCTTTCTACATTAAGGCCCACAATGTGCGGCACCACAAAACGCGAAAGGATATGCCACGCTGTTTCTGTTGTTTCGTTTATATAATATGGGGTTTGATGGCATGTTGTTTCCCCATAGGCTGTTAAGCCTTCAGCTCGTACCGTTAAGAGGACGTGTTCAATATGGTCTTTCACCTCGGTACTGGTTTCAAACGCTTCTCGCATGGGGATAGACAAATGACGCATTTCTATTGATTCTATCTTCATACTGCCTCCTTATTTGTTGGGTATAGCTATAATAGTAGGCAAAAGCTATGGCGTCAAATACCTTTTGCAAAAAACCACACAGTCGCTCAAAAATGTCAAAACCTATTGCGCGCTCTTTGTATACGGCAATGGGACTTTTACACATCTTTTATATGGAATTTTCTTGGCAACATAAAAATATTTTTTTACGTCACTGATTAGTATTACCCTTTTGAAATGGCTGGACTATGCATAACAATTTCTGTATACTTAAGCGGACTTGTCATTTGCCATGGAGGCACCATGTCCACGGATATTGAAATAGCAAAACCCTTTGTGCAAGCAACCATTCAGGTTCTCAGCACAATGGCTGGCATTTCTCCAACGCCTAACAAACCTTACCTTAAAAAGGACAATCTAGCCCAAGGTGATGTTTCGGCAACTGTAACCTTTACCGGTGCAAAAACCGGAGTTATTGCCGTATCTTTTACCAAGGCCTGTGCTATTGGCGTGGTTAAGGGAATGCTTGGTGATGATATTCAAGATATCATGCAAGACACCAAGGATACTGTCGGCGAAATCATCAACATGATTTCGGGCCAAGCAAGAGCACGACTTGCCGAAACAGGGCTTACCTTACAAGGCTCCACCCCAACAGTTACCATGAGCCCAAAACATACCATAGACCATGCCGCAGACGCTTCTATCATGGCTATTCCGTTTTCGACAGACCATGGTGAATTTACGATCGAATTTTCATTCAGCACTTGATGGAACATAGCGTATAACAACAACATATGTATTAATTATTGCAATATATTTTCAATAGTCGGGCAGCCTTTCCCAAAAAAAAATAAAAAAAAGCTTGCCTATTTTAGCTAAAAAAGATACCTAACACAGGTTGACCTTTTTATACAGACAAATGCTGTTTGTAAGCATGCGTTCGAATATATGATGGAGGATCCCATGTCCAAGCAATGCGAAATGTGTGGCAAAAAGCCACAAACAGGCCACCACGTGAGCCATTCTAACATTAAAACCAATCGTCGTTTTCTTCCCAATTTGCAATCTGTACGTCACCAATTCCCCAATGGCGAAGTGCGTGTCGTTTCTGTATGCACACGTTGCATGCGCTCTGGGCTTATTACAAAGCCTGTTGTGCGTAAAGCCGAATAATTTTTGCTTTATAGCGTAAAGCCTTTAATTATACAAAAACCCAGTATATCTGGGTTTTTGTTGTTTCTTTCAGCTTACTGCCTCTTGCAACATCTGCACGCGCACAGCACCACAACACACATTTAGGGCAAAACCTAGCCTGCTTGCCTTTCTTGTAAAAAATGCCTACATATAAAGCATGGACTACATTCTTCGTACACGCCTTACTAAGGAAGGTTAGTATGCACAATATCCCTACCGTTAAAAACGCTGACGCGATTTTGCTAGAGCTTGACCGTCAAGCAGCAAGAGGTGCCACCATAAACTTTGTAGAAATTTCTATGGGAATGGCTGCCGCAGCTAGCTTTAATGCGTCAAGGTATACCCCCGATCCTCCGGATCTTGGGCTGCATGAAAACCGCACCCCGTTGCCGGAATTTATCGAAGGCGCCATTGCGCGGGCAAAGGTTTAGTAACCTTTGCAACACATAACACCCATAAACACCAATACAAACCTTTAATGCAGGATAGCTCATGAGCAGTACACCGGATGATATCACCATTACCTATGAAGAAAACGGCCAAATTTTAGTAAAAGAAATTGACAAGGCTGTTTTGAGTAAGGGCGCGTGGACTACTATTTTATTCCGTTACCAAGAGCTCAACACGGAAAATGACAGCTATGGCCCTGATAAATACAGCATAAGACGCTATAGAAAATCTGCAGGAGAATACCGCCAGCAGTCCAAATTCAACATCTCTAGCGTCAAACAAGCCCGTGATATTGTGGAAGCTCTTACACGCTGGATACATGAGCAGGAAGAGGCGTAAGCCTTTTCAACAAAACATTTTTTTTAAAAGCTTCCTAAAAGTCGCCAACAATGAGTTCACGATATGACAAGCGAAGCGACCACCACAAAGGAACAAGAATACAAAAACGCAAAGGACGTTTTTGTACAAGGCTGCAAAGATAGGCTTTTTGAGCAGCTTACCTTGTCATGGCCGTGCCGTAATGCCACTTTGCTTGAAATAGCTTGCGCCTCGGGGCATTTTTTGAACGCGTTTCATGGGTATGGTTTTGACGTGTCAGGCCTTGTTATCAAGGAAGGTGACATGTCAACTATTCGCGAAACCTTGACAAAGTATGTGGAATTGCGCCTTGGTGTGCCTGACCATCTGCCCTTTGATGACGATTCCATGGATTATGTGGCCTTGCTCACCCCCTTTGATGCAAGCTATGACCTGCAACATGCCCTATCAGAAGCCATGCGTGTTGCACGGCGCGGACTTGTGCTTGGCTTTATGAATATATGGTCTTGGCATGGTCTTTCTCAACGCGCAGCGCGCTGTATCAAGATTGTAAAAACAGCAAGTTCCAGCGAACGTAACTATCCCTTACACTCTTATTGGCATATGGCAAAATTGTGCAAAGAATTATGCCCACATGCACAGATACGCAGTCTTTCAACCTTGGCAGGGCCTGCACGTTTTTGGCACCCTGCTTCCTTATGGCACAGGGTCAATAAGCACATATACCACCTGCCCTTTGGAGCCTTTGTGGGTATGAGCGTGAGCATAGAGCAAGAACGCCCCCTTACTCCCATGCCTTTAAAAGCAGAAGAAGCCCCCTTACAGCTTTCGACCCAAAGTTTTAGAAAAGGGCTTTTTTCAAAGCTGATCCCTCAAAAAAACCGCACGGCAAAACAGCCGATGATTGAGCAAAACAACACACGCAACTGCTAAAAAAATATTATGATTGCACAATTTTTTGCTACACGTAAGAAGCCCCCCTTTGTGATTGCACACCGCGGCGCACGCGCTCATAGCCCAGAAAACACCTTGATGGCAGCAAAGCTTGGCCTGTCTGCGCAAGCAGACATGTGGGAAATGGATGTACGCTATACCAAGGATGGCCAGCTGATTGTTTTTCATGACGATACGCTGGAGCGAACTACAAATGTAGCTGCTACCATGCAATCACAGTCTGCACCTTTTCGGGTATGCGATTTCACGCTTGCGGAACTTCAAACCCTTGATGCCGGATCTTGGTTTATTGCCACAGATCCTTTTGGGCAAATAGCCGCAGGTGAAGTTGCAACCTCTTGCACTGCCGCAACAATCCCTACCCTTGAAGAAGCCCTGCTCTTGGTAAAAAAGCATGACTGGCGCGTGAATGTTGAAATAAAAGACCATGCGCACCTTGTAGGGCATGATAGCATCGCGCAAGATGTGATAAACATGATACAACGTCTTGATATGGTAGACCATGTGCTACTTTCTTCCTTTCAGCACAACTACCTTGGTGAGGCCAAAAAGCTTTTGCCTGAACTGCCAAGGGCCGTCCTTACAGAGGGCATGCGCCCAGCATCGCCTGTGGAATTATGCCGCACGTATGGCGCAATAGCATGGCATCCGGACAGGGAGCTGGTGTCAGCCGAAGATATTGCCAAATGTCTGGACGCCGGGATATATGTGAATGTTTGGACCGTCAATGACATGCAGGAAGCTAAACACCTGGCAGATCTTGGCGTAACAGGTATCATAACCGATTTTCCAAAAGCCTGCCGTGAACTGTTTAAAAACGAACAATAACCTTGCCTAACAGAATAGTTTTGTAAAAAAAGGCCCCTACAACATCGGCGTAAAATATGTTTTGCACCGACACTGTAGGGGAGGAGTTATGCTGTTTATTTATCCAAGGCATCTGCTGCAATGAATTGTGCAGAAATCTTTATACGCGTTTAGAAATTATAACGCATGTATACGCCAACGCGGTACGCGTTTTCTTCGCGATTATTCCATGCCGCACCCATGGTTTCTTCCCAAACACCGCTGTCCATATCGATTCGCATGTAGGCAAGGTCAAGGGACGCTGCCAGATTGGGATAAATCTGATAATCTGTCACAAAATCGATTTCAAAGGCATGGTCCTTTGTTGTCATGTACAAGCCGTCAATGTTGGCATTGCCATCTGCCACAGAACCTGACAGATACGTAGACATGCCGGCATTCTTCGGCATGTTTTTATTGTTTGTGCCCATGTAATAGCCAAACTTGATCGTATGGGTCAGCTTGTCAACAAAGCTAAGGTCTTTAAGCTGCCCAATAATACCCCAGGTACCGATATTGGTTTGCCCAATAACATCGTACCTGTTGGACACGCCCACACTGCTTCCACCATCAAAGCCAAAGTTTGTAGCACCCCAACCGCCTGTGGAATTTTCTGTCACATAAGGCATGCGCTCAGAACCGTCATAGGGATTGGAATTGTCACCTGATGTGTACCAAAAGATGACGCCGGGAGTCACAAAATCAAGCTTGTATTCGGCAATAAGGCCTGCGTACCAACCGGAACGTTTGATATCAAACTCTTTATTGGGGTCAAGGCCTGTATAAGCACCGGTGTCAAGCCCTGCTAAGGCTACATCGCCAAAATCGGCTTGTCCGTAACGGAACTCTGCAGCAATACGGAAAGGACTAAACAAGGTCAATTCGCCGCCAATGCCAAGCCACCAAGGTGTTTCATAGCCAATGTCAGATTGTGGTAAAAGTACAGCGCCTGCATAGGGCATAAGACCTTGCGCAAGATACGCACCATCATAGCCGGGCGCTGGGCTATAGCTTGTGCCATTCCATGAGCCCAAACTTTTACTACCCACAGAACCCATTAGGCCCCAAGGAACAACTTGAAAGCCATCCCCCTTCACAGGAATAGTAATACCATAAAAGTCAGCAGCGTCATTTTGTTCAGAAGCCGAGAAACCATTGACTGTGGTGCTTCCGGAATTGTCATTTTCTGCTCGCAGCCAAAACGCAGTTGCGCCAACCATCTCGTTGAACCAATAGGATACAGTGATACCTGCCCCATCAGTGCCAAGTACGTTTTCGCCAGCCACAAAGTTTGGCAATAAATACGGTTGAATACCCATGCGCACTTTTACATCCGTATCAGGTACAATCCAATCAACATATGAGTAACGCAGCTTGATATCAATGGTGTCACTGCCAACAGTGCCACCCTGATCTACCCCCCATTGGGTTTTGCCAATTTCAAAGTAAACAATCCCCCTAAGGCTTTCTGAAGCGATCAAATCAATCTGCGTGCGCAAACGCTGCACAGCATTGAAAGTATCCTTTGTTTTTTGCTTGGTTAAACCTGAATTGGCCCATTCAAAACCAAATTGCCAATGCCCTTGAATCTTCACATCCACAGCTTTGGCAGGTGCCGAGGCAACCATAAGCATGCCGGCAGCTAAAAAAAGCGTTGCAAGCCGTTTCATTATAAAACCTTCCTTTAGAGCTTGTCCATAAATAAATGTAACGTGAGGCGAGTACAAGGAAAAGTGCATTTTTGCGAAGGAAGTGCACGTCTTTTGGTACTCGACCTGAGAAAAATGTGCTTTGACACCGTTATCGTCCACGGTACGTTATTTAGGGATAAGCTCTTAGTCTGTCCGATCCTTCTATGATCAGTGTTGACAGGGAACAGCCCCTGTTGATGTAAAGGCTATGGTTCTAAAACGAGCTATGCAATTAGAAAGGTTTAGTTTTTTGTACTATAACATTATAAGTTTTGCTGTGCAGAGGGATTGGCATGTGGCAACTGCGTGCAAGGCTAGTGACAGGATATTACGTTTGCCGTGAAAGACGTTAGGATCTCACAACTAAAGACTCCTGCACAATTCATTGTGCTGAGTCTTTTGGAGCGTTGGCGGCAGCCA
>CAYJIX010000001.1:65796-110681 GCA_964370375.1 uncultured Desulfovibrionaceae bacterium | reverse complement strand
AGGCTGTTCAAAAAGTGCTGGATGGTAGGAAGAAACCGTTTTGCAGGGCGGCATAGGACGCTTTGGTCCATGCCGTTCTGCAAAACGGTTTCTGACACCCCAGACAGTACTTTTGGGGCTGCCTGCACTAGAGTTCGTCAAAAAAAGAGGCTATCGTGTCCCTATCTTTTGTTAAGCCAAGGGCCAGCATAAGCTTGATACGAGCCTTTTGCCCTGAAAGCTCGCCACCAGGGATAACGCCGATTGCCTTTGTCACAATCACGCCGCCAGCATACCCATACACATCAAGCACACGTCCGGCATACGTGCGCGAGGTAAGCACCACAGGAATATTGGCTGCCACGGCTCGTTCAATGCCGGGCACCATTGGCGGCGGAAGGTTGCCACGCCCAAAACCTTCAAGCACGATACCTGCAACCTTGCGCTCGATACAAAAATCAATAAAGGCCGCATCTGCACCGGTAAAAGCTTTAATAAGGGCCACTTCACCGCCAAAATCTTCAGGGTGCAGGTGCAGACGCCCTAACGGAGCACGAGTTATGATGATTCTGTCAGCATCCACGTAACCTAGAGGCCCCCACCAAGGCGAGGCAAAGGTTGCAGGGTTGGCCGAATGGGTTTTTGTCACTTCTCTGGCAGCATGAATGGTTTCATTAAGCACAACAAGACTGCCCAAATTCCTTGCCAAGGGCGAAGCGGCCACACGCACGGCACTTAAAATATTATGCGGCCCATCAGGGCTGATTTCTGCTGCTGAACGCATGGCCGCTGTAAAGCACACAGGTTTTGGGCTGTTAATGTACAGGTCCGCCAGATAGGATGTTTCCTCCACCGTGTCTGTGCCGTGGGTTACCACAACACCAAGCACGCTTTCGTCTTGAAGCGTTTTTTCAATGTTTTTCGCCAACTGTAACATCATGGCAGGAGTCATTTGTGGGCTTGGAATGTTGGCAAATTCTTGCACTTCAACGGGGCAAACCTCTGCAAGGCCGGGTACAGCTTCCACAAGATCCTTGCCGCTTACTGCCGGCAAAACACCTTTTTCAGGGTCAAGTTTCATGGCAATGGTGCCACCGGTGCTCATAACAACAACTTTTTGACTCATATCTCGTTCTCCTTATTCTACAAGAAAGTTCAGATCCTTTGTGCAGGCATGCTGTTGCAAATAGGCATTCGCTTCAGGAAGGGCCTTAGCCAGCCTTGTTACAGCCTGTTTAAGAATACGAATATAATCACCCATGTCGCTTTCCGTCAAATAGGGTATTATGCTTAAATCTGCGTAGCTTTTGGGCATAAGCAGGCTTAAAACCGCACTTGTGCCCGGCATGACACCAGGGCCGCTGACCACTTCATGAAGGGCATCGCTCATAAAGGAAAGCCCTCCAACATCTTGGCTGGTGTATGCGTTGAGCCTTGCAAGAATATCTACCTTTTCAGCGGAAGTACGCGCCTTTTGTAACTCTTTGCCAAAGGCTATGATGCATTCTCCGGCAGATTGGGTCAAGGCTGTAAGGGCCTTGGGAACTCGTTTTAAAGCGTCTTTTGGATAGGTTGCAGGATAGTCAAGGTCTGCCAAAGCTCCCATAAGCGCGTTTGCAACCAGCGGATTGTCGTCAATGCTGGCACGCACAAGAAATTGAGGTCCAACCAAACTGTCGCATAATGCTGAAGAATACACCTTGCCTTCCACAACAATAGTGGGCAAAGAATGTAACTGTAAAGGCTCCATAACCTTTTTTTTGCCATAAAGGTAGGCATTGCCTTCTAAATCTTCATTGGGGCCAATGCCGCCTATGGTGGCATTAGATAGACCCATGGCAGAAACAGCAATCCCTTCTATGTCCAAAACAGTACCTAAAATTGTACCGCAGTTGCCGGGCAAAGCTTCATCAGCCACATGAAACTGCTTAGGGTAGTTTTGTGCAAAACTGTCGATGGCAGCATTGGCAATGGCTGTTTGCAGTGCAACAGGTGCTTCATGCGCACCTTGCCCATACATTCGTCCAAAAGCCTCAAGGGCAAGGGTTTGTGTGCGTATGGCCTCTTGCCCTTCAGCAGCTCTTGCCAGACGGGCCTCTTGTAAGGTTACACCACGCCGAGCTGTGGCACGCCCTACACCGCCACTTACAGTACGTACTTCAAACCCCCCACATATCCCGGGTGTTGCCGTAACAGAACGGATAGTTAAAGGTAGGCCCGTGGCTTCCTGAAACAGCATGAGTAATGCAGCAAGCCCTGCCGAATCGTCCTGCACAAATCCGTGATTGCTATGGGCATGACCGCACCCTGCATGACCAACTACCCCCATGATGCCACTGGTGGCATCGCTCAATCGGATACGCATAGCTTAGCCCTCCTAACGTTAGGCAGTCTTTTAAACGTTTATTTTGGCGCTACCTAGTCGACACTAAAAAGCTATAAAACTATTTGTAATAGACATTTAATGGTCAAAGATTGCCCTAGAAAAATTGCCAAAAACCAAGCATGGAAATGCGTTTTTCAGTATCAACTACCTAGAGGCTAAAAAGTGAGGCAAGCACCAGCGCAACGAACAGACCAAAGAGGATGGAAGGTCGCTGGAATCGGTTAGCCGCCTTTAATTCTGCCCCTTGAATGACAGGAATAACGGTGGCAAGGGCCGCCACAGGGCCGCCAGTTAAGAAATATTGAGCAAGGGCTCCGCCGGAAGCAGCAGCCAAGGCCGCGGCAAAAGGATCCGCACCTGTGTTCAGCACAATCTGTAAGAACGGCAAAATAATAGCGGCAGAGGCAGAATACGATTGGGTAAGCAAAGCCGCCAGCGCAGCAACAAGCAGCATGATCTGCACAGGTGCCACAGACAATACAGGATTGATGACATCAGAAATAACATTGACAAGGCCAATGTTGCGAATCACCGTGGACATGAATAAAAAGCCAATGGTTGCCACCAATGGAACAGCAATTTTTCCAACGCCTTGCATCATGTCAGCTTCAGATTGACGCGGATCAAGCTTTGCCAAATACATGGCAAGAAGCGATGCGCCAATACCTACAAGAAAAATAGGGAAACCCGCTATAAAGCCAATAACAAGCGCGATAAAAGGCGCAAAAGCTATACGCGACGTTGTTTTGTATTCGCGCTCTTCAAATTCAGCAATGACAGCCGCCATTTCTTCCTTTGAAAGGGCAAGGGCGCTTGCTTTTTCAATGCGCTTTAAGCGAAGAAAGCTAAACGCAAACACAGAAAGCGCAACAAGAAGCCCAAAAATATTAAAAAAACCAAACGAGAGCCCGGCGGCAGCAATAATGGCAACCTGTGTTGGATGTGTAAAGCCTGCCAAATTGCCAACGTGCCCGGCATGCGCTTGCACCCCTGCAACCCTGTTTGGATCAACGCCAAGTCGAATGGCCGCAGGCCCCGTGATAACAGCAGTGATGACAGGCTGAGTAAAGCCTGTTAGTGCGCCGATAAAACCTGCAGCAATCCCGCCTGCCGTGGCAACGCCAGGGCCTCCGCCAAGGTTATGCCCAACACGAATAATGTCGCGAATAATAACATCAAGAAACCCGGCAGATTGCATAATGCCAATGAACATGAGCACGCCTGCCATGTCTGCAATAACAGGATTGAGTCCTGCGTTGAGCATTTTTACGATGGTAATGTCAGCGCTTCCCACAAGCGGAAAACCAGCCACAAGAGCTGCTACAGTCGCGCCTGTAATGGCTGTAAGGTAAATGGGGGTTCTGCCCGTGATCATCAAAACCAGCGTCAAAACCATAATGATTTGTGCAGCAATAACCATATGACCTCCAGATGCTTGTTAAAAGTGAACCCAATCTTAGGCTGTATATAGATGATTGGTTACAACGATTTAAGAAACACAATAGAATGTAGAAAATGTTTTGTTATGATACCTTAAAAAAAGTTTTTTGTGGGGTAAATTTTATTGTGTAAAAATAGAAAGTTTTTTTGATAGCAATGTGTTTTTTTTCACAAAACCGTGACACTCTGGTTAAGACATGGTCGGAAGGCACTCAAAGCGTCACAGCGACTGTTGGCAAAATGCGTGCATATAAAATATTGATATTTTTATATTTTTTTAAACCTCTCTGTTACTTTGTTTGTACACCAAGGCAAAAAAAAATTTTTATGAAGCTGGACAAAAGCGTAAAAGGGGCTTGCCTTTTTTTGAATGGTGTAGTAGTGTGAAACACGTCATAATAAATAGTAGTAGAAAGTATACGTACATGCAAGTTTTTTCCCTTGCACGCACCACACACAGCAGAATTTTTTGTGGCTGCATGAAAAGATTTAGTTGGCAAGGTAAGGGCATGTATTTTAGCGATGTGTAAATGTTTTAGCTGTTTACCATGAGTTAACGGTAAGAAGGCATAAGTTTAGTACCGCAACGAGACACTGTGTATGAGTGACGCTTTAATTGTTTATAAAATACCTCAACATGTCGGATTCCGAACATGGGCATTTTCGCGTACTGAATTAAGTGCCCCTGCCCATGGTTGTTCTGGACTCCACAAAGTATGGCGTCCCACCGTTCCTGCCCTTGAAATTCCATTTTTCTTTTCCGCTCATTTGTCAGCCTTAGCCCGACATACTACGGCAGCTTAAGAAGTGGATGGCTTTTGCCATTCTTCCCACTTTTTAAGGCTGTCAAAGGATAGGCTCAGAAATTCTGAGGCTATTTTTGTTATATAATTGATCTTGTGTTTATATTGAATATTTTTATTTGACATTTATTACAGGAATATTTGTAGTTAGTATTCTTTTAACCTTTAGACCTTCGTATTTTGGAGAAGACATGAAAAAGAAGACGATTCTTATTGCTCTTGGTGGAAACGCACTTATTCAAAAAAAGCAAAAGGGCACAGCTGAAGAGCAGTTTGAAAACCTCGTGTCCCCCATGGACGCTGTTGTGGGACTGTTAAAGCAAGGCTATAATGTGATTGTGTCCCATGGTAATGGCCCCCAAGTTGGCAATATTTTGTTGCAACAAGCCGCCTGTGACGAAGTGCCTGCCATGCCTTTTGCCGTTGTTGGCGCACAAACCCAAGGCCAAATTGGTTTTATGATTGAATCAACCTTGCGTAAAGCTTTGGCTGAAGCAGGCCTTGACACCAAGGTTATCACCTTGGTGAGCCAAGTTGTTGTGGATGGCAATGATCCTGGCTTTAAAAATCCCACCAAACCCGTTGGCCCCTTCTATACCAAGGAAAAAGCCGACACCTTGCCTTATCAGATGAAAGAAACCCCCCATGGTTTCCGCCGTGTGGTGGCTTCCCCCGATCCTATCGAAATCATGAATGCTTCTGATGTCAAAATGCTTTCAGAAGCAGGTTATGTCGTCATTTGTAACGGCGGCGGCGGTATCCCCGTTAAGCGTGTGGGCAATGGTGTTGAAGGCGTGGACGCTGTTATTGACAAAGACTATGCCAACTCACTTCTTGCCTCTGTCATTGACCTTGACGCCTTTGTTATCGCCACTGACGAACCCAAGGTTTGCATCAACTATGCAAAGCCTGACCAGCGCGCTGTTGATACCCTTACCATTGCTGAAGCTCGCAAGCTTATGGACGAAGGTCAGTTCCCGGCTGGTTCCATGGGTCCCAAGGTTGAAGCTGTTGTACGCTTTACCGAAAAAACAGGACGCCCCGGCATCATTACTTCTATCGACAACATCGCAGCTGCCCTTGAAGGCGATGCAGGGACCAAGATTGTGCAATAACCCTCTTGTCAAAGAGGTTCATCCGTATACACTTCAACAAGTAAGGCCATATACTGTTTATAAGGCTGGTTTGTTGAAACTTAATAACATCTACAGGAGTTTATGATGAAAAAGCGTAATGTACTCATTATCGGGGCTGCTGGCCGCGATTTTCACAACTTCAACACTTTCTTCCGTGACAACGAAGCCTACAATGTTGTAGCTTTCACTGCCGCTCAAATCCCTGACATTGATGGCCGTAAATATCCTTCCCAGCTCGCAGGCAAATTGTACCCCAACGGTATTCCGATCCACGCTGAAGAAGAACTTCCCAAACTCATCAAAGATTTGAACGTTGATGATTGCGTGTTCTCCTACTCTGACGTGAGCTACAATCAGGTCATGGGCGTAGGCGCCATTGTGAACGCTGCCGGTGCCAACTTCATGTTGCTTGGACCCAAAGAAACCCAAATCAAGAGCACCAAACCCGTTATCTCTGTTGGCGCTGTCCGTACAGGTTGTGGCAAAAGCCAAACCTCACGCCGCGTCATTGAGTACCTCATGGACAAAGGCCTTAAAGTTGTGGCAGCTCGTCACCCCATGCCTTACGGCGATTTGACCAAGCAAGAATGCATGCGTTTTGCCTCTGTGGAAGATCTTGAAAAGAACAAGTGCACCGTGGAAGAAATGGAAGAGTACGAGCCCCACGTAGTTCGCGGTAACGTGATCTACTCTGGCGTTGACTACGAAAAAATCGTGCGCGCCATGGAAAACGATGCCGACGGCTGTGACGTTATCTTGTGGGACGGCGGCAACAACGACTTCCCCTTCTTTGTGCCGGATCTTCAGTTCTGTGTGGTTGACCCCCACCGTCCTGGCCACGAATTGAGCTACTACCCCGGTGAAGCCACCTTGCGTATGGCTGACGTGGCTGTAATCAACAAAATCGACAGCGCCGACTACGACAAAATCCGCGAAGTGCGCGAAAACATCCAAGCTGTAAACCCCAGCGCTGCTGTGGTTGACGCTGCTTCCACCATCAAAGTGGACGATCCTTCCGTAATCAAGGGCAAAAAAGTGCTCGTGGTGGAAGACGGCCCGACCTTGACCCATGGTCATATGACCATTGGTGCAGGCGTTGTTGCTGCTCAGCGTTACGGTGCAGCTGAACTTGTGGATCCCCGTCCTTGGGCTGTGGGCCGCATCAGCGAAACCTTCCGCATTTACCCCAACATTGGTGTGCTTTTGCCTGCCATGGGTTACGGTAGCGAACAGCTTAAAGACCTCGAAACCACAATCAACAACACCGAATGTGATGCCGTTGTGGTAGCTACCCCCATCGACCTTTCCCGTATCATCAGCATCAAAAAGCCCTTCACCCGCGTGTACTACGACTTGCAAGAAATCGGCGATCCCAACATGGGCACCATTCTTGACGAGTTCTGCGCCAAGCACAACCTTGGCTGCGGTTGCACCGGCAAAAAGTGCTGCAAATAAGTATGTAGCTTGTTGGTTTTTGCCAATAAGTTGTGCCTTCGTGCTGTGAGCGGCAGCACCATATAGGCGTTTTCTTGAAAAAGAAAGCTCCACCGCTCATCCTTACGGCGCTTATATTGAGCGAACAGTGAAAAGGTTGCTTTAAGCTGTTGGGCGGGTAACAATTGTTACCCGCCTCCACCACAACAACACACATAAAGGCTTATTACAGATGGATATAGCCATTCCAAGAGCGCAAGAAACAGCTTCTGTTGGACTTTCACAAATTGTGGTACCTTGTGTCGATGACCTTACCATTCGCAGTGCCACAGTCGAAGATGTGCATAGCATTTCAGCGCTCATTAACGAGTATGCCACCAACAAAATCATGTTGTCGCGTGGCCCACAATATCTTTACGAACATATAAAAGATTATATCGTGGTTACAGCACCTGCTGTGCAAACAGGTGAAGAGGTGGTTGTAGCTTGCGGTTCTTCCCTTGGCTTATGGGAGGATTTTGCAGAAATCCGCTCTGTTGCCGTACATCCTGCACTTCAAGGCAAAGGCCTTGGCAGGCGCATTGTCGACGAACTTGTTGAACGTTGTCGTGCTATCAAGATTCGCAGGGTGTTTTCATTTACATTGGCTGTTGATTTTTTCCGTTCTTGCGGTTTTGCTGAAATATCCCGAGAGGAGCTTCCGCGAATCGTATGGGTTGAGTGCAGCCGCTGTCCTAAATTTTATTGCTGCGATGAAGTTGGCATGATCAAGTATATATAGGTATCTTTTGTCATGAACACACAACAAATAAGTACAACTTCATCAAATATTGGCAAAGTCCTGCTTGTGAAATACGGTGGGCATGCCATGGACAATCCTACGTTAAATGGGATTTTTGTGGACAACATGGCAGAACTTGCCTTAGAAGGCTATAGCCTTGTCCTTGTGCACGGTGGTGGTCCTCAGGTTACAAATATGATGGATCGCCTTGGTATGACGGCAGAATTTCGTCGCGGTCTTCGCGTGACAGACGACGCCACCATGGATGTGGTAGAAATGATGTTATGTGGCCTTGTGAACAAGCAAGTGGTCAGCCTTTTCATGGAACGCGGCGTTAAAGCTGTGGGATTATCCGGTAAAGATGCAGGTCTTTTGCAAGGCAAGCCCCTTGATGCCTCATTCATGCGCACAGGTGAAGTAACACATGTTGACCCGAAGATTGTTTCTACGTTATTAAGTAACGAATTCTTACCTGTGGTGGCTCCTGTTGCCATGGGGGATGATTATAAAAGTTTGAATGTCAATGCCGATATGGCAGCTGGCGCGCTTGCAGGTGCTTTAGCTGCTGATTGTTTTATGTTAGTTACAGATGTGCCGGGTGTCCTTGATGCTGACGGCCAAGTGATTCCGTACTTGAGTGCGAATAAAGTACAAGAGCTCATCGATACCGAGGTTATTACTGGCGGCATGATTCCAAAAGTCGAAAGTTGCCTTACAGCCTTACAGCAGGGGTGCCGTAGCGCGGTTATCCTTGACGGGCGTAAGGAGGGAATCCTTAAAGCCTATGTAACCCATGAAAAAGCGAGTAATGTGGGCACAACCATTGGGCCTGCTGTTTCATAAACCGTATAAACTGGGTTCCCTGTCCAGTTGTTGTATAGGGATAACATTAAAGCCTGTTTAGGAGTCTATCATGGCTAAGATTGTAAATTCATGGAACGATTTTGACCCGTTGAAACATTGTATCGTTGGTCGTTGTGACCATAGCTGCATTCCCCCCGAAGAGCCTGCCACTTCTGAAAAAGTGCCTCTTGATAGCCCCATGCGCGGCATGTGGGGACCCCGTCCTTTAGAAAACGTCGAAAAAGCCAATGAGCAGCTCGACAACTTGGCCAAAGTGCTTGAAAGCCGTGGCGTAAAAGTTGACCGTCCCACCCCCTTACAGTGGAACGCTCCTGTTATCACCCCCGATTTCCGTACCGACTGCATGATGACCTGTATGCCTCCTCGTGACGTACTGCTCACCATCGGCGCCGAAATCATCGAAGCTCCCATGTCTTTCCGTTGCCGCTTCTGGGAATATTTGGCATATCGCCCCTTGTTGAGCCAGTACTTCAACGAAGATCCTGAGTTCATCTGGAGCCAAGCTCCCCGTCCGCGTTTGACCGACAAATCTTACAAGCACAACTACTATGACGAAAAGATCTCTCTTGAAGAGCGTCTTGTACGTACTGCCAACAAAGACTTCGTGACCAACGAAGAAGAAATCCTGTTTGACGCAGCTGACGTTCTTCGCATGGGCAAAGACCTTTTCATGCAGCACGGCCTTACCACCAACCGCAAAGCCATGGAGTGGATGCAGCGTAAATACCCCGACATGCGCGTACACGCTGTAAACTTCCCCGGCGATCCTTATCCCGTACACATTGACGCCACCTTCGTGCCCCTGCGTCCCGGCCTTATCATCAACAACCCCGTCCGTCGCTTGCCCGAAGATCAGCGTAAGATCTTTGAAGCCAACGATTGGCAAATTGTTGACGCAGCACAACCCGCCCACACCGAGCCTCCGGCGCTTTGCTACTCCTCTGTGTGGTTGTCAATGAACTGCCTTGTGCTTGACCATAAGACTGTTATTGTTGAAGCTTCTGAAGTACATCAGCAAGAACAACTTGATAAACTTGGCATGAACGTTATTCCTGTGCCTCTGCGTGATTGGGCCTATGCCTTTGGTGGCGGCCTGCACTGCTCCACAGCCGACGTGTATCGCGAAGGCACCTGCCAGGATTACTTCCCCAAGCAAGTTGCTGACGTAACCCTTATCCGCGGTTAATGTAATTTTGTGCCCAAGGCCATTATGACCTTGGGCACTTTCCATATCTATTGTACCGGGATGATGCTCTTTTAAAAAGAACAGTTGTTCCTTACAATTCCACACTTAACAAACTATGAGATGGATGATCCATGAATAAGTTAAAAAACAGAGATTTTCTGAAAGAAATCGATTTCACTCCTGAAGAATGGGCCTACTTGCTTAAATTGTCTGCAAAACTCAAAAAAGCCAAAAAGATGGGCGTTGAAAAGCAGTATTTGAAAGGCAAAAACATCGTGTTGCTTTTTGAAAAGGACTCAACCCGTACACGTTGTGCCTTTGAAGTTGCAGCATATGACCAAGGCGCCCATGTGACCTATCTTGGACCTTCCGGTTCCCAAATGGGCAAAAAAGAATCCATGGCTGATACCGCTCGCGTGCTTGCTCGTTTTTATGACGGCATCGAGTACCGCGGTTATTCCCAGAAAGTCGTGGAAGAATTGGCCAAATGGTCTGACGTGCCTGTGTGGAACGGCTTGACCGACGAATGGCACCCCACCCAAATTTTGGCTGACCAGCTCACCATGCAAGAACATTGCTCACGTCCCTTGAACAAGCAAATTTTTGCATACCTTGGCGATGCTCGTAACAACATGGGCAACTCCCTTATGATTGGTGCTGCCATGATGGGCATGGATTTCCGTTCAGTGGCTCCTAAAGCCATCTGGACCTCTGATGAAGTGTACAACAAAGCCCTTGAAATCGCTAAAATGACCGGTGCTAAAATCACCCGTACAGAAAGCGTGGATGATGGCGTAAGAGGCTGTGACTACTTGTACTCTGACGTGTGGGTTTCCATGGGTGAAGCTGACAGCGTATGGAAAGAGCGTATTGAATTGCTCAAACCTTACCAAGTCAACGCTGCCTGTATGGAAAAAACCGGCAACCCCGATTGCAAATACTTGCACTGCTTGCCGGCCTTCCACAACCGCGAAACCGTTATCGGTGAAGAAATTTACCAAAAGTACGGCGTGGATTCCATGGAAGTTAACGACGAAGTGTTTGAATCCTTCCGTAACGTGTCCTTTGATGAAGCAGAAAACCGCATGCACACCATCAAAGCCGTTATGGTAGCCACCTTGGCCCAAGATCCTTTGGCTTTTGTTGAAGGTGACGGCGTTGGCGCATGCAGCCATAAACAGTCGTGCTGCAAAACTTCTTGCTGCTCACGTTAATGGTATAAAATAAGGGGTTGGCATTTTGCCAACCCCTATTCTTAATAAAGCATTTAATTTGAATAAAAGCCTAGTAATATAGGATCTGCATATATGCATGATGCAAAAAGCCAAGCCATACCATCGGTGGGTAAGCCCCCGTTTAAAGCCTTGTTGCTTGACGTTTACGGTGTTCTAGAGTTTAAAGGCGCGCCTTGCGAGGGTGCCATCGACTTTATCGATACCTTAAACAAACGTGGTATTCCTTACCGCCTTTTGACCAATAGCACGTTGCAAAGCCGTAAAAGCATGGCTGAAAAGTTGCAAAAATTAGGTTTTGCCGTTCAGCCAGAGCATATGATTACAGCATCTTCTGCTACGGCGCAGTGGTTAGTTACGCAAAAAGCACAATCGTGCCGTGTGATCATTGATGGTAAAGGGCTAGAAGAATTTACAATTCTTCCGGATAATTGCCTCATGGATGGGCTTATTTCGGGTAAGGTATTGACCGAAGATACCACGCCCGAGTATATAGTACTTGGCGATGCAAGAGATGGTTTTACTTTTGCCAATATTAATGTATTGTATCGTCAGCTTAAAGCTGGTGCTACCTTGGTTATGATGATTCCAAATGTCACATCCATTGAAAGCACCGGACCGGAAATTACAGTGGGTGGGTATGGTGCCATGTTAGAATTAGCCAGCGAAAAACCGGCTGTTCGAATAGGTAAACCTGCTCCTGTTATGTTCGAGATGGCCTTGCTTCAACTTGGGCTTTTGGCGCAAGATGTCCTTATGGTGGGTGACAACGCCCATGTGGACACAGCCGGAGCTAAAGGAGTTGGTATTGCATCAGCTTTGGTACGCAGTGGAGAGTATAGCGAGCCTTGTAAAGATGATGTTAGTGAAATCATGCAACCAGAGTATGTGATAACTCGGGTTGATGAAGTGCTGACTCTCTTAAACTAGGCCAAAACAGCAACACGTGAGCGTTTGCCCACAAAGGGCTTTGTAGGGTGCAGTATTGTATACAGTACCTTGCCGATTGGATTGAACACGCTTTTTTACGTTATAAAAGCAGTGCCTTTTGTTGTAGACGCTACACAAAAACGTAACCTCTATGTAACGGTTTTCTGTTACGGGAACATTCACCTTATTACAGTCAGGAGGCGTTATGTTTTCAGATTCATGGATTCTTGAAGGATATGTTTGGCAAAATATTGCCGTCATAGTCTTGTGCGCAGTGGCATATCTGTACGGCGAAGCTAAGTCTAAGTAGCCTAAGAATCAGAAACATTTGTTGGAAGAAGACTGCTCCCATGTAGTCTCCTAGTGAGTATCTTTTTAAGGAGTTATGGTATGCAAGCATCAACAACGTTGAACTGGATTGTTTTTGTATGTGCCGTGTTGCCCATGCTTTATCTTGGGCTTCAGGCGCGTTTTGTCGCAGAAAAAGATGAAAAAGGCTTTTTGGTAGGCGGCAATAGCTTGGGCTGGTTTGTCGGTTCCGCTACTGTTGTGGCCACAGGCTACAGCGGCTGGGGTTTTCTTGGCGCCTCACAGGTTTGTTACTCTTACGGACCTATTGAACTTTTAGCAAACCTTGGTTTTGCTACT
Organism: uncultured Desulfovibrionaceae bacterium; assembly: GCA_964370375.1. Taxonomy (GTDB): domain Bacteria; phylum Desulfobacterota; class Desulfovibrionia; order Desulfovibrionales; family Desulfovibrionaceae; genus CAYJIX01. The sequence goes on along the minus strand of CAYJIX010000001.1, from coordinate 97,862 downwards.
GCCCACGCAGCAGCAGCCATTTTCTTTGCTGATCGTCTGCGCAAACAAGCCGTCGAATTTGGCAGCTTGACTGTACCTGAGTTTATTGCTCGCGGTCACGGTCATACCGTTGAACAGCGCCGTCTTTTGCAAGGTATTGCAGGTTTTGCCACATGGCTTTGTTTGACCATCTTTATCGTTGGCCAAATCCGCGGCGTGGGCTCCCTTGTGGGTCCTTGGCTTGGTCTTGATCCTGAAATGGCCTCCATCCTTGTTATGGCCATTGTTATTTTCTATACAGCCTTTGGTGGCCTCCTTGCCGTTGCATGGACAGATACCGTTATGGTATGTGGTATGCTTATTGGTACTGTGTGGATTTGTTATGTTATTGGGCAAGAATATTCATTGACCAGCTTCTGGGCAGAATATGCTACCATGTATCCCCAATTGTACAACCCTGAACTGGCAACTCCTTATGGCGAATATAAGGCTTTTGCTTACTTGACCATTCCTTACGCCTTTATGTTTGCGGCTATTTTGCCCTACATGGCTGTGCGTTTTATCGCCTTTAAGCCCGGTACCAAGTTCCACGTGGTAGCTATCCCCATCGGTCTTATGAGCCTTATCTTGTCGCTCCTCCCCGTAGTGGGTATCTTTGTTCGTATGAAGAATCCTGACTTGGCAAACTCTGCTGAGACCATGAGCTACTTCTTAAAGAACTTCATTGGGCCGATCCCCGAAGCTATCATTACCCTGTTTATTTTGTTCTCTATGAAGTCAACCATCAACTCGTTGTTACATACAACCTCTTCTGCTTTAACCCACGACTTGCGCGTGGCCACACAAAATACGACGTTGTCCGTTTCCAAAGCTTTGGCTTGGAACCGTGCAGGCGTGTTGTTCTGTGGTGTATTAGGCCTTGTGTTGACATACTTTGCCCCCCAAGCTTTCTTGAACTACTTTGCCTACCTTGGCACCGGTACTTTGCAGGCCGTGCTTGTGGGCCCGGTGTTTATGGGAACGTTCTGGCGTGGTAACATGTATGGCGCCATCGCCTCCATGATTACAGGTGGCGTGATTAGCGCAAGCCTTTTGACTATCCACCCCGACATCGGCTGGATTGTTGGCCCCTTGGCCGGTGATATTGCAGCTTGTATCGTGTACTATGTCGTATCCAAGATGACCTTTGATATGATCCCCATGGTGCCTAAGGTTGCATTTGCCGAAAGCATGTAACGCGTAATACTTACTGCGGTGGACATTGTGTCCACCGCAGTGTTATTGACGCATATTACCCATTAAAAAGGTGAACGTATGAGATTGGAATTGCGTAATGTCTTAATCAAAGACATACAGTGGGGCGAAAAGGACGCGTTGAAAGACGGCGTTCTTTTTGTGAACAAACAAGGAGCCATCGACAGTGTGGCTACTGATACTGCCTTTACCAAGGTAGAACTTGAAATCACACGCCCTGGCGAAAGTGTTCGCATCATCCCTGTGAAAGACGTCATTGAGCCCAGAATCAAACTTTCTGGCGGCAAAGGCTATTTCCCCGGTTTTTACTCCCCCATGCAGCGTGCCGGCGAAGGCACAACCTTGGTGCTGCAAGGCGCAGCTGTAGTGACCTGTGGGCCTATTGTTGCGTTCCAAGAAGGGCTTATTGACATGTCAGGCCCTGGTAGCAAGTATTCACCCTTCTCTGAAACCGTTAACGTGGTTTTAGTGGTTGAACCTGCTGCCAACATTGACCCCCACGCTTACGAAGAAGCATTGCGTAAAGCCGGCCTTCGTTTGTCGGTCTACTTGGCTTCTCTTTGCACCGAGGCTGCCCCCTCAAGCGTGCAAGTTTTTGAAAAAGGTTCTGTAACAGAAGAAGCAGTAAAATATCCTGATTTACCGAAAGTGCTTTACCTTTGCATGTCCATCACCCAAGGTTTGCTGCACGACACCTATGTGTACGCTACAGACTTAAAGCCCTGCTTGCCCACACTTTTGCACCCCAACGAAGTGCTTGACGGTGCCGTGGTATCTGGCAACTGCGTGTCTGCTTGCGACAAAAACACCACCTACCATCACGTCAACAATCCTGTTGTGACCGAGCTATACGCCCGTCACGGCAAAGATATTAACTTCCTTGGCATGGTGCCCACCATTGAAAGCACCGTCCTTGAAGGGAAACGTCGCGCTGCCATGATGAACCTTTCTTTATCCAAAGAACTTGGTGCCAACGCTGTTATCATTACAGAAGAAGGCTATGGCAACCCTGATACCGATTTCTGCCTTAATGCCAAATATCATGAAGATGAAGGCATTGTAGCTGTTGTTATTTCTGACGAAGCAGCAGGCACGGACGGCAAAAGCCAAGGCACTGCCGACTCCACACCTGAGCTTGTGTCCTTTGTCTCTACAGGCAATGTGAATGAAATGATTGAAGTACCGGGCATGCAGAAAGTTATTGGCGATGCCAAAGCTATTGCTCACTTGTCCGGTGGCGAAAAAGACAGCCTGCGTCCTGATGGTTCTATGTTTATTGAACTTCAGGCCGTCATTGGTTCCACCTGTGAAATCGGTTACAGCCGCATTGGCTGTGAATGGGTATAGGGAGCAAAGTTTATGAAATATCGTGTAGTACAATATATTAACCAGTTTTATGCAGGCAAAGGCGGCGAAGAAAAGGCCGACTTTCAGCCCGAAGCTGTGACCGAAGCTGTGGGTCCTGCCGCTGAAGTGGCACGTTTACTTGCAGCAAGTGGTGTTGAAGCTGAACTTGTTGGCACCGTTATCTGCGGTGACGGCTACTATGGCGAGCACATGGAAGAAGCCAGAGCCAAATGCCTTGAACTTATCAGCTCTTTAAAGCCTGACCTTCTTATTGCAGGACCTGCTTTTAATGCCGGTCGTTATGGCGTTGCTTGTGGTGATGTGAGCGCAACCGTTGGTGAAAAGCTGAACATCCCCACCGTTACTGCCATGTATAAGGAAAACCCGGGCGTCGAGCTTTATGGTAAAGGCTGCTATATTGTGCCTTCTACCGAAAGCGCGCGCAGCATGAAGGCTGACCTTGAAGCCATGGTCAAGCTTGGCGTTAAGCTTCTTAAAAACGAAGAAATGGGTACTGCTAAGGAAGAAGGCTACTTCTCCCGCGGTATTCGTAAATGCTTCTTTAAAGAAGAAAGCGGCGCTTCCCGTGCTGTCAAAATGATGCTGGCACGTTTGCGCAAGGAACCTTTTGAAACCGAGTACGAAATGCCCGTGTTCAAAAAGATTCCCCCTGCGGCTCCTTTAAAAGATCTGAAAAACGCCACCATTGCTTTGGTTTCTGCCGGTGGTGTGGTGCCCAAGGGCAACCCCGATCACATTCGCGTGTCCTCTGCTGTAAGCTTTGGTAAATATGACATTTCCAAGCTTGACGACATGACTCCCGAAAATTATGAATCAATCCACGGTGGTTACGACCGCGTATGGGCCAACCTTGACCCTGACTGCGTTGTGCCTTTGGATGAAATGCGCAAGCTTGAAAAAGAAGGCGTGTTCAAAAAGCTGCATGAGTTTTACTACTCCACCACAGGTACCGGCACCAGCGTGAACAACGCCGAAAGCTTTGGTATTGCCATTGGTGAAGAATTGAAAAAAGCAGGGGTGTCGGCAGCCATCCTTACAGCCACCTGAGGAACCTGTACTCGATGCGGTGCATCGATGACACGTGAAATTGAAAGAGTGGCTGATATTCCTGTCGTACAAATTGCTACCATTGTACCCATCATGCAAACCGTAGGAACAAACCGTATTGTTCCCGGTATTGCTATTCCTCACCCCGTAGGTGATCCTGCTCATGGTCCTGAAGCTGACCATGCAGCACGCCGTGAACTTTTGTTGCGTGCCTTTGAAGCCATGCAGACAGAAATCCACGAACAAACTATTTTTGAAAAAGAGTAGTTTTTACACATTGCCTTAACGATGCCCGGGCAAGGGTCTGCAACATGTTGTTACAGGTCTTGCCCGGGTTTGATTTTTACGACGCGCCATTGAAAAGCGTATAGAATGTCGCATCGTGCTACCCAAATTCTATCTGCCTTTGCAAAAAACGCTTGGCTGTACAAAAACCTTTGCCAACACGTATATAAGCATAGTCAGCACACGTAAAACACTATCAAGCCCATTTGGAGCACGTTTTTGTATGAGCGTTCATATCATTACCAATAATCCTAAAGTTGTTGAATTTTATGCTGATCAAGAGGAATACACCCTTGTAGACGGCGGTGTGGAAGAAGTCTATGCCCACATTGAGCACCTTTTGCAAAACGGGTATGAGCTTGTAACTTCGCCCCTTCCTGCCAATGTGCCCACCATCCGCTCATCAGTGCGCAGTATCTTGATTCGTAAGGGAAAACGCCGTGTTGACGGGGAAGGGCTTATACTTATAGCAAATGCTAGGGATCGCGTGCGCGTCCTTGGTTCTGGACACAGGGCCATAGACCTTGATGATCTTCGCATGATTGACCTTGATCAATTGCGCAGAGCTTTTACACAGCTATAAAGACAACCTAGTCCGTAGCGTTTACAATCTAAAAAGTTTTAGGTGCATGTGCACGGACACTGTTTTTTTGTTATAGCAAAAAACACATGTTTTTCTTTGACGGATTCTTGCGCAAATAATAAAGCAAAATCATTTCAGAACGCACAGCAAGTCTTTTTATCCATGTTTTTTATCTTATGGTGATTGACAGATTGTTGTGCGTATCGTAATCTTAAGTAGCGATTGAACATTGCAAGAGAGTTCTCGGGGTGGAAACACTTTGCCGAGACGCCGAAGGGGCAAGGCTTTAGCTCAAACTCTCAGGCCACAAGGATTGCAATGGGACGCACCTCTGAAGATGAGCCTATGGCCGTGACAGAGAGATATCCTCATATAGAGGCTCTTTATGGCACGTGCTTGGACTCTTATCACAAACAATCCCCTCTTTTTCTCCCTTACAAAAAAGGGTCTTACCGTACTTGCTCATAAAGATTGTACGGCTCATGCCGTATTATTTGCCGCTAGGGATATGGTGCATCTTGGCTGGCGTCTTTTAAACCATCCTCTTTACGGTAATTTTCGACCCGGGCAGCAGCCCTTTCGATCTTTATTGCTGGCAGCTGCGCATGAATATATTGCATGCGCACAGACTCAGCCTTCCTTAGATTTACCATCGTTAGAGCTTATGGAACAAGCACTCACCGTATATGAACAATGCTCGGTGGGCGACTTTGGCCCACAAGCTGTGACGCCTGTCATGTTTGAAGACTGTGCGCGCATTGACGAGGCGCTCATGCAAGCAACTTTGCAGCGTTACCTAGTGTAAATAGTTCAAATTTAATGTTTTTTACGTATGAAAGCGCGTTTGGGAGATGCAGGTCGGAACATTGTAAAATCCCATGGTCCACAGGTGGACGCTGGGCCGTTATAGTAAGATTGTATGACCCAAAAAGGTCAAGTGGCTTTTGGTACAAACAAGGTGATAGTCTTTTAGTAAAGGAGCGTATTCGATGAAGCTTGAATTGCATAGGGTTTTTGTGCGCAAGGTCGTTCTTGGCACAAGTACAAGCATGAACGACGGCGTGCTTTCTGTTCATGAAGCAGAGCTTAAAGCCCTGCTATTGCAAGATGAAAACATAGCGAATATTGAATTGGCTGTGGCACATCCCGGCGAAAGCGTTCGTATTTTACCTGTAAAGGACGCCATTGAGCCGCGTTGCAAGCTTGAGGGCCCGGGCGAAGTTTTCCCCGGGTTTATCGGCGATGTGGACACAGTGGGGCAGGGCAAAACCTTGGTGCTTGACGGTGCCGTGGTGCTTACCACAGGACGCCTTGTGGCACCGCAAGAAGGAATTGTGGATATGAGCGGCCCCGGGGCTGACTACACGCCTTTTTCTAAAACGAACAACCTTGTGGTGAATATTACGCCTGCCAAGGATGTAGAACTCCACCATTTAGAAGCTGCATGCCGTATGGTAGGGCTTAAAACAGCGCATTATCTGGCGTCTTCATGTAAAAATGCTGCGCCAAATAAGGTTGAAAGCTTTGATTTTCCGGCATTGGCAAACGCCATGGGTGCTTATCCCAACCTGCCAAAAGTTGCTTATGTATACATGCTGCAATCGCAAGGGCTGTTGCACGATACCTGGGTTTATGGCGTTGATGCAAAAGCGATATTGCCAAGCCTGATAAGCCCAACAGAAATTATGGACGGAGCTATTATTTCCGGCAATTGCGTATCAGCCTGTGACAAAAACAGCACCTATATGCATGAAAACAATCCCATTATTCGCAGTTTGTATGCGCGCCACGGCAAGGATATTAATTTTGTTGGCGTTATCTTAACCAACGAAAATGTGACCTTGGCAGATAAAAAACGCAGCTCCTCCTATGCCATCAAGCTTGCTCAGATGCTTGGCGTTGAGGGTGTTGTCATTTCTGAAGAAGGCTTTGGTAACCCTGATGCCGATTTGATGATGAACTGCTGGAAAGCTGAGCAGGCAGGCATTAAAACCGTACTTGTAACAGACGAGTATGCAGGACGCGACGGTTCAAGCCAATCCTTGGCTGATTCTTGCCCGGAAGGCACAGCGTGCGTAACCGCAGGCAATGCGAACGCGCTTATTGTGCTTCCTCCCATGGAAAAAGTTCTTGGTGATTTGCCAAAGGCTGATGTTATCGCCGGTGGTTTTTTTGGTTCTTTGCGGGCTGACGGCAGCATGGAAGTTGAGCTGCAAGCCATTTTAGGTGCCACTAATGAGCTTGGCTTCACAAAGCTTGGAGCCAGAACCGAATAACAATCAGCCTGATAGGAGTACGTCATGGCTTATCGTGTAGTCCACTATATAAATCAATTTTTTGCAGGCATTGGCGGTGAAGAAAAAGCAGACATCACGCCTGAAATACGTCAAGGAGCCCATGGCCCCGGGCTTGCCTTGCATGCAGCTTTTAAGGGTGAGGCAGAGATTGTCGCCACTTTTGTATGCGGCGATAATTATATGGCCAACAATTTGGATGCGGTGGTGCAAGAATTGGTTGAAGCTGCCGTAGCCCATAAGGCCGACGCCCTTGTAGCAGGCCCGGCTTTCAATGCCGGCCGTTACGGTACTGCGTGTGGAGCTGTATGTGATGCTGTAAGCAAAAAGCTCAATATCCCTGTGATTACAGCAATGTATACAGAAAACCCCGGCGTAGACCTATACCGTACAACTGTTCCTATCGTTGCCACAGACCCCAGTGCCAGAGGCATGGGCAAGGCCATAGGCAGCATGGCTGCGGTCTTGCTAAAATGCCTTCGTAAACAGCCTTTGGGAAGCCCAGCTGAAGAAGGACTTTTGGAAAAGGGGATTCGAGTGAACCAATTTTATGCCACCACAGGTGCGGAGCGCGCTGTGGACATGCTTGTAAAAAAATTGAAGAACGAACCCTTTATCACTGAATACCCCATGCCTGTATTTGACCGTGTGGAGCCTCGTCCCGCTGTTCAAGATATGTCCAAAGCAATTGTTGCCTTGGTAACCTCAGGTGGTATTGTGCCCGCAGGGAACCCAGACCATATAGCAGCTTCAAGCGCGCAAAATTATGGTGCATACGCCATTGATGGTGTGGATGATTTACAGCAAGGCGCGTACAGTACAGCTCACGGAGGGTTTGATCAGACCTATGCCAACCTTGATGCAGACAGGGTTTTGCCCGTGGATGTGTTGCGCGATTTGGAAAAAGAGGGGCGGATAGGCAAACTGCACAATACGTTTTATTCAACTGTAGGCAACGGCACGGCTGTGAGCAATTCAAAAAAATTCGGCCTTGAAATCGGCGAAAAATTGCGCGACGCCGGTGTGCAGGCTGTTATTTTAACCTCCACCTGAGGCACCTGTACGCGTTGCGGAGCAACGCTTGCCAAAGCCATTGAAGATGCAGCCGATGTGCCTGTGGTACACATGGCTACTATTGTGCCCATATCCTTGCGCGTGGGGGCAAACAGGATCGTTCCCACAGTGGCAATCCCCTATCCTTTGGGCGATCCTAAGTTGCCTGCTCATGAAGAAAAGGCTTTGCGTAGACGTTTGGTGGAGCAAGCCGTTAAGGCCTTGGAAGCCGACGTCACCGAACAAACTGTTTTTGCCGAGTAATGGAAGGTTGTAAAAAAAATATAGAAAAGTTTGGCAAAATATAGTGTGTTTTTTCAGCGTATTAGTTTTTTTTGTAATAAAAAAAGAGGAAAGTTGCTTTTTTTGCCGCTAAAGCCGTATAAAAAGCCTTTCCCCTATTGTAACTTTGTTGTAAAATATCCAAGTTTGTTGTAAGGTGAAAAAACGAACAAGGTGGTTCATGGGAACAACCTTTGTCGTTAAGCTGAACGTATAGGCACCGATACCAAGCAGACAGATTGGGAAGCAATCCCTAACTTTTGTGTGCTTTGTATTGGAACTTCCTTCACCCTTCCTAGTGGTAAATTTTTAAAAAGACTATTGTTTTGCGGAGTATATTGTGGAAAAAAGAGAACTCGTTATTATCGGTGCCGGGCCTGCCGGCCTTTCTGCTGCTGTTTATGGCAGGCGTGCAGGCCTTGACGTGCTTGTGCTTGAAACAGGCGTCCCCGGCGGGCAAATCCTTCTTACCAGTGAAATCGAAAACTGGCCCGGAACCATTCACGCATCAGGCGGCGACCTTGCCGATTCTTTTCGTGAACATGCCGAACATTACAAGACAGAGTTTCGCACAACGACCGTGACAGGCGTTGAAGTCAACGGCGACACAAAAATTGTTAAAACCGAAAGCGGCGACATTGAAGCTAAAGCCATCATTGTAGCCACAGGTTCCAATTTCCGTAAGCTTGGCTGTAAGGGTGAAGCAGGGCTTATCGGCAAAGGCGTGAGCTTTTGTGCTGTGTGCGACGCCAATTTTTTTGAAGAATTAGAAGTGGCGGTCATTGGCGGCGGTAATACCGCTGTGGAAGAAGCCATTTACCTTACAGGCTTTGCCTCAAAAGTGTACATTGTACACCGTCGTGATGCTTTCCGTGCTGATCGTATTGCTTCTGATCGCGCCTTATCCAACCCCAAAATTGTCCCCGTTTGGGATAGCGTTGTGGAAGAAATCGTGGGCGACGACATGGTAGAAGGCGTTGTTTTGAAAAACGTGAAAACAAACGAAGTGTCCGACCTTAAAGTGGACGGCGTTTTCATGTTTGTGGGAAGCCTGCCCAAGTCTGACTTCATGAAAGGTGTCATTGAAATGCGTGAAGGTGGCTGGATTGTTACCGACGAAAACATGCGTACCTCAGTGCCCGGAATTTTTGCAGCAGGTGATGTGCGTGACACCGGCTTGCGTCAAGTGGTGACAGCTGCTGCTGACGGTGCTCGTGCTGCCATGTCTGCGTATGCTCATATAGCTCACTAAGCGTTTGTAGGGGCGAATACTATCTTTTTTAAAATGAGTATTGATAGCCCCTTTCATGCATTGATCATCAACCTAAGATCCCTAACCCTTCAAAAGGCTAGGGATCTATACAAGTTTTTGTATCCATACAATCTTGATGTGTATAGGGTTTTACCTTACGCCATCCATTTTACAAGGAGCCAACAATGCCTAATGCCGGAATAAAAGGAACCTCATACTGCCTAAACTATGCGCACGAATTGGGGTATCATTATGGAACAACCACCTATCTTGAAAAACACGACAAGCCGGATTCTGAATTTTTAGCAGCTTTGCCTCCTTTGGCCCAAAGCTATGAAGACGCTTGCCGCTATGCGCCAAACCTCACCTATATTGGGGCCATGGATACAGACGCCTTGGCTGCATGCGCTGCCCCCATGTATGAAAAGCTGGAGCCTTCCTCCGTTCGTCATGGCAAATTTGGTGAAATCATGCCTGAGGATGAGTTCATTGGCCTTATGGATATCTGCGACGTGTTTGACCTTATCTGGCTTGAAGAATCCTTTGCTGCTGCCGTGCGTCCTAAATTGGAACAGCACAAGCTTATAAGCGACGCCATGGTGGGCAAATTGGAAGCAGGACATAGCGCAGATACCATTGCCGCAGAAGTGAAAAATGCCCATGCCTTGCCCTTGTATTTTAACAACAAAGTGGTAGGGTGCGTGCGCCGTGGCCATGAAGTTGACGAAAATTTGAGCGCGCATGTGCTTTTGGAAAATTTATCCTCCAAGGCCGGCGGCGTATTGGCCCTATTGCATGTGATGCACAATACGGGCACAAAACCTGAAGAAGTTGATTTTATCATTGAATGTTCAGAAGAAGCCGCAGGCGATATGAACCAGCGCGGTGGTGGTAACATTGCCAAAGGCATTGCTGAAAGCGCAGGTTGCATCAACGCCAGCGGCTGTGATGTGCGTGCCTTTTGTGCAGGCCCAGTGGCCGCGTTGTTGTCAGCTGCCGGCATGGTGGCGTCCGGGATTCGTAAAAACGTTATTGTGCTTGCAGGCGGTGCCATTCCAAAACTGTACATGAACGCCCGTGAGCATGTGCGCAAAAACGTTGTGCCCCTTGAAAATTGCCTTGGCAACTTTGCCGTTATGTTGGTGCCTGATGACGGTACCTTGCCTGTCATGCGCCTTGACGCCATTGGCAAGCACTCTGTGGGTGCAGGAGCATCCCCCCAGGCTGTGACGTCTGCCCTTGTTTTTGAGCCGCTCAATAAAGTGGGCCTTGGCTTTAACGATGTGGATAAATACGCACCTGAACTGCATATTCCTGAAATCACCGTGCCAGGTGGAGCAGGGAACGTGCCTGAGGCAAACTATAAAATGATTGCTGCTTTGGCAGTTATGAAAGGTCAGCTTGAGCGCGCAGCCATTAACGAATTTACCGAAAAACGCGGTTTGCCGGGCTTTGCCCATACCCAAGGCCATATCCCTTCAGGTGTTCCCTATATGGGGCATGCTGCAGAAGCCTTAAAAGAAGGCAAAATCAAACGCGCCATGATCATTGGTAAAGGAAGCCTTTTCTTGGCTCGCCTGACCAACTTGTCTGACGGTGCATCCTTCTTGATGGAAGGGCCTCAGGCTGTGGCTAAAGCCTCTTCAGTGACAAAAGATGATGTAAAAGCTATGCTTATTGAAGCTTTGAGTGACTTAGCCTCTAATTTACAAAAAAACTAGGGGGCGGCTATGAGTGAACAATCAAATGAAAAGCGCGCGCTTATCGGCGCAGCCCTAGCTGAGCTGTTGGACTCTGTTCAAACAGGCGGCCCTAAAATACGTTTAGGGCTTATGATGAGCGGATCTGAGCTTGGCGTGGATGAATTGCTTACAGCTGCCGAACAGGCCATGATCCAAGACAACCGCCTTAAAGTGGTGGGCTTTGGCCCAAAACCCTTTGGGTTGACACCGCCTAACGGCATGGAATGGGTTGAAACCCCTGATTGCGAAACCGACGTGACAGCCGCCATGGAAGAGGCTTTGGCCTCTGGAACCATTGCAGGAGCTGTTGCCTTGCATTATCCCTTCCCCGTGGGTGTTACCACCATTGGCCGGGTTTTAACCCCTGCCAAGGGCAAGTTTATGCTTATTGCATCAACAACGGGCACAACTGCCACCCACCGTCCTGAAGCCATGCTGCGTAATGCTGTTTATGGCATTGCTGTGGCTAAAACTCTTGGTGTGGCAAGTCCTACCGTGGGTATTTTGAACCTTGATTCCGCATCCCCCGTGCACAGAGCCCTTGCCAAAATGCAGGAGCAAGGCTATGGAGTGAACTTTGGTTCAAGCGTGCGTGCTGATGGCGGCGCGCTTTTACGCGGCAATGATTTATTGGCTGGTGCGGTGGATGTGTGCGTTACCGATACCCTTACCGGTAACGTGCTTATGAAGCTGTTTTCTGCCAACCTTTCCGGCGGCAAGTACGAATCCTTGGGCTGGGGATATGGGCCTTCGGTGGGTGAGGGATGGTCGCAAATTGTGTCGATCATTTCTCGTGCCTCTGGTGCGCCTGTTATCATGGGTGCCTTGCAGTTTACCGCAGCCATGGTGCGCGGCAACTTAGTAGAAAATGTTAAAGCAGAACTGGCATCTGCCAAAGCTGCCGGCCTTGACGAAGTCCTTGCAGGGCTTGCACCAAAGCCTGGTTGTGCCGATGTTGTTGCAGCACCTCCTGCTGTGCCTACAGACGACGAACTTCATGGCATTGATGTACTTGACCTTGACAATGCTGTGCAAGAATTGTGGAAGCATGCCATCTATGCCGAAGCCTCCATGGGTTGTACAGGGCCTGTGGTCAAAATACCAAGTTCTGCCAAAACTCAGGCTGTTGAGTTTTTGAAAAATGCAGGCTATCTATAAGATTCTGCATGTAAGAGCATTTATACATTGTGCTTAAAGCCGTAACGGCTTAAGCCTTACACGTAAGGAGAAAACATATGTTTGTTGTTGACAAAGAAAACTTTGAAGCAGAAGTCAAGCAAAGCGATCTACCTGTGGTGGTTGATTTGTGGGGTCCTAAGTGCGGCCCTTGCTTAGCCCTTATGCCTGATGTGGAAAAATTGGCCGCATCCTACGAAGGCCGCGTAAAATTTGGCAAACTCAATGTGGCCGAAAACCGCCGCCTTGCCATTGAATTAAAAGTCATGGGCGTGCCCACCTTTTTGTTTTTCAAAGGTGGCGAATTGCAAAGCCGTATCAGCGGTGATGACGTGTCCATTGCCTCTATCACGGAGCATACAGATAAATTGTTGTAATACAAAGTGACCCTTGGTATAGTTAAAGCATCTTTTTCTAATGTGGAACATCCATATACAAAAAGATGCGCACCCAAGGGGGCTTTATGCAACGCCATAGGTTCGCTACAAGCTGTTTTATGCAGCTATGCCTAGGCGCTGAAGATTGTTTGGTTTTTGCTGCACACGGTTTTTCTGTCGTGCGTAATCACGGCCCATAGAAACGCGATTTTGGGCCACAACCTAGCCTACTCATACACACCAAGGAGGTTGTACATGGGTAAATTAACAGGAAAGAAGCTTGCTCTTCTTGGCGAAAGGGATGGCGTTCCCAGCCCTGCCATGGAAGCTTGCTTTGCCAATTCGGGAGCTGAAGTTGTGTTTTCAGCTACCGAATGCTTTGTCTGAACGGCCGCTGGAGCCATGGACCTGCAAAATCAGCAGCGCGTAAGAGAAGCTGCTGAGAAGTTTGGAGCTGAAAACGTGATCGTTGTTCTCGGTTCTTCCGACGCTGAAGGCGCGGAAATTTATGCCGAAACCGTGACCGTGGGCGACCCCACCTTCGCAGGACCATTGGCAGGAGTCTCGTTGGGACTCCCCGTTTACCACATTTTTGATGAAGCCTTGAAAAGTGAAGCCGACCCCGCTGCTTGGGAAGAACAAATCGGCATGATGGAAATGGTGCTCGACACCGAAAAGTTGGCCAACGCTGTTACAAAAATGCGCGACGCGCACAGCAAAGCCAAATTGTAAAAATATGGCCAGCAGGAGCAATCTTGCTGGCCTTGATGTTTTATGCTGATGACACGTTGCGCCCTTTGCCTGCAAAGGCTGCAAAATAACTAAAAAGACCATGGCGTCTTGGTACAAAGGAAGGCTAGTATGCCACAATTAAGCCAAAGAGTGCACACCTTTACCGATTCGGTTATCCGCAGGATGACGCGTATTGCCAATCAGTACGAGGCTATCAACCTCTCGCAAGGTTTTCCTGATTTTGACCCTCCAAAAGCCATCACAGATGCCCTTGCGCGCATTGCCATAAAAGGGCCTCATCAATATTCTGTGACCTTTGGCGCTCCTGACTTTCGCCGTGCACTGGCGCAAAAACATAGCATGTTTAGCGGCGTTGAGGTAAACCCTGATACCGATATAGTTGTAACCTGTGGCGGTACCGAAGCCATGATGACTGCCATGATGACCGTGTGCAATCCCATGGATAAGGTCATTATTTTTTCACCGTTTTACGAAAATTATGGCGCAGATGCCATTTTATCCGGTGCGGAACCTATTTTTGTTCCGCTCAATCCTCCGGATTTTTTGTTCGATAAAAAGGTCTTGGAAGAGGCGTTCAAACAAGGCGTTAAAGCAATCATTGTTTGTAACCCTTCAAACCCTTGCGGAAGAGTTTTTACAGAAGAAGAGTTGCGTTATATCGGGAAGTTAGCTGTGCAATACGATGCCTTTATCATTACTGATGAAGTGTATGAACATATCGTATTTGAACCCCATAAGCATGTGCATGCAGCAACGCTTCCCGGGCTTAAAGACCGCGTGATATGTTGCTCGTCCCTGTCCAAAACCTATTCCATCACAGGCTGGCGTTTGGGCTATCTTATAGGGCCGCCAGAAATTATTGAACATGCTAAAAAAGTTCATGATTTTCTTACCGTGGGCGCGCCGCACCCGTTGCAAGAGGCCGCCACAGTTGCCCTTGATTTTCCGCGTGCTTATTACGAAGACTTGCAAGACTTATATACCAAAAAAAGAGATATTTTTATCAATGGTTTAACAAATATAGGGCTGGAACATAACGTCCCCCAAGGCACCTATTTTGTTATGGTGGATATTAGCAAGTTTTTACAGACGGAACAATTCCATGGCTGGAGCGATTACCAGTTTAGCGAATGGATGATCAAAAAAGTTGGAGTTGCTGCTGTGCCGGGTTCGAGTTTTTTCCGTGAGCCTGTCAACCATTTGGTGAGGCTGCATTTTGCTCGTTCTGAGGCCACCCTAGATGAAGCGCTTGCGCGACTTGCTCGTATGACAGGCTGTTGAAAAAGGGCTGTATGCGGCGTTAAGCTAGTTTTTTATTCCGACATGGACCAAAGCGTCCTGTGACGGAATAAAAAACTGCGCTTGCCTTGCCTCCAGCCCTTTTTGAACAGCCTGCCCATGATGAAGGTGTGGGGGAGGGAAAGACAAAAGACAGAAAAGGCAGAAAGCAAAATACATGGACTGCACCCTGAGGGGCATAAATTTTTCCTGCTACAATTGTCCTTTTCCTACAACCTACTATTTTTTAGAGAGTCTGCCCTTAGCGTTGGCTGAAAAAGGGCGGTTTTTTTAGCTCTATTTGTAAACGTGACTGTTGCACGAGGGGGCGATTTAGTGAATCAAGACATTACAAGCTGTGTCACCAGAGCAAATACTGCCATTGTTGTTTTTGCCTTTGTGCGTCAAGGGGATGCCATCTTGCTGATTGAAAGGGCCAATCCACCCTTTGCCGGAACCATCACCATTCCGGGTGGCCATAAAAACCATGCAGAGCCCATGCATGAAGCCTGCCTTCGTGAAATGAAGGAAGAAACAGGACTGACCCTGCACGGACTGCAATTTGCCGGAAACATGCAAGTGTGTCGACCCAAGGCCATGGATTATCTGAGTGTGTATTTTGTCTGTGATACCTATTCAGGGGAGCTGTGCCCCAGCAGTGAAGGCAAAGTTTTTTGGCTACCGTGCCATGAAGCCCTTGCCTTAAAGCAGGCGCATCCGGCTTTTAAAGCCTTGTTTCCCTATATTATGGCAAACACCTATCCGTTTTTTGCCGAGGCAACTACCGATGCAGAAGGGCGGGGGAAATATAGCGTTTATCCAGCGGGCAGCACGATTGCCACCACAAGGACGTATACGTAACAGCCTGCGCATGACATATGCATGATCTTGAGGCATAGCCATAAAAAAGGGGAATGCCTTCCCCTTCAAATAGCCTAATACATAAAAAACAGGTCACATCGTGTACATACATAAGTGATCTGTTTTTTGTCTTTCTTTCAATTTTCTAGTAAGGACAGGGTGTTCAAAAAGGGCTGGATAGTAGGAAGAAGGTGTTTTTAGAAGGGAGTCTTCCTCCCCCATGATAAGGCAAAAATTGTTCAGCTGGCACCACACCTATCCATCGCTAAGGGCAGGGTGTTCAAAAAGGGTAAGATGCTAGGAGGGCGAAGTTTTTTGCGGAGCGGAGTTTATTTAGACATAAATGACCGGAGCAAAAACCGAGCCCGACAAAGCAGATTACCCTTTTTCAACACTCTGCTATAGGCTTTTTACGATGTCGTTATAAATGGAGTCAGCAAGGGGCAGTGCTTTTGCAAGCAGTGCTTCACCGTCAGCACGGTATTTATCTGCAAAGGCGGCATCTTTAATGCCTGAAATGTTGATAAGCACGTTCAGCCAAGCGCCTTGAACAGCCGCTTTAAGGCTAAGGGCAGCAACGCCAAGGTCGCTGGCGGCACTGGCATTGGATTTGCCCACAAGTGAGCTGGTCAATTCTAAGGATTTGAGCGCACATTCCATCATTTCAAAAGGTGTAAGCGTACAAGCTTTTAACGCTTCTTGCATGGCGGCTGAACGGGCGGCTTTTTCTTCGTCCGTGTCTTTTGGCATGCTAAATACTGCACTGACACCGTTAAAGGCTTCGGTGTCCCTGTCCAAAAGGTCAATGAGCTGTTCTTGCAGGGCTTTTGCTTGGGCCATGGCCGATTGGGCAAGGGCTTCATGGTCGGCGTATTTTTTTTTGCCAACGGTAAGGGCTGCCACCATGGCGCTTAACGATACGCCAAGCGCGCCTGAAAGTGCAGCTGTGGAACCGCCACCGGGAGCCGGAGCATCAGAAGCTAAAAGGTTGCTAAATTCCACAAGGGTCATGTCTTGTAATTTCATGCTATTTCTCCAAAAATATGGGCCGCAAGGTGTTTTGGCCCCCTTTAGAAGTAGGGTGGTCCATACAGAAAAATACAACGTTTAAGGTGTACATTGTTTTTTTGGGTGCATATCCCACAAATACCATTGCCGGAAACCAGAACATAGCGTGTGAATTTTCGGCAATGGTATGTTGAAAAAAGGATCTATCAGGAGCGACTACAGCAAATGGTTTTCTAACACTTGCTTTTTGTAGTCAAACTGTTCAATTTGCAGATAGTATTCTGCGCAATCCACAAGGGCTTTGGCAGGGGTAAGGCCAATGATTTCGCTACCAATAATGGGAACGCCCCAGCGTTTGGCTTCCGCGCGTACCACTTCAAACACTCTGTAAAGAGGGGTGCCTTCAAAGTTGACCATGTTCATGGATACTTGAGCTATATTGCGGTCTTCCAGCATAACGCCGATGCCTTTACAATATTTAAAGCCGCCGCTTGAGGCGCGAACGGTTTTGGCAATGGCATTGGCAATGTTGATGTCAGAGGTGCCCAAGTTGATGTTAAAGGCCACCAAGGGAGGACGAGCACCAATGGCAGTGATACCGGCTGAGGGATGGATTTTTCTTTCGCCAAAGTCAGGTGCCCATTCTTCTTGTAACAGTTTTTCGGGCATGCCTTCAAATTGACCTTTACGGCAGGTGGCAAGGTTGGTGCGCTCAGGACGTGCAGCAGAGGATTCGTATAAGAAGCTTGGAATTCCAAGTTCTTCCCAAACGCGTTTTGCCACTTGTTTGGAGATTTCCACACATTCTTCGATAGATATTTCCTTAATCGGCACAAAGGGCATAACGTCTGTTGCGCCCATGCGTGGGTGTTCGCCTGCGTGTTTACGCATGTCAATGGATTCGCTGGCAAGTTTGCACAGCTTAAAGGCTACTTCGGCAATGCCCTTAGGGTCACCCACCAATGTGAAGACGCTGCGGTTGTGGCTTGCGTCGGAGGAATAATCCAAAAGCACCACACCGGGTACGCTTTTTGATTCTGCTACCAACGCGTCGATAACTTTTTGGTCGCGGCCTTCGCTAAAATTAGGAATAAACTCTACTACTTGTGCCATGTGAAAATACTCCTACAGTAAAAGATTTGGACGTGTACCCCAAAATAGGGTGTATAAAAAAACATCTACCTTGAAGTAGCCTTAAAGTTGCATAGTATAAAGGTAATCAAATGGATAGAACAGGCGTTAGGCTACCATTAAAAGCATATGTATATACTACTGCAAATCGAATATTCTTTCAAGTATGATTTTGTTAAAAATGGCATAGGCTGTTTTTGTATAGACAATGTCAGTGTACGATTGGCATGAGGCCTGCTTGTTGCTTTAAGTTGATTATGCGCTGATAGGATTCATAAATCCGCTCTTTTGTAACCTTGCCCTCATGCACCAAGCGTGCAATGTCGTTGTGCATGCTTTCTGCAATGCTTGAGTCATAAAGCACGTTGTTGCCGGCAACAATAAGGTCTACTCCGGCATTGATGGCGTGTTGCAAAGCTTCTTTTTGCGAAAACATTTTACCAATGGCCTGCATTTGCATGTCGTCTGTTACGATAACACCTTGCCAGTTAAGGCGTTTTCGTAACAAATTGTTGAGCATGGCATACGATAAGGTTGCAGGAAAATCAGGGTCTAATTTTTTGTTAAAAAGGTGCCCTACCATGACCATCATGGGGGTAGTTGGTCTGTTTTCTTCCAAATACGGCAAAAGCTCTGCCTCAGACCAGGTGTCTGTGATGTCTGTAAGGTCTAAATGGGTATCGGTTCGCGCGCTGCCATGCCCGGGGAAATGTTTGTAACTGCTTATAATGCCATGCTTTGCCATGCCATGGGCAAATTGACGAGCGTGCTTTGCCACCAAGGTGGGCTCCTTTGCAAAAGCACGGTCAAGCGCACCAATGGCAGGGCTTTTGGGATACACATCGCAATCTACAGACGGGGCAAAATTAAGGTTAATGCCAAGGTCTTTAAGCAGCTTTCCTGTGACTAGGCCCCAATTATAGGTTGCTTGCTCTGTGCCTTTACCCATGGTTTTGGGCGAAGGCAGTTCCATGATCGGAAGCCGCGGCGGTTTTAAGCGTCGCACTCGTCCGCCTTCTTGATCAATGGCTATAAAAAGTGGGATTTTTGCTTTTTTTTGCAAACGCGCGGAAAGGTTTTTGACCTGCTCCAAGGAATGAATATTGCGCAGGGGCGTTTTTGTGGTCACATCGTATTCAAAATAGATCACACCGCCAAGGTGCCCGTCTTCAATACGCTTGAGCACGCCTTGCACGTCAGAAGAGGTTTCGTCCAAACCGCGAAAGCCCACCATGAGCATTTGACCTATCATGCTGTCAAGCGATGGGGAAGGGGCCTTTGCCACAGCTTTGTTTGCAAAAGCCAGCACCATGAGGCAACATAAGATGGGAACAATGCTATGGCGCAAAGCCCATAAACAAGCATGCAGACGCACAGGTAAACACAAGCAACGACAAGCCATACAGCCTCCAAAGCGATCTTTAGTAATCGTGTCAGCAGCGCACAATTTTGTACATTTTTCTGTTTTTTTACAGCAGTAAACCGCGTAACCAAGATAACGGATGGATGCTTGGCACATGGGTATGATGGCTTATTTGCAGCCTGCACGTGCCACATTCTGTAAGGGCATATTCTGCTGCGCTGTTGCGTACTGCGGTAAAAAGATCTTGCCCCACAAGCCTTGCCACATCATAGCTGCGTTTTTTAAAACCATAGCTTCCTGCCATGCCGCAACACCCTGCGCGAGCTTCCTCCACATACGTTTTTGTGGCAAATCGTACAAGCTCAAGGCAATACGAACCTGTGCCTTGAGCACGTAAATGGCATGGGGCATGGTACAAAAGTCTGGTTGGGCTTGTGCGAAAATGGGGTTGCCAGTCGCCTTGCTCAACAAGGTTCCATAAAAATTCACCCACATCATAGACTGCGGTAGCAATTCCGCTTTTTTTCACAATATCCGGAAAAAATTCCTCATAATCTTGTGTAAACATCAAACTGCAGCTGGTGCACGCCGTAAGGATGGGGATGTTGTGTTGCAGCGCTTGCGTAAAAGCTGCCATTTGTGTTGTTGCGCATTGCTGTGCTTTTTCCATAAAGCCGTTACTGATAAGGGGCAGGCCGCAACAGTGTGCCTTGGCAGGTATTTGCACATAAAAGCCTGCGGCATTGAGTAGATGGACTGTATCCATGCCCGTGCGCAGATCATAGTCGTTGATATAGCATCCGGGGAAAAACAGAACCTGTTTATCAAAGGCAGGCTGCTTGTACATGCGCATAAAGCTTGTAAAGCTTTGCCTTTCAAACATGGGTAGAGGAGCACGGGCATCAATACCCACCTTGTCCAATATGGAACGCGTAAGCCTATTGTGCATGCATAGGCGCGTAAAAGCGTGAGTAAGTGGTTGTACTACTGAGGGAAGAACACCTTGTGCTCTAAAATAGGCGTCTGCCATAAAACGACCATGGGCAAGGAGCCTATCGCAAAGGGGGGCCGGATGCTGCTGTGTATACCTAGCCTTGGCCAGCATGTTTAAGGCAGAAACGTGAACATTACAAGGGCAAGAAATATCACAATTTTTACAATTAGAGCAGTAGCCTAAAGCGTCAATTTCGCCATGGGCAAACAGTCTGAACCGTTCAGAGGATGGCCCTGTTAGCTTTGGACCGTTAAAAAGGCGTGTGGCTGCCGTAACCGGACAGTGAACCACACAGGCAGAGCAGGTGGTGCATTTGTCGATGGAGGCAACAGGTTTCATACGCTTCTCGTAAGGTAAGGCGGCAAGCACGAACAGGAACTTTGTGCCGCTGTATGTTTTTTACATTTTAGGTAAACGTTGAACAGCAGCATATGCTGAAACAAGGGCCACTCCGTTGCCGGATTTTTCCACAACATGGTCATAATGCCCTAAGGTGCGGCCTACCACAACAACATTATCGAACAAGACCTTGCCCTGCTCATCCACCGGTTGAAAGGCTGTATTAACGGTTACACCCACACGGGCAAAGCCATGGGAAACAGGGCCAAAGGCTTGTTCTGCCGACCAATCCTCGCATGAAGCTGTGGGGCTTAGTTCTAAACCAAATAGGGCCTCGGTGGTGCTTTTTGGCGTTGTGACAATGCCACCTCCAAACAATCCGCCTGTGGCTATGATGCAGGTATTTGCAGCAAAAACACGCTCTTTTCCGGCACATTGGGCCACAACCCCTGTGCAAAGGTTCTCTTTGGTAAGGGCACGTAGGACTTGCACATTTTCCACAATATCCACGCGCGCTTGTTGCAATTGCGCCTGAAGCAATAGGTAGAGCCGCCAGCCGCTCACACCGGGAGGAACGCTGATGGATTCGTGCAAGCTAATTCCTAGGGATTTTTGCAGCTTTTCATGCACCGCAATGGAGGGCATGGAACCTAAAAAAGGCGGCACAATCAAGGCCGTAGAGGGCCTGTCTATACCAAGATTGTCAAGTATTGTTTGGGTTTTGTTGATAAACCACTGTTGCCCTTGTTCGGTATCTAAAAATCGTGCCAAGTCAAGCACTGACAGGTCGCGC
The DNA here is from genome assembly GCA_964370375.1 of uncultured Desulfovibrionaceae bacterium. Classification (GTDB taxonomy): domain Bacteria; phylum Desulfobacterota; class Desulfovibrionia; order Desulfovibrionales; family Desulfovibrionaceae; genus CAYJIX01. The sequence goes on along the minus strand of CAYJIX010000001.1, from coordinate 76,650 downwards.
CCTTCATTGACCTTATGAAATGGAAACGGCAACATGATCGCGTTGAGTTTTTTGTGTTGCAGGCTGCTTTTTTGCTGAAGGTTTTTTAGCATGTACTTTGGATGTACGTCTTTAAGACCTTCAATCCCCAAAAGCAGCACCCTTTGAGCCAGCTCAACGCCTTTTGTATCCATGGTGGCAGGGGTGAGGTAGGAAGGTTTTAATGTGCCTGCCACCGTAGGAATAAAAGAGTTGCAACTGTTTGATATATAAGGATAGCCATAATCAGAGCAAAGTTTGGCAAATTCTGCGCAGGCGTCTTTGGCGCATTGTGCGCCTGCCAGCTGATAGGGGTGCTTTGGGGGTAAATCAGGCATGGCCTCAAAAGGCGTGGCATAACCTGCCTTGCCTAGTGTTGTCCCGTCGGGCATGGCTCCAAGCATGTCTAAGGTGCCACTGCCAATGCTTAAGGCACCGACACCGCGCGTCACAAGGCGAACGCGTCTGCCGGCACGTGCTGCAAAAAGCGCGGCTAGCATGCCGGAGAGCCCGGCACCTATAACAAGAACGTCACTGCGGCTTGTCATACCTATCCCCATCTATATTGAGCGTTGCACCATAAATGTTGCGTGCAAGCTCCACTTCGCGCAGTTCCAACCCCCATAATACAGGGCGAAAACCTGCCCAACGCTCATCCTGGAATGTGCGCAATTGTTCAGCACCAAAGGCAGGCATGGTGGCATCAATTTCTGCTGCAAGGGCTGCTGCGCGCACACCGCAAAAGGTACCCTGGCAGGTGCCCATGCCCATGCGTGTACGCCTGCGAATATCATTAAGGTTATGGGTCGTGGGCTCTGAAGCCACTTGTTCAAATTCGGCAACAGTCACCATTTCACATTCGCACAGCAACGCTTTTTTGTGTGGTTCAGCTTCGGCACGCTCAACGGCCCCTTCAAAGGCATCGCCAAGCCTTGAAAGAGCAAGCTCCATGCCTTGAGCAGGAAAAACAGTAGCGGCGCGGGCCATGGTGTTTTTTGAAGGCGGTAGCACAAGGGGTTCATCTGCGCTTGTACAGACGGCGTTGTGTCCAAGCTTTAGGCAAGCAAGGTCAGATACGCTTTCAGCCATGCGGCGGTATGTGGTGAGCTTTCCACCGCAAACAGAGATCATGCCCGATAAGCCCTCGTGTTCATGGTCAATCACCATATGATGACGGGACGCGCCACGGCCCAAGGTTTCGTTTGACGCGGCATAGAGCGGCCTTGTGCCTGCAAACGCACGCAAAATACGAAAGCTGTCAATCCGTGGCATGACGCTTCGCCCAAGTTCAAGCAATCTTTGCACGTGCTGCATGGAAGGGCTTGTGTCGTCAGCAGTTTTTGCCGGCCCTGATGTGGTGCCAAAAATGGTAATGGAGCCATGAGGTACAAAAATGTCACCGTCAGACGGGGTGCGTAAGCGGTTGATGATGCGTTCTGTCACGCGATGATTAAAGGCAATAAGGGTGCCTTTATCAGGTTGCACAGGCATCGATGTGCCAGCCATGCCTGCAATGGAGTCAACCCAGCTGCCTGTGGCGTTTATAAGCAGGCGACAGGGTAAAAAATCGCTCTCATTCGTGTGCATGTTTTGCGCATGAACGCCTGTAACTATGCCGTTTGCATGTTGAACTTTTGTAACCTGCGCATAGGTTTGAAAGGTACCGCCATGACGCTGTGCCGACAAGGCGTTTTGCCAAACCAGACGAAAACCATCCACGCCTGCATCGGGTACGGTATAGGCTGACAGGATATGGGGGCTGAGTTCCGGTTCTTGCTTGAGCAGGTCAGAGATAGCCAAAGGCTGTACTTCAATGCCGCAGGCTGCACAGGCGGCAAGCCATGTTTCCTCATAGCTTGGATCATCGTGGCACGTGCGTATGAACAAGCCCGTGTTCGGTTCCACGCAATGCGTACCTATACGGCGCAAAATGGCATTTTCCGCAATACATTCTTGGGCGGCTTGAGGGTCTGAAACAGCGTAGCGTGCTCCGCTATGGAGAAGCCCATGAAAGCGAGAGCTTGTGCCATGGGCAAGGTCGCGCTGTTCAAGCAAAAGGCACTTTACCCCACGCATGGACAAATCGCGCAAAATGCCAACGCCTGTACACCCCCCACCTATAATGATAACATCCCACATGTTTAGGCCTCGTTACGCGGTGATATATAAGGTAGAGCGGCACTCGTAAAACAACATGGCAGAACGCTTTTCCTATCCCATTTTCTAGCAATCGGGACGTTACCGTTTATTACCAAATTTTGTAAAAATTCGTTGTAAAAAAACTTTTGATATAATGCTTATTATGGACTTTTTACAGACTTTTCAAAAAGTACAAGATGCTAGAAAGATTGTTTTTTTGAGGAAGCATAGGACTCTTATTGTCCATGCAACGAGAAAAAAGCAATCTGACAACCCAGATTGTATTTCTTTAAAAGTCTGTTACGCTTGTTGGCGTATCCAAGCCATGGCTTCTGCCAGATCAAGTGTTCCTTCATACACAGCGCGGCCTGTAATGACCCCTTCAAATTGTCCTGTTTTGGAAAGAGGATATACAGCCTTAACATCATCAAGCGTAGCCACGCCACCTGCTGCAATAACAGGTACAGGGCTTGTGTTTGCAAGATGGGTCAAGCTTTCAAGATTGACGCCACACTGCATGCCGTCACGCTCAATATCTGTATAGATCAAAAAAGCTGCCCCGTCATCGGCAAGGCGCGGTACAACATCGTCAACGGTCAGGCCTGTTGCACCAACCCAGCCGCGTGATTTTAAGCGGCCTTTTTCAGCATCTAAGGATACGCCAACGCGTCCTGGCCATGCCTTGCAGAGCTTGGCAAAAAGTTTTGGCTCTTCAAGGGCCATGGTGCCAATGATAAGGCGTCTCACACCGGCATCAAGCCAGGATTTGGCAATACGCTCATCTCGTATCCCACCGCCAAGTTGCACGGGTATGGTCAAGGCTGCACAAATTTGGCGCACCAGCTCAGTGTTTGGAGAAACTCCGTCAAAGGCGCCGTCAAGGTCTACCACATGCAGCCATTCTGCGCCTAGGTTTTGCCAATGCAAGGCTGCTTCAACGGGATTGTCAAAAAAAACAGTCTGTTCATGAGCAATGCCGCGTTTTAAGCGTACCGCCTTGCCCCCTTGGATATCCACTGCGGGAAAGATAATCACAGCCCAAACTCCTCAATCATTTTTTGCACACTTTCGTCAGCCAATTCTTGGGCTGTTAGCCATTTGCCGCCACGTTTTAAAAAGGTGCCTATGTCTAGGAGGTTGCTGGCTAAAGGCAATTGCTTTTCCTCAAAGTGTGAACGCTGTATAAGGCTGTTTTCTTTGATGTTAATAAGGTAATAATTCACATCAATGGCTGCAGAGCTGACAACTCCAGCAGCACTGCCTTGGCGTTCTTCCCAGTTTAGGATTTGCGGCACAATCAAAAGCTCCACCCCTGCTTGCTTGCCCACACTGACCCAATATTCCAGGGCAGAGTTATACCCAGCAGCGCGCCGTGCAGAAGGATCCACCCCGGGGCCTGCCGGGATTGGATCTACTTGACGGGTTGAGCTTTCGCGCACAATGCGCAACATGTTTTCGTCAAACGTTAGCAAGGCTTCAGGGGTTGCAAGGCTTCTATCTTCTTCAATAAATCCTGCCAAAAGGTCAGTAGTACCCATGGGCTGAACCGCGCCAGTCAGGCCAACTGTAATGTTTGGCAGCGGCACTTGCACCTTGTGTGGCTGCTGGCAGCCTAAAAGCCCAATAAGCAATAAGCCCATAAGGGCTGCATAGATTGAATGTTTCATTAGTCAAGACTCCCTTTGGTACTACGAACCCCATTCTTTGAGCATGCTACAGCAGCGGCAAGGGCAATGCCAAAACCTTTGGCCGCAGATTCCAGAAGATGGTGCCCATTTTTCCCATACAAAAAATGGATATGCAGATTGAAACGCCCCGTTGACATCAAGGCTTTGTAAAATTCACGCCATAGGTCGCGCTCTTCCCCGGCTAATATGGGCGGCAAAAGGTCATCGCCACGCCATTCAAGCCATGGTCTTCCGGACAAATCAAGGGTCACCTCTGCTAAGGCTTCGTCCATGGGCACACGCCCATAGCCGACTCTTGCAATGTTTTTACGCTCGCCAAGGGCTTCAATCAAGGCAGTTCCAAGGCAAAGGCCGATATCTTCGGCCAGGTGGTGCGCGTCTATATGGGTATCGCCTGTAGCTTCAATCTCAAGGTCAAAACCTGCCCAAAACGCTGTCAAGGTCAACATGTGGTCCAAAAATCCCCAGCCGGTTTTGACGTTGATTGTGCCGTCTCCGTCAAGGTTTAAACGAAGGTTGACAGAGGTTTCAGAGGTTGTGCGCGAAACTGTGCCGATACGAGTCATGAGGTTTTCTCCTCAGAGGTTGTAGATGCTTTGTCCTTTTTGCCCACAAAAGCCGCCACAATGATACTCAATTCATACAACAAGAACATGGGCAACGCCATGAGTAATTGTGAAAAAATATCCGGCGGTGTCATGATGGCTGCCACCACAAAAATACCTAAAATGGCATAACGGCGAAAGCTGCGCATGCGCGTTGCGGTAAGAATCCCCATGCGCGCCAAGAAAAAGGCAAAAAGTGGCATTTCAAAAATAAGCCCAAAAGCGATGAGCAGCTGCAAGGAAAGGCTTAAATATTCATTGATGGAGGGCATGGCCACAATGATTTCTGAGGCGTAGCTGACAAAAAAAGTAAAGGCAAACGGAAACACAACAAAATAGCAAAAGCTTGCCCCACCAAGAAAAAATACGGCTGAAATCACAGCCAATGGTATGATATAGCGCCGCTCGTGGCTATAGAGTCCTGGCGCAATGAATGACCATATTTGATAAAAAATATAAGGGCTTGCTGCAAAAATGCCTGCCACAAAGGCTACTTTAAGCTCTACAAAAAAACCGCCCGGTAAACCTGTGAACATAAGGCGACTGTCTGAAGGGAGCACATGGATTAGCGGCAAGGCCAAATAATAGAACAACGGTTTGGCTACTGCATAGCAGCCCAAAAAACACACACCAATACTGATGAACATGCGCAAAAGGCGCGAGCGCAACTCTGTTAAATGTCCAAGCAAGCTCATGGGCGCTTCTTCATCATCTGAATCAGTCGAGCCGGAAGGCGGCGTTGGAGGAGGCGGTGGCGCCTTAGGTGGGGCGTTTGTATACGGAATTTTTGTAGAATCGCTTTGGCTTGCTGTCGGTTGAGCTTGTGCCTCAGCCCCTTCTGCTGAACCGTGAGGGGCTACATCTTCAAAAGCTGTATCCTCAGATATTTCGTCTTCAGACGGCAATTCATCAGGCACTACCTTTTCAGGTGTTGCGTCTTCTGTTGCATTTTCAGACGTTACGCCGTCTTGTGCCTTGTTTGCTGATTTTGTAGAAACAGCAGCATAAGGGTGTACGGTTTCGCTTGCAGGGGGCCACAAGGAATAATCCCCCTCAGGACATGTTTCCCCAACCATGTCAGCGTGTTCGCTGCCATTTTCTGACGTTGTTTTGTCAGTATGGCTTTGCAGCTGTGGCGTATTCTGCACTTCTGTCATGCCGAAGCCTTGTGGTTTGCCGTGTCAGAATCCTTTATAGATTCTTTTGGGTCAAGAATTGGTGCTTCTTGCGTGGTTTCAGAAGGTGGCGTTGATGTGTTTGCAATAAGATCTTTTTCTGCTTCTTGCTTGCGTTTTGCGTGTTCTTCTTGCTCAACTTCCATGTTTAAGGTTCGTTGAAATTCTGTGGAAACACGCCGAAATTCGCCCATAGCCTTGCCAAGGGTGCGTGCGATTTTAGGCAAACTTTGTGGGCCAAGCACCAGCAAGGCCACAACAAGGATCACCAAAAGTTCAGTACCGCCAATGCCAAACATCAGATATCCATATGGGTTATATGTTATATGTTTTTGAAGATATTGCACAAAAGGTGCGCATTAAAAGCCTGCTAGGTGTTATTCCCATTCAATGGTGCTTGGGGGCTTGGGAGAAATGTCATAGACCACTCGATTAACCCCTTTGACCTCGTTGATAATACGCCCAGATATACGCTCTAAAAGGTCAGCAGGTAGCCGTGCCCAGTCAGCAGTCATGGCGTCTACGCTGTCCACAACGCGCAGGGCAATGACATGTTCATAGGTGCGTCCATCGCCCATGACACCCACGGTCTTTAAGGGTAAAAGGACGGCAAATCCCTGCCAAACTTTACGATACCAACCACTAGCTTTAAGCTCTGCCTGGACAATTTTGTCAGCTTTGCGCAAAATGTCTAAGCGTTCACGGGTAACCTCGCCCACAACACGGATAGCCAAGCCGGGCCCCGGGAAGGGGTGACGCCACGTGATGGAATCGGGAAAGCCAAGTTCCATAGCAACTTTACGAACTTCATCCTTAAAAAGTTCGCGGAGCGGCTCAATAAGCTTTAACTTCATGGTTTCTGGCAAGCCTCCCACATTGTGGTGGCTTTTGATAACCGCAGAAGGGCCCTTATGCGATACCGATTCGATCACATCAGGGTAAAGGGTGCCTTGCGCCAAAAAGTCGACCTGGCCAATGGCACGGGCTTCTTCATCAAAAACGTCAATAAAGGTATGCCCGATGATTTTGCGTTTCTTTTCAGGATCTTCAACGCCTGCCAATAAATCAAGGAAACGGTCTTGAGCTTGTACAAAGGTCAGGTTTAGGTCAAAATGTTCGCGTAAATACGAGACCACTTCTTCGCCTTCTCCTGCACGCAAAACGCCGTTGTCCACAAAAATGCAGTGCAGCCGTTTGCCAATGGCTTTGTGCAACAGCACCGCCACAACAGTAGAATCAATCCCGCCTGATAAAGCACAGACCACATGCCCATCGCCAACGGTTGATTTGACATCTTCAATAACCCTTTCCACAAAAGACGTCATGGTCCAATCAGGAGTAATACGGGCTATGGTGAATAAAAAGTTGTGCAACATGCGTTCGCCATCATCGGTGTGATAAACTTCCGGATGAAACTGCACGGCATAAATTGCGCGCGAAACGTCAGCCATGGCTGCAATGGGTAAGGATTGGGTGCTGCCAACGACAGTAAATCCCTGGGGCGGTACGTTTACCGTATCACCATGTGACATCCATACACGGCTGGTTTCTGTTTTTTCTATGCCCTCCCACAAGGGGCAATCAGCCACAAAGGTAAGGTCTGCCGGTCCATATTCACGGATTTCCGACTGGATAAGCTGGCCCCCCATGTTGTGCGCCACAAGTTGCATGCCGTAGCAAATGGCAAGGACAGGCACGCCAAGCTCCAAAAACCCTTTGTCAAGTTCCGGGGCGTCCTCTTCACCAACACTTGCAGGGCCTCCTGAAAGGATAACGGCTGAAGGCTGCATGGCGGCCACATCGCTGGCAGTAACCACACAGGGGTGGATTTCAGAATACACTCCTGCTTCGCGAACTCGACGTGCAATAAGTTGGGTAACTTGTGAACCATAATCTATAATAATAACCTTACTTGGCATGACCGCCTCTTGGTAGTGTTAAAATACTATGAACGTAAAATGGCATCCCTACGTGTTGCGGGTTGTTAGCCGTTATTCAACACGATAATTTGGAGCTTCTTTAGTGATGATGACATCATGCACATGGCTTTCGCGCAGGCCCGCTGCTGAAATTTCCACAAGCTGTGCTTTTTTATAAAGTTCTTCAAGGTTTGCTGTGCCGCAATACCCCATGCCCGAGCGTAAACCGCCCACAAGCTGGTAAATGGTGTCTGACATGGCACCGCGATACGGAACGCGGCCCACAATACCTTCGGGTACAAGTTTACGGCTTTTTTCTTGAAAATACCTATCAGAACTGCCGTCTTTCATGGCATCAATGGAGCCCATGCCGCGGTAGATTTTATAGGTACGACCTTGGTATAGAATGGTTTCTCCCGGGCTTTCGGCCGTACCGGCAAAAAGGCTGCCTACCATCATGGAATGTGCCCCCATGGCCAATCCCTTGACCACATCTCCGGAGTATTTGATACCGCCGTCAGCCACACAGCAGCGATCCATTTCGCGGGCTGCGCGAGCACATTCAGAAATGGCAGTAATTTGGGGAACTCCCACGCCTGCAACAACACGCGTGGTGCAAATGGAGCCAGGGCCAATGCCTACTTTTACAGAATCGGCGCCTGCTTTCAACAAAGCTTTGGCACCTTCATACGTGGCTACATTGCCTGCAATAAGTTGGCAATTGGGGAAGGCACTTTTTACGGCAAGCACCCCTTCAATCACATTGCGCGAATGACCGTGAGCAGAATCTAAAACTAAAATATCAACGCCTGCCTGCAACAGAGCCTCAGCCCTTGGCAAACAGTCGTTGCCAACACCAATGGCGCCGCCAACGCGCAATCTTCCACTGCTGTCCTTACAAGCGTCAGGATATTTTTGCACCTTGTCAATGTCTTTCATGGTTAAAAGACCGGCAAGTCGGCCTTCATCATCCACTACCAAAAGTTTTTCAATACGGTGCGTGTGAAGGTGGTATTTGGCTTCGTCAAGGGTTATGCCCGTAGGCACGGTAACAAGGTCTTCGCGTGTCATGACCTCATTTACAAGGGTTCCTTGTAAATTTTCAACAAAGCGCACGTCGCGGTTTGTCAAAATGCCTACCAAGTTTTTGCCTTCAACAACCGGCATGCCAGAAACCCTGTATGAGCGCATCAGGTCTAAGGCAAAGGCAACGGTGTCTTCGGGCTTGACCGTGATGGGGTCAAGGATCATGCCGCTTTCTGATTTTTTGACCTTTTCAGCTTCAAGCTTTTGTTGGTCAATGCTCATGTTTTTATGGATGATGCCGATGCCGCCTGCACGGGCCATGGAAATGGCCATACTCGATTCAGTCACCGTATCCATTGCAGCGGAAATAAGGGGAATTTTTAAGGGGATTGTGGGGGTTAGTTGTGCGCTTACGTCCACCTTATCCGGAGTAACCTCTGAATAACCGGGGACAAGTAATACATCATCAAAGGTTAATGCTTTACATACGATTTCAGCCACGCTTTCCTCCCATGCTTGATGCATTACGGTTTGTGTTGTCAGGCTATAGACGTTCCCTTATGCAAAAACGCCCATGGTGTTTTTGTGGGTATTTCCAGCCAAAGGGGTACCGTGTGCTATCCAAAATGTATATCAACGAACCCGTGTACATGTCAACGAATCCAGCAAGATCTGTCAGGATAAAGCCATGCTTTTGTTTTGGTTATCATCCATCATGTTGAAATCTCATGGCGTCGCAACTGTTTGAGTTTTTATAAAAGTGTTGCTAGATCCATGTTTGCCCATGGTCAAAAGTCATAAAAATTGTATTTTATAGCCTGCATGGATGCATGCTCCTTTTATATTGTTATGGATACAAGAAAAAGCTTGATGTTTTTTAATTCCGATGCTACAAATTTTAACCCGCTGAAAGTGGGAATTTTGCGTATTTGGTTGGAGGCAGTATGACCAAGGAAAACATGGAAACACAAGGCATGGATGCGGATTTTGATTTTGCGAGTGCTCTTGACGGCTATCTTAGCATTGATTTTGGTGATCTTGAAGAAGGTACCATTGTCAAGGGCGAAATTGTCCGCATTGACGACGATCACGTGCTTGTGGATGTGAATTTTAAGTCCGAAGGACAAATCCCCACAGCAGAATTTCGTGATGCCGAGGGCAACCTGGTCGTTAGTGTAAAGGATCGTGTGGATGTTTTTGTGGCCCGTAAGAACGAACAGGAAGGGACAATTACCCTTTCGTTTGAAAAAGCAAAGCGGATGCAATTGTTTGACCAGCTTGAAGACGTGCAAGAAAAAAATGGCGTCATCAAAGGTCGTATCATGCGCCGCATTAAAGGTGGCTACACTGTTGATTTAGGAGGCGTTGAGGCCTTTTTACCAGGATCCCACGTGGATTTGCGTCCGGTGCCCGATATGGACGCTTTGGTCAATCAGGAATATGAATTTCGTGTATTAAAAATCAACCGTCGGCGTAGCAATGTTATTGTATCACGCAGAGTATTGCTTGAAGAAGAGCGCGATTCCAAACGTCAAGGCCTGCTTTTGACCTTGGCTGAAAACCAAATCGTGCAAGGCAAGGCAAAAAACATTACCGAATACGGTGTGTTTGTTGACCTTGGCGGCCTTGACGGTCTTTTACATATTACCGATATGTCGTGGAAGCGCATCCGCCATCCACGCGAAATGATCACGTTAGGACAAGACCTTGAGCTAAAAGTGCTTTCCTTTGATAAGGACAAGCAAAAAGTGTCGCTTGGCTTAAAGCAGCTGGTTTCAGATCCTTGGCAGGATATTACCGCACGCTTCCCCGAAGCGTCGCACCATTCCGGCAAAGTCACCAACCTTGTGGATTATGGCGCCTTTGTGGAGCTTGATTCCGGTGTGGAAGGCCTTGTGCACATTTCTGAAATGTCGTGGACACGCAAACTCCGTCACCCTTCCCAAATGGTTCGCCAGGGCGATGAGGTGGATGTGGTTATCCTTGGCGTTGATTCTGAGAAAAAGCGCATTTCCCTTGGCATGAAGCAAGTAAAGCCCAATCCTTGGGAACTTGTGGGTGAACGTTATCCTGAAGGCACCATCCTTGAAGGCGCCATTAAAAATATCACTGAATTTGGCATGTTTATCGGCATTGAGGATGGCATTGACGGCCTTATCCACGTGTCTGACATTTCATGGACCAAAAAAATCCGTCATCCCAACGAACTTTTCAAAGTGGGCGATACTGTTCAAGCCAAAGTGCTGACCGTGGATCAAGAAAGTGAAAAGTTCACCTTGGGCAT
>CAYJIX010000001.1:0-65786 GCA_964370375.1 uncultured Desulfovibrionaceae bacterium | reverse complement strand
CTGTGGGCGGCATGGTCAAAGGAACAGTGACCAACATCACAGATTTTGGTCTTTTTGTTGAAGTTGAAGACGGCATTGAAGGCCTTATCCACGTGTCTGAACTTAGCAACAAAAAAATCAAAACCCCTGCTGAAATATACAAAGAAGGCGAAGAAATTCAGGCCAAAATCATTCATGTGAGTGCTGAAGACCGTCGCCTTGGCCTTTCCATCAAACAGCTTAAAGAAGAGGAAGAGCGTAAAAAACCCCGCGAATACAGCCGCTCCGGCCCGGAAGCCGGCCAAAGCCTTGGGGATTTGCTCAAACAAAAGTTTGAAGAAGGCGACAACGAATAATTTAAAGTTTATGACTATGCTTTAATTTGAAAAAAGCTGTCACTTTTGTGGCAGCTTTTTTTGGTGCCAAGAAAATCTCCCGCTAGGCGGGAGGTTCAAAAAAGCTTACAGCTATACATCAGTAAATAAAACTCCTTTTGATTTGTATAAAAGACTTGCGGCCTGACAACTGTACGTCCACAAATCAAAAAAAGGTCAGCTAAAAGAGCTTACAATATTTTAGAGCGGTAATGTAAATATGGAATAGATTGTCTTTGCCCATATTCCAAAAGGCACACCCTACTTTTGGCTACCGGCATGCTCATGGGCGGCGCCTCAGCTGCTAAAGCTGTTGATTTTAACATCAAAGGCTTGTGGCAGTTTGGTTTTGAATGGGGCAACATGGGGTCTGACGGGAACGCCAGCAATGACACCTTTAACGCTGTTCACCGTTTCCGTACGCAGATAGACGTTGTCGCATCTGAAAGCCTTAAAGGAGTGCTCTATTTTGACATCGGTAAAGACGACTGGGGCCGTGACGCCTTGGGCGTTGGTGGCGACGGTAAAGATGTGCGCGTCCGTTACAACTACATTGATTGGCTTGTGCCTCACACTAGCTGGACAACAGCGAGGAAGACAGCTGGAAAATTGGCATGTACATGCAGTACAACTTTTAATGGTTTTGTATAAAACGCGGTTGTGCCATGAAGGTGTAAACCTTCTTAGCATGCACTAAAAATCTAGCCCCCGCAAGGGGGCTTTGCTTATGTAGATAAAAACTTGCAATTTTCTAAAGTCTAGTATAACAGTTTTAAGAATACTATTACAGTGCTTCTAGCTGTTTTTTGGTAAACAATGGCTATTTTGAGAGAGTATCCCATGGCTGAAAACATCGTGTCCGCACCCCTTCCGCCGCGCCTTGCTGCAAAATTTATGGATTCCATGCCTATAGGGTTCAGCTATTGGGATGAAGATCTTAACATGATGTACTGCAACCGTGCCTATTTGGACCTTTTTGAGCTTAAAGATGTTGAGGAATATAGAAAACGTTTTCGTGAATGTTCGCCGGAATTTCAACCCGGCGGTCTATCTTCTGCAGAGCTTGGTTATGCTAACATCCAAAATGCCTTACGCGATGGCTATTGCGAATTCAATTGGCTGCATCAAAATTTGAAAGGCGAGCCCATTCCCACCGAAGTTTCTTTGGTACGCTCGATAGACGAAGGAAAAACATTTTTAGCTTGTTATGTCCGTGACATGCGAGATGTTATCGCCAAAGAAAAGAAAATCGAGAATAGCAAAAAACAGATGCAGTTTTTGCTTGATACCATGCCCCTTGCCACGGTAACATGGTCAAAAGATTTACAAATTATTGGGTGTAGCCTAGAAACAGTACGCCTGTTTGACCTAAACAACGAACAAGAAGTGCTTGATAGGTTTGACGAACTTATTCCTGAATACCAACCAAACGGACAAAAATCTTCCCATATTATACAAAGCTGCTTGGAAGAAGCCTTTGAAACCGGATATGTTCATAAAGAATGGATCCATAACAACCTTAAAGGCGAACCCATTCCGTGCGACATAACGCTTGTTTGCGGCGAACAAGATGGCGAGCCCGTTGTCTTGGTCTATATACTTGATTTGCGCGCCCACTATGAAAACATGACCAAGTTGCGCAAAAGTGAAGAGCATACAAAAATTCTTCTGGATGCAAGTCCTTTTGGTACCTTGATTTGGAACAAAGATTTTACGCTAGTGGGTGGAAACAAGGCCATTTCAATAATGTTTGGCCTTAATAATGCGCAAGAATTTCTTGATAACTTCTTTAGCCTTATTCCAGAATATCAACCCGATGGCGTTAAATCCCTTGATAGAATGCACAAGGTTTTGCAAGAAGGTTTGGTCAATGGTTCTGCTGAAACGTATTGGGTGGGGCAAGACCTTGAAGGAAACAGTATCCCTACCGAAGTTACCCTTGTGCGCGTTATGCATAATGGCGAATACATGCTGGCAGGGTATATTAAGGATCTGCGCGAAATTGAAGCTTCACGTAAGCAAACACAGGCTGCTGAGGAATTCACCGCTGCCGTGCTTAAAGGATTGCCTCTTGGTGTCAGCGTTTTAGACAATACGTTTAAACGCCTTGATTGTAATGATGCCATTGTGCAGTTATTTGGTTTACGTTCAAAAGAAGACTTTATAGAAAATGGCAATCAACGCATGCCGGAATATCAGCCAAGCGGCGCAAAATCGATTGATGTACACCGCGAAAAATTACAGGAAGCCTGGCAAAAAGGAGAAATAACGTTCGAGATTACAGGCGTGCATACAAGCGGTAGGTCTGTTCCCCTTGAGGTCAAACTTTACCGTACCGTTGCTGCCGGACAGGATATTTTAATCTCGTACATGAAGGATTTAACTGAGGTAAAGGCAGGTATACAAAAAATCCAAGATGCCGAAGAGCGCGTAAGTACCATTTTGGCAGCCGCACCGTTTTGCATCAATTGGTTTAACGATAAGGGCGCACTTATTGGTTGTAATCAGGCCGCTTGGGAAATCTTTGGCTTCAAGAGCATGCAAGATTTTATTGAAAATTTTCAGAAACTTTTCCCCGAATTTCAGTCGGATGGTATGCGCTCTGATGTTATGGTTCGTCACGCGCTTGGTATGGCAATGGAACAAGGGCAATTTCGTGTGCAAGCTTCAGCGCAAACGACCCAAGGCGAAATCGTACCCTGTGATGTTATTTTAAAAAGAGCAGTCATAAATAGTGAAGACGTTGTCATCTCCTATGTGCAGGATTTACGAGAAATAAATGCCGCTCTTGAAAAAGCACATACTGCCACCCAAGCTGCTGAAAAAAGCGCGCGTGCCAAGAGTGAGTTTTTGGCCAATATGAGCCATGAAATACGCACCCCCATGAACGGCATTTTAGGGTTGTTGCATATTTTATCACGGACAGGCCTTACATCGCATCAGCAGGATTATTTGGAAAAGGCTTCCTTGTCTGCCAATAATTTATTGCGTATTATCAATGATATACTGGATTTTTCTAAGATTGAGGCCGGCAAGCTTGAAATAGAGTACACGCCCTTCACTCTTCATGACATTTGCTCTGAAATACAAAGCCTTTTTTTGCCAAAAATGAGAGAAAAAAACCTTGAGTGCAAGTTGCTTGAAGGAAACTATGCCACAAAAACAATCATTGGCGACCCCATACGTTTAAAGCAAGTTTTGATGAACCTTGTGGGCAATGCCATTAAGTTCACGCATGAAGGTTCTGTGACCTTATCCATTGAAACTAAGGAAGAGGGCAATAAGCTTCATTGTGTCTTTAGGATCTGTGATACCGGCATTGGCTTAACAAATGAACAAATGGAAACGATTTTTTCAGCCTTTTCACAGGCAGACACTTCTGTTACGCGCAAATATGGCGGCACAGGGCTAGGCCTTGTTATTTCAAAACGCATTGTAGAAATGATGCAAGGAAAAATTTGGGTAGAAAGTACTCTTGGAAAGGGCTCGGTGTTCTCGTTTACCGCTGTGTTTGAGCTGCCTGACACAACAATGATACAGCAAATAGCACCACAAGACACCTTAACCACAGAATACGCTCATGGGGGCGCGCATATTTTACTTGTAGAAGATAATGAAATCAATCAGCTTATCGCATCTGAACTTATACAAAGCATGGGCTATACCCTTGATATAGCCAATAACGGGCAGGAAGGTATTGATATGCTACATGAAAAGCATTACGACCTTGTGCTCATGGATATTCAAATGCCTGTTATGGATGGCCTTACTGCCGCTAAAAAAATACGCGGGGAAGAGGCCTTTGCAACGCTTCCTGTTATTGCCATGTCTGCCCATGCCATGGTTGGTGATAAAGAAATAAGCCTTGAACACGGGATGAATGATCATATTACAAAACCAATATCCCCTGAAATATTGCAAAACACCTTGGGGTATTGGCTGGGTAAAAAATAGCAAGGTCTGGCGTTGCCTTTTAGCGCTGCCTTTTGTGGCGAAAATACGCCAGAATGTATTTTTGCGTTTGAAAAGGGGTGTTGAAGCGAGTATTTTTTCCAAAAAAAAGCATGCTTTAATGCTGCCAAGGTATAATTTGATGACCCAAAAAAAGTGGGTTTGGGAGTTAAATCGCCCAAACCCACTTGTAAAATATTATACTGTCTTGTTCTTAATCAACTTTATAAAATACTGACGCTCCTGCATTACATACAGGGCATTTATCGCAAGGGCCTTCATGGGTGTATCCGCATACACCACACAGATGGTAATCAGTTGCTGCAAGGCCTTCGGGATTGGCTAGGGCTTTGCGGTAAAGATTGGCGTGAACCTCTTCAACAGTATTGACAAAGTCAAAATACTTGGCAACGGCAGTATTGCCTTCTTCCTTGGCGTCTTTAATCATTTCGGGGTACATTTTGGTGTATTCGTAGGTTTCGCCGTCTATGGCCACTTGCAAATTTTCTGCTGTCTTGCCAATCTTACCGGCAGCGCGCAAATGGGCGTGGGCGTGAATGGTTTCTGCCTCAGCAGCGGCACGGAAAAGTTTGGCGACTTGGGGCAAGCCTTCTTTATCAGCCTGTTTGGCAAAGGCCAAATATTTACGGTTGGCTTGGGATTCTCCTGCAAACGCGTCCATCAAATTTTGTTGTGTCTTGCTCATTGTGTGCTCCTAATCTGGGGTATTTTTTTCCTTAACAGGAATGATTCTTGTTTACGTGATGATAAGAGCTTTGTAAAGTAAAATTTTGTTCCATGGTAATTTTTTTTACATATTTTTTTTATTATATTGATTATATTGGAAAAAATGGTGACCACCGTGTCGTTTGGCTATCTTGTTCCTGACCTTGTACAAGAAGGCGTGCATAGAGAACGCCTTGTCATTGAGCGTAGCCAATTTTTGGTAAGCCTTGGGCATACTCCTGATACTGCCACGGCAAAACGTTTTATTGAACAGATTCAACGTGAATTTGCAGACGCTACGCATAATTGTTGGGCCTTTGCAGTTGGTGCGCCGGGTGTGACAACTCATGTGGGCTACAGCGATGATGGAGAACCTCATGGAACTGCCGGACGTCCCATGTTGACGGTCCTTTTGCACGGTCAAGTGGGGGAGGTTACAGCTGTTGTAACGCGTTATTTTGGCGGTATCAAGCTAGGCACAGGCGGTCTTGTGCGTGCCTATCAGCACATGGTCAAGCTTGGCCTTGATTCATTACCCACGCGCGAACACCGTATCATGACACGCTTTGAAGTTGTAGTTGAGTATGAGCATGTCCGCATGCTCCAGCGAGTCCTGCCTGATTTTCAAGGCGTTTTTATCCATGAAGAATATGCTGCAGAAGCCACGTTTGTGGTGGAAGTGCCCATGGATATGGGGCCGAACTTTGTAGCGTGCCTGCATGAGCTTACCAGAGGGGCTGTGCTTATGCAGGAATTTAAGGAATCTCTGATACCAGCAGCGATTCCTTAAAACAAACAGATTACAAGCCCCACTTTGCGGTGTTTACGCCGCTATTATCTGCAAAGCTGGCAAGCAAAAAGTCACGAAAACCAATCATGTTATGGCAAAGCTCCTATTAAGGAATCTCTGATAGCATCAGTCATTCTTTAATCTCTAAGTTCAAACCACCATCGCCGCAGCACACTTACCAGAAGACGCCAAGGACGAAACGAAATATCTAAAAGGATAGACGGTCTGCAAAAGTCTGAACGCACGGGCAAGCTATCGCCAACTATGCACAGCTGTTCCTGAAAGGCCCCCTGCACATTATGTTCTTGCAGGGCTGCCCATAGGGGGATTTCGTTTGGTTGTGCCGCCACAAGGTTGTATAGGGCCGTATCTAACGCCACAGCTGATGCAGAAGCGGCAAGGCAGTGCAAGGGAAAAGGATTTCCACCTGATGGCCCCTTCACATGCATGGCTGTTACCCCGTCTGCCAAGGCTGCCACAGGCGGAAGGCTGCGCAAAAGGTCTACTATGCCATCCACAAAAGCCCCCGGAACATGGCCTTGTTTAGTATGGGCAATGGCCTTGGCAACCCCAGGTATACAGCCAAAAAGATTTTTTACAGCCAAGGTCATGCCCATTTGGCTATGGGCTTTGACTTTGGGGATAGAGAGAATGGCGTCTGCCTCAAGGCTGAGCTTTGCCACAGGCCAAGTGCCGCCTCGTGATAACGCCAAAGGTACAGCTTTGCCCATGGGTTCAACGGATACGCCTAAAGGTTTTAACGCCTCGTCAAGTCCTATATGCTTTGCCACTGTCAAAGGCGTGCCAAAGCCAGGCGAATCGGCTATTTTTATACGAACATTGCGATCCAAAAGCCATGAGCAGGCCGCCCACACAACAAGAGGATGCGTGCAGGCAAGGGGTTCTGCCCGTAAAAGATTTGGTTTGACAAGCACAATACTGCCACAACTTGGTGCAAAGCCTGAATTATCAAGGATCGTGCCAACGTGTGCCTTGATCTCGTTAGGCGTATAGGCAGTACAATGGGCCAAAGCCACTGGTATGGGAGTTGTGTGCATGGGATGTATCCGTAGGTTTTGGCGCAAAAAGATTATAGTTTACCGTCAAAACAAGATGCGCCTGTCATTATTGTTCAGTATGCACGAGTGGGTTCGTTTTGTCGACACAATGCGGCAGGTTGTAACAAATTCATAATGTGCTTTAGATACAGGTTTTTACAAGGAAAATGCACGGTACTATGTTTGGCAATTATGGTAATATATTGAAATACAATGTGTTATCATGGGCTTTTGTGGTGAATTTTTTTCGTGTATATACATATCCACTTTGTAACAAGGTGGTTGCGTATTGCCATGAACCCGTTGCTTATTATACTGCTTTTCCTGTTCCATGTCCTTGCTATATTTAGTGTAGGGCAAATTTTGTTGCACAAGCGAGACCCGCGAGCTGCCCTTGGCTGGATCGCTGTGTGTTTGCTTGTGCCAATAGGAGGCGTGATAGCCTATGCGCTGTTTGGTATAGCGCGTACAGACAGCCGTGCTGCAAAGCTTATGAAAAAGGCAAAAGTTCAGCTGTCAAACGGGCGCACCTTTGGCAGTGCGCTTTGGTCTGACAGCGTTGATGAAAGCGCAGTCAAGATTGATTTGGCTCCAGAGTACCAACATCTTGCCATGCCCGGGCAACATATAACCGGACGGGATTTTGTAGGAGGCAATGCAATCTTTGCGTTGTATAATGGGGAACAAGCCTATCCTGCTATGCTTGAAGCCATTGAAAAGGCCACACAGTGCGTCTACCTTTCAAGCTATATTTTTACCACAGATTCTATGGGGCAACGTTTCATCAAGGCCCTTGGCGATGCGGCCGCACGTGGTGTGGACACACGCCTTTTGGTGGATGGGGTTGGCTCCTTCTTTTTTCGCGCCCAAAAATCCGTTGCTCGTGCCTTAATGGAACAAGGGGTACAGGTGGCAAGCTTTTTGCCTCCAACCCTTATACCGCCACAATTTTCTATCAATTTGCGCACGCACCGAAAAGTGCTTGTGTGTGACGATTGCGCCTTTACAGGTGGCATGAATATTTCACAGCTCCACCTTGTGGATACTGATCGCCCCGATAGGGTTCAAGATGTGCATTTTCTCTGCAAAGGCCCTGTTGTGTGGCAATTGCAGATGGCGTTTCTTATGGATTGGAGCTTTGTTACAGGACGCATGGATACCAAGGATTTTTCCTTTGCGACAACGTGCAAGGCTCAAGGGCAGAGTTTTTGCCGTGTGCTTATGGATGGTCCCGGCGGCTCAACAAAGACAATTCATGATTTATTTTGTAGCCTTATTTCTTCTGCAAGGCACAGTGTGCGGATCA
Organism: uncultured Desulfovibrionaceae bacterium; assembly: GCA_964370375.1. Lineage (GTDB taxonomy): Bacteria > Desulfobacterota > Desulfovibrionia > Desulfovibrionales > Desulfovibrionaceae > CAYJIX01. The sequence continues at coordinate 57,602 of CAYJIX010000001.1, read as the reverse complement.
TGACGCCCTATTTTTTACCGACAGCGGAACTTGCAGGCGCGCTAACAGCTGCAGTCAGCCGTGGCGTTCATGTGGAAGTCGTTTTGCCTGCCCTGAACAATCATTGCCTTGTGGCGTGGGCCATGCATCATCAGTTGCCGGATTTGGTGCGTAGGGGAGTCAGTATTTTTTGGCAGCAGCCACCATTTGCGCATACAAAACTCATGCTGGTGGATGACCATTATGCCCTTGTGGGATCGGCAAACCTTGATCAGCGTAGCCTGAACCTGAATTTTGAGCTGGTTATGGAAACACTTGATGTGAAGCTTGTGGCAGAACTTGAAGATTTTTTTGATATAACCATACTACGTTCTACACCCATGTGTGACACTAGGCGTATGCCGCTGCTTAAACGCTTGCGCAATGCTGTTTGCTGGCTGTTTTCACCGTATTTGTAGGTGAAAAACACAAAAAAACATGCCAAAAACGCGTATGCTTTTGGCATGTTTATGTATAAGATTAAAGGCCTTTTGCCCTTATGGTTTTGCCATGCGTTCGCGCTGACGTTACCCGCGCAAAACTTTTAGTTTAGCGTTCAATTCCTTTTGAAAATCATCAAATTCCTTTTGCAAGGATTCGATAAGTTCGTGTACGGAAATAACTTTGTCTACACGAAACACATTAGAACCGCAAAACGCAAATCCTTTTTCAAGGTTTCCGCGCATGGCACTTATAAGAGCCATGGCAATACAGTAAGGAGTTTTTTCTTGTTCGCAGGTGCTTACGCATTTAAATGGGCATCTGAAGGGCTTTTTCTTTCCATTGAGCATGCTGTCAATAAAGGTGTTTTTTAACGCGCGCCCTGGCATGCCCACAGGACTTTTTATAATGGTCACATCTTCTTCTTTTGCATTGACGTAGGCTTGCTTAAAACGTTCGTCCGCATCACATTCTGTCGTTGCCACAAAGCGTGTGCCCATTTGTACGCCTGCTGCTCCAAGGTCAAGGTATTGCTTAATATCCTGACCCGAGTATACGCCACCTGCTGCAATAACAGGTATTCTGCGCCCGGCAGCGTCTTCAAAGGGTTTGACAGCTTCCACAACTTGCGGAACAAGCTCTTCAAGCGAAAAAGAGGGGTTGCCCAAATTGTCTGCCGCAAAGCCTAAGTGTCCGCCTGCTTTGGGCCCTTCAACCACAACGCCATCAAGGGTGTAGTTACAGCGTGAAAGCCATTTTTTGGCAATAAGTGATGCTGCACGAGCTGACGAAACAATGGGCACAAGGCGGGTTTTGAATTCCTCTTTTTTCTGATCGCACGTATCCATAAGGATGCGCGGCAGATCCATGGGAAGGCCTGCACCGGAAAAGATGATATCTGCCTTTTCTTCAATAGAAGCGCGTACTTGATCAGTAAAGGTGGTAAGAGCAACCATGATGTTAACACCAATGATACCATCGGTTGCAAGTCGTGCTTTTTGTATTTCTTCGCGCAGGGCGCGGACATTGGCCTCAATGGGATTTTTGGCAACATCAGGTTCTTTCATACCAATCATGGCAGCAGCAATAACGCCGATACCGCCTTCTGCTGCCACAGCAGAAGCAAGACGCGAAAGGGAAATGCCAACCCCCATGCCCCCTTGGACAATGGGAACGCTAGCTTCAAGGTGGCCTATGGTTAATGTTGGAAACGACATGAAGTCCTCCGGACTAAGCTACAAGGTTCGCGTTAGAGTATACAGAGATTTTTCCATAAACACCAGTCACAATGTCGACCATTTTGAGGCCGAAATTCGGGACAGGCAAGCATATGACCTGTCAAAAACCGCAAAAGGAGCGGTATTTGATGTGATAATACATGGTTATGCAAATTTGTTGCTTTTGTTGCATCCTCGTGCTCCATGGATGAATTTGCATGTTCCATGGTAGAGGTGTCTTCATGTAGCAAGCCTTTTTCCCTGCCGTCAAGGGCTAATTCAACAAAAGCAGCGTCTGCTACGGATTTTTCCCCTGTTTTGTCATACACGTACATATACCAAGGAAGCTGTACAGAACCAAGGGCCTTTCCCACCATGGGCAAAATATCTTCGAGCGGATCGTGGAAAATGGCTGCCTGCGGATTGTCAGCTTGTTGCGACATTTGGTTCCAAAAATCTGCCTGCCAAAAGTTTGCAGATAATGTTTTAATGCGTCCTGTCTTATAGTCAAGTATCACAGCACCTTGTCTGCGCATGTCCACGCGATCCAATACGCCTGCAAGGGTGAGTGTTTTGCCATGCGTGGCAAAGGGCGTCGTAAATGCCTGCTCAAGGTGCAAGATGCGTGTTTTTTCAGGTTGATTTTCTAGGTACCTTGTTAACCGTTCAGGCCCTGCCACACGAAGCATAGCCGCGCTTTCAGGTGGCAAGGCCGCTTCTATAGCACTGGTTTTTAGTTCTTGTTCAAATATATGTATAAGTTCGGCTGCATCAAGGTCTTGGCGTGCAACGTCTTTACCAAGGTGCGGTGTATAAAATTGTTTGAGGGTATTGTGTAAAATGGTGCCTACAGCTGCCGGATCGTCTTCCTCGTTGACTTCCGCAGCAGGGCGTAACCGACAGATATATTGAAAATAAAATCGCAAAGGGCAGGTTATGTATACATCAATGGCTGTGGGATAAAGGCTAGAGCAAAGCATTGTTTGCATGGCAGCTTGCATGGCCTGTGTGCGTTCAATGGCTTGATAGTCGCGCTTAGGAGGTATGATGATGGGTGTTGCTGCCCGTAAAGGATGGGTCCCGGGTGTATAGATTGCTTTTTGTTGTAACTCTTCACGCCAGATGAGCTCTTCAATAAAGCGGCTGCGTTGTTTTTTGCTGTCAAATATGGCAGATGTTTGAACGCCTTCTTGCCAGTACAAATACACATCTGTTGCGCCTGCCAATAAAGCATGCAAGGTATGCGCCACCACATTTTCGCGCAGGCGATTGTCAGGCAGGCCCAAAATAGTGCGCAAAGAGTCCGGCAAAAGCGGGCTGCGTTCGCTAACGCCTGGTAAACGATCGTCTGTGGCGTCCACCAAAAAAACGTGACGAAACGTAAGCAAGCGTGTTTCTAGCATGCCAAGGACTTGTAAACCTGTGATGGGGTCAGCCTCAAAAGGGACGCGCTCTGCCAAAAGCAATTCGTGCAACATGGATTTGAGCTGCATCCAAGGCAACGCGGTAGTAGCCAGCAAATTGTTGCGTAAAAGCGGTGCCACACGTTGCATGATTCTGAACAAACATTCGGCATCTAAGGGTGCGTTTTTCCAAACATCCTTGCCATATTCCAAGAGTGTTTCGCAAAGAGCGGTAAGGGCACAGCCCATGGCGTGGGGGGTTGTGACAAAAAACCAAGCACGCAGAGTGTTTTCTATAACCTGTTCAAACAATGCGGCAGCTTCTGCATGCCCGGACAGGGCACGGGCTTGGGCTATTGTGTGTTCAAGGTGAACATAACGACTCCCTTGACACACAAGCTGTTCCATGGTGCGTAAAAAAGGGCGTAATGTAACGGTTTCTTGGCTTAACATCCGCAATAAAGGCGAACGAACAATATCAAGGAGCGGCCGCCAATGAACGCGCAAAGCATCATCATCTTGTTGTGTGTGTTCAGAAAGGGAACGCAATTCTAAAATGCTGTGCAACAGCTGAAACAATTGGCTATGTTCAAGGGGATAGCCCATGGAAATATTACATTCTCTATCGGGCAAATGGTGCAGCACGGGTAGCAAACTTTCACTTGAAGGCAGCACTATCGCGGTATCGCCGTGCGTGTTTGTTGGCGTAGCGAGCGAAACTGTGCTCATATCTTGTTGTAAAACTGCCAATTGAGAATGCAGATCGTAGCCTGAGAAAAAATGAAGCCGTGGCGTATGGCCCGACGGCGCACAGGCCAAAACGCATTCAGCCTTAAGATGTTCAATCCATTGGCGTTGCTGTTCGCACGACCAATGCGCGTTTTTGGGGTCACTTGCCAATCGAGGGTCAGTATGCAAACAAATGTGCGCCCCTTGTTGCCAAAGGGTTTGAAAAAGCCATTCTTCTGTACCGCTAAGTGCGTTGAAGCCAGCAATAAAAACATGCTCGTGCAAAGGAAAAAGCTTGACCTTGTCAGACGCTTGTTCATGCAAGGTCATGGTACGAAAGGCGTCAAAGCCAGGCGTTGTCAAATTGTGTTGGAGTAGCGCCTCTTGGTACAAGGCAAAAAGCTGCCCCAGAGAGGCAAGAAGAGCTGCAGCAAAAGGCTCTACCTCTCCGTCAGTATGACTTAGGTGCATGGGGGTTAGCCCCTGCAAAAAACATTCATCCATAACCTTGGCCAGACGCACTCCCCATGGAAAAAAGGCCGCATCGTCCATAACTTTTAAACGTTCGTCTATCTTGCTGTTAGTTGCAGCTGCCGTTCGCACACAAAGGCTAAGCAACGCCACTTGGTCAAGAAGGCCTGCTTGACCGGGCACTGTGCTTGTATCAATTTCGGCACGCAATGCCGTAAAGGTTTCGTTTATGCTAAGAATTTTTGGAACAAGGCAGGGCTTAGGTGCAAAAGGTAGGTTGCGAAGATAATGGATGAAATAACGCCCTGCACGATCGTTTGGGAAAAGAATCAAGGCTTTGCCTGGTTCATTGCCTGTGCGTTCAAGCACAAGTTGGACAAGGTGTTGCAAAAAGTCAGTATCCCAAGGAACAAGTATACAAGAAGAGGGCTGTGTGGATAGTGTGGTCATACACTAAGAGAAAGACCCGTACCCATAAGGGCAAGGCCGCGTTCGCCGTTCATGCGCTCATAAGCAGCAGATGCTTTTTCCATCCGCGCCTGAGCTTCCATTTGTGTTGCTTTGGCTGCTACAGCAAAATCTTCGGCTGACGGTTGGGCAGGGGCAAGGGCTGCCTGGCGAACGGTTTGAGCTTTTTCAATGGTTTTTTCAGGGTTCCCGTATACGGGGGCGGTGTCTATTTGAACTTCGCCGGATGTTGCATAATACTGGTTGTCAGGCCCTTGTGTGTAGGCAAAAGAGGCCCCACCTTGGACGTGGGCTCCCCCTGCATTGATGTGGGCTTGTTCGTGACTGCGTACCTCTTGGTCACGCTGGCGCAGTTCTTGTAAAGCTTGTTGAGCTTCTTTGGAGAGGTTTAGCTGCACATCAGGGCTTGAAGATACGCCTGCCATGGTGCCTTGATTTTGGCGTTCGGCCGCGCGACCATGTTGCCCATCCACATGGTCAGGTGCAGTAACAGCAGAGCTTCCTGCTGCATGATAGCTTGAAATGGCGTGCAACATGGGCAAATACCAAAGTTAAAAGATACGTTGTATAACAGCCTGATAAGGCTTGGTCATGGTGCCGGCATTGGTAGCCTGTTAAGGAGCACCATGACCTTATTAAGGTATATAAAATTTAAGGGCGAAAGACTTATTTGTCAATGCCAAGCTGTTCTACCAGGGTGGCGCGAATGCTTTCAATATCTCCAAGGCCGTCTAGCACAATGTATTTGCTTTGCCCTTTGGCAGCAAGATTTTTAAAATAATGGGCGGCAGCCAAGGTGCCTGTTGTGGTATCATAATAAATATCATGACGTTTATTGATAGCGCCTTCGTCTTGATCGTCCGAACGGGCAGACAGCGCGCCGCCGCAGACCCTACACACTGTACCTTTGGGTTTGATGGCTTCAAGGAACATGTTGTTGGGATGGTTTCCGTTATTGGCGCAAACTCTGCGGCCCATGATGCGATCCTTTGCGATACCGCGAGGAAGCTCAATTTCTACCACATAGTCGAGCGTGATGCCTTGTTGTTGCAGGGCCTCATCCAGCTTTTGCGCCTGCACAATGTTACGAGGAAAACCATCCAAGAGCCAGCCGTTTTGACCGCGCTTTTGCAAGGTTTCCAGCACCATGGGGATGGTGATGTCGTCAGGAACCAGCTCACCTTTATCAATAAATTCCTTGGCTTGCAGGCCAAGCTTTGTGCCGCCGCCAATATGTTCGCGAAAAATAACACCGGATTCAATATGTGCCAAACCAAAGGCATCCTTAATCAGAGCGCCTTGCGTACCCTTGCCGCTTCCATTGGGGCCAAACATTAAAATATTCATGGTATTCTCCTCCAGCAATTATTCTTTTACAAGTAAGGTCAGGTACATATCGCCTTGCATTTTGCCAAGCTTTTTGCCCATGCCGCGTAGACGAATGGCTTTGCCAACGGCAAAATCTGCCGGCAAAACCACATCTAAAACTGTTAGTTCATCAGAAAGGCCGCGGCGTATTTGCAGGCGTAGCCGCGCGCCAGGAAAAAGTTTGCTTGCCGGAAAATAGACGGTTTGCGCATCGTCAATCTGACCGCGTAGCCAATCTTTCATGGCATGCCCTACACCTTTTTGCCCTGTTTTGGAATCGTGGGAAGGGGCTTTGGCAAAAAGGCTGTCCCAAAAGGTTTCGGTTTTTTCCGCAGCAGGTTTTGGCTCAGCGGGTTGTTTGGCTTTGCGTGAACCAAAACCAAAAATATTACCCAAAGAGGTTCCTGAATTTTGGTTTGGTGCGCTTTTGGGTACCGGTTCTACCTTTGGAGGGGCTTGCCCTTTTTGGCGGATGGCACTGTAAATGTCTTCAAAAACGCGCCTGGCAAAAGGATCGTTCAGGATGTCTTTAAGTACTTCTTGTTGTTCTGTGTAGACGTTTTCGCCTGCCGTTTGGCGTGTTTGAGCACCTGCTGTGCCGGCAGCTTTGGAATCGGTTTTTTGTGACGTTGCACTTTGGCTTTGTTCTGCTTTGCCTGCTGATTCTGTTTTGGTTTTTGTTTCTGCTTCTGGTTTTTTGGTCTGACTTTCTGTTTTTCCTGTATCTGTGGTGCTTTTTGTGGTTTTTTGTTGCGCCTTTTCGTCAGTTTGTTGTGTTGCTTGTTTTGTGTTTTGCTTTGTTGTTTGTTGACTGGTTTTTGTTTGCTCTTGACTGCGCGTTTTTGTATAGGCGGCTTTGGCTTCGCGTTCTTTGCGTACCCTTTCATCGCGCGTATCGCGAGCTTGCAATAATTTGGTCAAGATCACATAAGCTTCGTTAAGGCGCTGGAATCTTTGGCCTGCATCTTTAAGTTGAGGGTTAAGATCAGGGTGCCATTCAAAAGCGCGCTTGCGGTAGCCGCGTTTGACTTCTTCAAGGGAGGCGTTTTGCATAACCCCCAAAAGTTCATAACATTCTTTAAGTGTCATGACTTGTTCCGCCAAGGCTTTGCAGGCATAAGTGCTGTGGGTTCATCGTGTAAATATGCGTTTGCAGTCAAGTTGTTTGCGGTAAGGTAGCGCGTGCCTTCAGCCACAAAGGCAGCATGTTCAGCCGCATCTTGGATGCCCGGGCAATAGCCTTTTGCCAGCGTAAAGCTGGTTTCATCAACAAGATTGCCACGGAAAAAAGGCCAAGCCTCGCAGACTCTGGGTTTGTGTTCATGCACAAGGCAGCCTTTTTGAGTGCAGAAAAACACACAACGCCCGTCAGCTCCGCAGCGGATATGATATTTATTGTTATGCTTTTTGGCGTAGCGCGCAAGAAAGGTTGCTTCGTCAAGGCCAAGGTGGGCGCATAGTTTTGTGCGGTCTGTTTGGCCAAGTACGATACCGCCTGTGCCTTCACAACATTGACCGCATTGTTGGCAGTGAAAAGTTGTTGTCATGGGTTTTGTATTTACACTAGCTGCAGAAGGAACAATGGCAGGGATGGCAAGGCGTTGATGTTCTGTTTTGATGCACAGATCGGCAAGGCACATAATGCCCGCTTTATCAACCATGGCAGCAGCTTCTGTGTTTACAATGCCAAGCTGCATCCAAAAGGCAAGGGGGCGATGGGGCAGGGTGAGGGTTTCTTCGGCATGGCTTAAGCAAGCATCAGCAGAGCGAAAAACATTTACAATGTCAATGGGTTCTGTTATGTCTGTGAGTTGTTTCCACGTGGGCAATCCCCAAACCTGTTGGCGAGTTGGATGCACAGGAAAAATGCGGTACCCTGCCTGCAAAAGGTAACGCCCCACACCATCAACAGGATGTCCGGCACGATCCTTGGCACCGATGACAGCAATAGACCTTGCCTTTGTAAGCAAAGTCGAGCGGCTTGTATCATCAATATAAGGTAGCAAGGTACGTAACATGGTGCATCTCCCAAACAAGTATGCCTAGATGATCAAGCATAGCCTTTTCACCGTATAAAGGCAATCTTTTCACAAAGGCAGTATCATAATGTGTGACCTAAAGTGCGTAGTTTTTCGTATATTTTTATTGTGTTTTGTTGTAGATAACCAACAGTTGCCGCAACAATAAACATGATTCAACCTAGGCACGAACATAGATAAGAGGTACACCATGCACATCACCTACGGCGCGCAAGAAATAGCACATTTAACGCAAAAAGACCCGCGTCTTGGCGCAGCCATTGAAAGTATAGGGCCCATAATTCGCAAGAAGGATAAAAACCTTGTAGAATCTGTAGTGCGTCATATTGTTGGGCAGCAAATATCCATAGCAGCCCAAGCGACCATATGGCAAAGGCTATGCCTGTGCCTTGGGCAGGTTTGTGTTGAAACCCTTTGCGCGTGCGATCGCGACACCTTGCAACAGTGTGGGCTAAGCTTTAGAAAAGTAGAGTATATCAAAACCTTTGCAGAAAAAGTGCAGACAGGGCAATTGGATCTGGAAGGATTAACGGTTTTGCCTGATGATGAGGTTATAACCATTTTGTCAGGCTTGCCCGGCATAGGTGTGTGGACAGCGGAAATGATTTTGCTTTTTGGCATGCACCGTCCTAACATTGTCAGCTTTGGCGACCTTGCCATTGTGCGCGGCATGCGTATGCTGTATCGCCACAGAGCTATTGATGCAAAAAAGTTTGCAAGCTATGCGCGGAAATATTCCCCTTACGGGACTGTTGCCAGTTTGTATTTATGGGCCATTGCAGGAGGAGCCTTGCCTGATGTGCAGGACCCAGCGAAAAAAAAGGTCAAGGCAGTGCAGAAAAAGTAAGCGCTTCTATCACATTCGTCGTATAGACGATAAAAACCGCCTGCAATGCGTTGTTGCAGGCGGTTTTTCTTTGTTCCTTGCGAAAGAGCGAATGGAGGCACGCCCTTTTATTATACCCCAGCAACGCCGGAACAAATTTAAAAAGCTAAGCTGTATTGCTACGCCAAAAGTGTGGATTTTGGCTTGACACAGGAGGTTGTTCCACTGCGTTCAACTTTCGTTTGAAATGAAATTCCTCAAAAAACGTTGTACGTACTTGGAAGAAATTTCTAACGCAGCTTTTGAGAGGATGAGTAGTTTTTTTCTCCCTTCGTCCCCTCGTGTGAAAACACAATAGGCTTTTTGAAAATGCTTGTCAATATCATTTTGTAAAAAAATTCAAAAAAAGTGATTTTTTTGTCAAAGCCTTTGTAAGCGACAATAAATTGTTTTGCGGCAGCTTTTTTGCTGCGGATGCCAAGAAAACGTTACGGGGTTTTATGCAAGGTACAAGGCCGAATAGCGTAATAAAGCTACGTTTTGGCATGCGAAAAAAAGCAAATGTATGAAAAATAAAAATTGCAATTACAGGTATATACAAGTCTCACTTCAAAATGATAAACAATTACAGGAAGCTTTTCTTTTTGCTCTTTTACGTATTTTAGCGTATTCAGGATATTCTTATTTTCGACTATTCTTGCATAGCTAAAAGCAGCGCGTGCCCGTGAAAATTGTCAGGGTTTGGCTTGGCTATGGAAGTTTTTTTACAACAACCTGCAACGCAAGTAGGAATGACACGCCATGATGAACATGCCCAAAAACCTTCCATCCCTAGTAATGCCTAGTAATGCTGAAGTTGTTCTGGCAAAGCGGTACTATCGCCGTGATGCCGAGGGCCAGCTTTTGGAAACCGCCAGCGACCTGTTTTGGCGTGTGGCTTCAAGTGTTGCCGAAGAAGAACGCAAATACAAAGAATCGCCTTGGACGGCTGAAGATTTGGCCCTTGTGTTTTATGAGCTTATGACATCGTGGAAGTTTTTACCAAACTCTCCAACCCTTATGAACGCAGGGTCAGAGCTTGGTCAGTTATCAGCTTGCTTTGTACTGCCGGTGGGTGATTCCATTGAGGAAATTTTTGACGCTGTCAAATACGCCGCCATGATTCACAAATCAGGAGGCGGCACAGGCTTTTCCTTTTCGCGCTTGCGCCCTAAGGATTCGCGTGTGGGTTCAACAGGCGGCGTTGCTTCCGGGCCAGTTTCCTTTTTGCGGATTTTTAATACTGCCACGGAACAGATCAAACAAGGGGGCACCCGTCGCGGTGCCAATATGGGCATTTTACGTATTGATCATCCTGATATTCTTGAATTTATCAAGGCAAAGGAACAAGAAGGGGAATTTAACAATTTCAACCTGTCTGTTGGGCTTACCGAATCGTTCATGAACGCTGTTGAAACCGATGCCGATTATGCCTTGCTTGACCCAAGCACAGGTAAAGAGCGCTCGCGCCTTAAAGCTCGTGAAGTGTTTGAACTTCTTGTGCATAAAGCGTGGGCCAGCGGTGATCCCGGCATTGTTTTTCTTGACCGTATCAACCGTGACAATCCAACCCCAACCTTGGGCGAAATTGAAAGCACAAACCCGTGCGGAGAGCAACCGCTACTGCCCTATGAAGCCTGTAATTTAGGCTCCATTAACCTGTCGCGTTTTGTGAATAACAGCCTTGAAGGCGGAGTTGATTGGGACGAGCTTGGCAAAACCATTGCACTTTGTGTGCGCTTTTTGGACAACGTGATCGATGGTTCAAAATTTCCCCTTGAACGGATCACTCAAACCGTGCAGCAAAACCGCAAAATTGGCCTTGGAGTTATGGGTTGGGCTGATATGTTGTTTGAGCTTAAAATTGCCTATGATAGCCAAGAAGCCATTGATCTTGCCGAAAAAACCATGCAATTTGTACAAGATGAAGGGCGCAAGGCGTCAGCTAATCTTGCCATTGAGCGTGGCCCGTTCCCTTCATTTAGTGAGTCCATTTTTGCCAAGGCCGGCATGGAGCCGCTGCGCAATGCAACCATTACGACCATTGCTCCCACTGGCACTTTGTCCATATTAGCCAATTGTTCTTCGGGGGTTGAGCCGCTTTTTGCGTTAAGCTTTGCCCGTAATATCATGGATGGCGAACGCTTGGTTGAGATCAATCCGTATTTTGAGGCAGCTTTAACCAAAGAAGGGTGCCATAGTCCGGAGCTTATGGAAGAAGTCGCAGGCAAAGGTTCTATTCAAAAACTGGAGTATTTACCCGAGGATATCCGCCGTGTGTTTGTAACTGCCATGGATATTGCACCGGAATGGCATTTGCGTATGCAAGCTGCTTTTCAACGGCACACAGACAATGCCGTGTCCAAAACAGTGAACTTGCCAGCTTCTGCAACACCTGAAGATATTTATGCTATTTATTGGATGGCCTATCAAGAAGGCTGCAAAGGCGTTACCGTGTACCGTGACGGGAGCAAAAGCACGCAGGTTTTGACCACAGGGGATAGCAAAAATCAAGACGAGGCAAGCGGCGGTATCGCCCCCAGTATCCGTGTGCGTAAACGCCCTGACTATGTTGTTGGTTTTACACAAAAAGTACAAACAGGCCTTGGCGGCATGTACCTTACGGTCAATGAAGTGGACGATAAGCCTTTTGAGGTTTTTGCCACCATTGGCAAATCAGGCCATTCGGTCACAGCTAAAGCAGAAGCCATTGGTCGCCTTGTGTCGTTGGCTTTGCGTTCTGGCGTGGATGTGGGCGATGTGGTGGCGCAACTTAAAGGCATTGGCGGAGAACACCCAGTATTCCAACAAAAGGGTTTATTGCTTTCTATCCCGGACGCCATTGCTTGGGTGCTTGAAAAACGCTACATGACCGGCGCTAAGCAAAAGGCAAGTACAGGCATGGTGACCCGCCTTGACGGGCACGGGTGTCCTGATTGCGGTGAAGCCTTAGTCTTCCAAGAAGGCTGCCATATTTGCCCAAGCTGTGCTTATACGCGCTGCGGTGGCTAACAGCCTGTCCCCGGTGTGAGGCTAAAAATGGCCATTTGTGCTTTTTGAACAGTACATATAACGCTTGGTCGTTTGCCCTATGCGACATAAGCTATCGCAAGCGGCGGCGGTTGGTATGAAACTATGCTTGCCTTTGACTTGCTCCCTCGTTCATGCAGAGGGCGTTCATACAGCGGGCGGCTTGAACAACCTGTGGAAAAATCGCATAATGAGCTTTTTCTCATACAAATTTGTGATGAACTTTTTTGACGGGGCGTTAAAGCTAATCGATGTCAAAAACATAATAACACATTGAAATATAAAATTTTATAGATGTATAACAGTAAAAAAGGCCATGTTTTCTGTGTGATTCACGAGAAAACATGGCCTTTTTAAGCGTAAACGTACTTTGTGCGTGTTAAAACAATTGCTTAAGCAAATCCTCACCGCGGCGAACGGTTTCGCGTTGCTGTTCAACAGCGCTGCCACTCCCAGGCTCTGTGCCCAGATAAAAGGGTAAAGTGACAGAATTTTCTGATTCGGGTGGCACTTTTTGCCCAGTGCTTTTATCCACTGTCACAACGCTAATGCCTTCGGGCATGTAAAAATCATCCGGCGGGTACGCCTGAAAAACGGTTCTGGCATAATCCACAAAAATAGGCGTAGCCACATTGCCGCCGGTTTCAAAACGGCCCATGGAGCGAACTTGATCGTAGCCCACAAAAACACCTGTCGCAACATAAGGGGTTATGCCCATGAACCAAGCGTCCCTCTCTTCATTGGACGTGCCGGTTTTTCCGCCAACAGGGCGTTCTAAAACTTTAGCTTTGCTGCCGGTGCCTGAGGTGACAACCTCTTTAAGGAGCGCGCTCATAAGATAAGCGTTTTGCGGTGAAATCACTTCCTTAGTGTCTAGTTCATGCTGATAGACCACGTTGTCTTTACTGTCGGTAATGCCAATGATAAAACGAGCTTTATTGAGCAAGCCGCCATTGGCAAAAACGCCGTAAGCTTCTGTGATGTTTAAAGGGCTTACTTCTGCCGCGCCAAGGCTTATGGCTAGCAGTTCCGGCAGGTCAGCTTCAATACCAAGTGCTTTTGCACGCTCAACCACTGCTCCCATGCCAATATCTTGGGCAAGGCGAACCGTCACAAGGTTGCGCGATAAGGCCATGGCTGTGCGCAACAGCATGGGGCCGCGGAAATTGTCTTCAAAATTGCTTGGCCGCCACATGTCGTTGGTGTATTGGTCAATAAGCACCACCGGCGCGTCTTGTACAATGGTGGCAGGTGTATAGCCGGCATCTAAGGCCGCAGAGTACACAAAGGCTTTAAAGGCTGAACCCGGTTGCCGTTTGGCCTGTGTTGCTCGAATAAATTGGTTGGCACCAAAGCTGTAGCCGCCAACCATGGCAATGACATCACCTGTTGCAGGTTCAAGCGAAACCAAGGCGCCTTGCACAGAAGGGTATTGCTCAAGTTTAAGTTCAATAACACTGTCAGGTGTGATGTTTGCCGGATTGTAGGGCAGGGGGGCTTTGGTTTTAGGGTCAACGGGATTGTTGAGCGAAACCCAAATCACATCGCCGGGTTCCAAAACTTTGCGCGCGTCTTTGACAGGTGCTGCATGGGCTGCTGCCACTTTGATGTTGGGCGTGCGTGCCCAGCTCATGTTGGCTACAGGGATGACACCGTGAAATTCGCCAAGTCGCACCAAGGCAGACTTTGCCGTAACTTCTGTGACTGTGGCTTTGGCCCAATTGTTATTGGCAAGCTGTTCAGGGTTGAAAGGCGTATTTTTGATGGCATCGGTCAGCCTGTCTGCCGGAATTTTTTCTAATGGGCCAAACCAGCCATGGCGACGGCTTGTGGCTTCAAGGCCTTTGCGTAAAGCCCTGTCTGCGGCAAATTGGGCATGAGGTTCCATGGCTGTGCGCACGGTAAGGCCAAGCTGATACACGGCTTGCTCACCATAAACCGGCAATTCTATTCCAAGTTTTTTCGCATTTTCCTCACTCAACATCTCAATAAGTTGCCTGCGCACTTCCTCAAGGTACCATGAAGCTTCCCAGCCCATGCTTTCAGGCATGGAAGTGTATACAAGAGGTTGATTCACCGCGGCGTCATATTCTGCGTCGGTGATCCATAAAAGCTCTTTGAGTCTACCAAGTACATAAAGCTGACGATTGCGTGCGGCCTTGGGGTTGCGGTAGGGATTGGTTGTGGAAGGTGCCTTTGGCAGGCCTGCAATCAGGGCTGATTCTGCAATGGTTAAATCCCTGGCATTTTTGCCAAAAAAAGTTCTGGCAGCCGCTTCTACCCCATAGGAGTTGGCCCCAAAAAACGTTTCGTTAAGGTAGATGGTTAAGATTTCATCTTTACTGAGGGAGTTTTCAAGCCGATAGGCTAAAATGGCTTCTTTAATTTTGCGCTCATAACTGCGCTCGGGGGTGAGTACAAGGCGTTTGATGATCTGTTGGGTGATGGTACTGCCCCCTTGCGTTGTGCGGCCTGTCTGGAAATTAACCCAAAAGGCGCGCGCAATGGCTATGGGGTTGATACCTGGGTGAGAATAAAAGGCAGAATCTTCTGCAGCAAGAAAAGCTAAAGGCAAATGCTTTGGCATTTGATCAAGCGTTAAAAGAAAGCGCTTTTCGTTATACAAAAGGCCAATGGTTTTGCCATTTCTGGCAAGCACGGTTGTGGCAAGGGCCGGTCTGTAGTCAGAAAGGTTATTGATGTTGGGCAGGTCCTTCGTTGCCCAGATATAAATACCTGCAAATCCAACCGTAGCCAGTACAATGCCTGTGAGGGCAATATATCCAAATATTTTTAATGCGCGTTTCATAATGATACATTATAGGATGCTTCATGCTTTTGGTAAAGAGTCTTGAGGTTGATATTTTAGGGATGACGCATCTTTTTTCAAAGGGGTAAATACATCACAGTAAAGAAAGTATGTAAGCGTTGCTGGATGCTAGTTGAAAAAAAATGCCTTTAAAAGGTGCTTTGTATAGCTAAACCCCTTATAGCTTATGCTTGTTGAAGCTGCGTAAGTTCGCTGAGCTGCTGTACAAGTTCTTGCAACTGCTGCTGTAAAGGTTGAATGGCAGAAAGCTTACGTTCGTTTGGCAGGCCGCCGCTCATGATACTTGCTATCTGATCGCTCAACTGCTCAATGCGCTTTTCAATGTCTTCAGCTTGGCTTGAGGAGCTGTCATCTGTTGCATTGCCGCCACCACCCTTGCTTGCCGAAGTTACAGAATCCGGCATGGACGCGCTTTGCTGTGTATTGTCCTGAGCTGTGGAGCCGTTTTCCTGTGAAGAAGCTTCAGAGGAGTTTACGCGCTCTTCTTGCGCTATGGCAGAAAGGGCTAGGGCTTCAGCGGATAGCGTGACGGTGTCCCCACTTGACAGAACAGCGCCTTGGCTTTGCTCTTTCTGTTGGTTTTGTGAATTGTTTTGAGCGGTTATGTTGAATATGCCATAGCTGGAAATCATGGCACTTGCGTTATTATAAGCGGTAATATCCATACACACCTCCGGGTAAATTGTGCCGCATGGGCACGGTTACCGAAGGTTTTTGCAAAAAGCATGACAATGCTTTTTTATCTTTAAATTTTACTATGTTATTCATCAAGCTGGAACAATTTGCGCACTAAGCTGATTTGCGAGGTGGCCTTGCAGGCGTGGGCTTGTTTGACAAAGGTTAACGGGCCGTGGGCCAACTTATGGGCTAAGGATCTAGCCATAAGGGTCAGTGCCTTATGTGTGTCGGCATCCATAGGCCCCAACCGTTTGAGGGTCTTGGCAAGTTCTTGTTGCGAGGCGTCTTCAAAATGTCGTACCAATTCCACCAAGGTGGGCTGAAGAGCCAGATTGTGCAGCCATTTTTGAAAAACTGCCACTTCTTGTTCCACAATATCTTGTGCTTTTTTGGCTTCATCTTGGCGAAGGTTTACGTTTTCTTCCACAACTTCTTTTAAATCATCAATATCGTATAGATATATGTTGTCCAAACTATTAACTTGGGGGTCAATGTCGCGTGGGACGGCAATGTCGATCAAAAAAATGGGACAATGTTTGCGCAGTTCAAGCACCTTGGTCATGTGTGCTGCATGGATGATGGGTTCAGCAGAACCTGTGGAAGAAATGACAATGTCAGCATGAGCCAAATGGTTTAGTAAATTGTCAAACTCCAATGGTTCACCGCCAAATCGTGCGGCAAGCTCTATGGCGCGTTCATGGGTTCGGTTGATGACATGCAAGGTGTCAATGCCTGCTTGAATAAGGTGGGTTGCGGCAAGTTCGGCCATTTCTCCCGCCCCGATAAGCAGGGCTCGTTGCCCTTGCATGCTGCCAAAAATTCGCCTTGCCAGTTCCACCGCGGCATAGCTTATGGACACAGCATTGGAAGAAACCCCTGTTTCTGTGCGCACACGTTTGGCCACAAAAAAGGCTTTATGCAGCAGACGGTTGATGATGGCCTTGGTGTTTTTTGCCAAAGAAGCTTTGCGAAAGGCTTCTTTAAGCTGTCCAAGGATTTGCGGCTCGCCAAGCACCATGGAATCAAGGCTTGAAGCTACTCGAAAAAGATGACGCACCGCTTGCTCGCCTCGATACACATACACATGGGGAAAAAGTTCTTCAGGTTGTTTTTTGCAGGCTTTTGCCCAAGCGTGTATGATCTGGGCAATGACAGGGTCTGTAGCCATGACTTGAGGATTGACCTTTGTGTGGGTCGTAAAAAGTAAGGGCTTTTCAGCATTATGGGATACGGCAATGATTTCTACCCTATTGCAGGTAGAAAGGATAAGCGATTCATCAATGCCAAAACATGTGTTTTCGTGCTCAGTAGGTGCAGTTGTAATGGGCCAAGAGGATTCGTCCAAGTAAGCGTTTAGGGCAAAACGCTCACGCACATCGACACCTGCCGTAGTGTGGTTTAGGCCAACAAGATAGATAGAAGGTTCCATATTAACGGGCCATTGTGAAAAAGCTGTGATGCGTGTTCATGAATACATTGACAATTGTTAAGGAAAACACACAAATAGAAAATAAAACTATGGCCAATAAAGCAGGTTTGCGGCCTTGCCAGCCTTTGACCATGCGTTGACGGTATAAAAAGGCAAAAAGCCCCCAAATACCTAAACTAATAACTTCTTTTGGGTCGCCTGAAAGAATTTGCCCCCATGCAAGCCGTGCGCCCACAAAACCAAATAAAAGCCCAACTGTAAACAAAGGAAAACCAATTTGTACAGCTATGGAATTGACCCTATCAAGCAGCATAAGGGCCGGGAGCTCTTTCGTTAAAGGCGAGGGGTTTTTTTTAGCTTTTAGACTTTTTTGTTGCAACAAAAAAAGCACTCCTGCGCCAAAAGCCACGGCCAAAAGTCCTATACTTCCCAAAAGAGCGCCAATGTGGATACTAAAAAACATGGTTGATATGTCAGGAAAATGGGCCCCTTCTTCATGGCGTAACAACACTGCCACAAGGAACAAAATCAAAGTAACAGGTGCCAATACTAAAAAAAGTGCGCGGTAACGTGGCCAAAATCTTGTTCCAAGGGCAAAAAGTGCTAAAAACCATGATAACATAAGTAAATAACTATGCCTTGGAAGCTCAAAAACCTCCGTAGCCAGCGTTGCTGTGCTGACAAAAATGTTGCCAAGCCAAAGGCTGTGCCCAAGAAAAGCCAAAACATACAAACCATAGGCAATGTGACGCAAAAAAGTACGCCCTGCCAAAAAACCAATGATAAGGATTGCTGTGCCAAGGGCATAGCCATGCACAGTCAATACAGGTATATAACTAAACAAATCCATCCAATAATTCCCCTATACGCCCATGCAGCTCCTTTGGCAAAAGCTGTTCTAGTAAAGCACGGCAAGCGTGTTGATCTTTTGTAGCCAAAGCCTCTGCAAGGACTGAGTCCACGATGTTTCGAAAAAGAGCTGTGCGCTCAGCTTGACTGTGTTTTTGCTGCCCATGAATAGCTGGCACAAGCATGGGGCGAAGCCTTGCCAAAACTTCAGCCAATGGGGCATAGCGTGCCCCTATAAAATCTTGCCATTCATGGCAAAGACGTCTTGCAAGGGCAGGGCTTGTGCCTTGTGTTGAGATGGCCATTTCAAGCGACCCAACCTTGGCAGAGGATGGCACAAAAAAATCGCTTTTTTTGGGATCGTCAGCCACATTGCACCAAATGCGCGCCTCGTTGGCTGCCGCAAAAACCTGCGCGTTGACATTTCTGTCTGAGGTGGCTGCAAAAACAAGGGAACAGCCTTGAACGTCATCACGGCAAAAGGCCCTTTGTTCAAAAGAAAAGCGTGCATCAGCAGCAAAAACTGCCCAGTCTTTGCCAAGGGGGGCAATATCCAAGACCAGCACCTTGGCTGGATCATAGTGAAGCAAGGTTGTCACTTTGCGCAAACCAACAGCCCCAGCGCCCACCACAAGGCAGCGCGTGTTGTGCAAATTTACAAAAAGGGGGTAATGGCCCATGCTAAATCCCAACAAAAAAATGTGGTCGGTTAAAAAAGCTGAGCAGCCTTGATACAAACTGTCCAACCATCTGTCATGGTTCTTATACCTTGTTCGGTGCTCCTTCGTCTATGGAAAAAGCGGCCTTTTGTAAAACTTTGGTGAAGATACCATATGGCGTAGTTGTGTTTTTTTTCACAAAAAGAAAGGGTGTAGGGAACGCATTATGCCCGTAGTGTAAATAGGACAAGGATGGCATGCTACAGTGGCGTATGTTCTAGGGATGCTTGATAGTTACGGCTATGTCCTTTTGTGAAAATAAAAAATGCTCGGCGTTTTTGTTTCATATTTTCACTTTTGTCACTTGACATGCATTGATAAACTCGCATAAAAAAATACGTATCTTTATTAGAGGATGCCGCTAACGGCATGCCACTTGTATCGTTCTAAGGCTTTTTGTCGTGTGGATTTTCGAGGGCTTTCTCGAAAAAGACAGCAAGCTTTATAACAAAAATTCGCACGGGGTCTTTTATATTTTGCGACATGGCCCCTACACCCATTATCTGTAACGAGGCAACGGGTATGGATGAGCAGCGGAACAATTCTCCCAGCAAGGCTCAAGGGGAAGAATGTAGCCGCCAATCGTGCATGATTGGCAAATTTGGCCCATTTTTCCTAGGGCTTGTGGTAGCTCTGGTTTTTGGGTGGTGGGTTTTTCCCTATGCCATGTTTACAAGCACGGCCCAACCTATTGCGTTTAACCACAAGGTACACGTGGAAGACGCAGCCCTTGAATGTACACAATGTCACAGCGTTCGAGAAGACGGCAGCTTTGCCGCTTTTTCACCCATTGAAAACTGTGCCAGTTGCCATGCCCAGATGCTTGGCGACTCAGATGCTGAACGCAAATTCTACACCGAATACATTCAAACAGGTAAAGACGTAGAGTGGAAAGTGTACGCACGTCAACCTGACAACGTCTTTTTTAGCCATGCCGCGCACTCATTAGCCAATTGCGGCACCTGCCACATGGACTTCACCGAAAAAGATTTGTGCACCCAATGCCACATCCCCGTGGCTGAAAGCGCAAGTCCCCCGCCTTTTGAAGAAAACAGGCTGTCAGGGTACAGCAAAAATATCATGAAAATGGCAGAATGTGAAAGCTGCCACGCCAATCCCAATCATCTTGGTATTACCAATGCCAGCAACGCGTGCTTTGTCTGCCACAAATAGGAGGCGTCAATATGCTCGACAGACGAGGCTTTCTCAAGTTTATCGGCGGTGCCGCAGCTGGCACTTTGGCAACTCCGGTCATTTGGAAAACTATAGATGACATATCTATATGGAGCCAAAATTGGCCTTGGATCCCTTCGCTTGACTACGGCAACAATCAAAACACCTATGTGCGTACTGTAAGTAAGCTCTGCCCATCAGCAACCGGTGTGAAGGTTCGTTTGGTAGGCGATCGTCCTGTGCGCGTTCTTGGTGATGAAGAAAATCCCTTAAGCCGTGGCGGTATTACGGCGGTAGCTGCAAGCGAAGTGCAATTGCGCTATAGCCCTGCACGGATTAAGCAGCCGTTAAAGCGTTCGCCTGATGGGGTGCTTGTGCCCATATCGTGGCAAGAGGCAGAAAGTATCTTAGCCAAAGAATTTATGAAAGCCAAAGGGCAAGACAAAGTGCTCTGGCTGTCCGGTGATGAAAACGGCAGTATCAATGAGCTGTTTTCTGCCTTTATCAATAAACTTGGCTCAAAACGCCTTTTTGTTGTCCCCGGCGAAGCCCAACCAACTGCCGTAGCTTGGCAGCTTCTTGGCGGTAGGGGTAGGGTCGGTTACGATTTTGCAAACAGCGACCATGTTTTGGCCATAGGCGCCAACGTGCTTGAATCATGGGGTCCTGTGGTTGCTAACCGTCGGGCATGGGGGGATGCGCGTCCCACCGCAGAGGCTGCTCGTATGCAGCTAACCTTTGCCGGGCCTGTGCAAAACAACACTGCCACTGGTGCTGATACTTGGTTGCCCATTTTCCCTGATACAGAACTTGTGCTGGTCATGGGTCTTCTTCATGGGCTTGTGCAATCAGGAAAAGCTCTTTCTCTAGGCGGTCTTGCTGACTTGGTGGCTCCTTGGACACCTGAAAAGGTAAGTTCTGTTACAGGTTTGCCCGTTGAAAAACTGAACGCCACCCTTGAAGGGCTTGTTAATGCCAAAGCGCCACTTGTTATTGTAGGGTCAGCTTTGGATCAAGGCACGAGCCCTGCAAACATCATGGCAGGCCTTTTGCTTAATATTGTTTTAGGACGTCTTAACAAAGACGGCGGCGTGCGAATCCTGCCTGTGGCAGGGCCTGTAGCTCCGGGTGCTGAGTCGTATACAAGCATAATGAGTAGAGATTTTATGACTCATGCTTTGGCCGTAGCCCATGGCAAAGAAAAAGCCAGCAGCATGCTTGTTTTTTATGAAGCCAACCCTGTGTACGGTCTGCCTGGTGGTGCTGAAAACAAGGCCATGCAAGCACTTTTTGATAATGCAGGTTTTTCGGTTTCTTTTACTTCATTTCTTGATGAAACAGCTGCAAAGTGTGACCTTGTCATTCCGGCAGCCTTTGGCCTTGAGCGTCATGATGATGTTTGCACGCCTTTTGGTGTTGGCGAAAACATGTACGCTTTAGTACGCCCAGTGGCCAAGCCCTTATATGAAGCGCGCCCGGTGGGCGATGTTGTGCTTAGTCTTGCCGCAAAGATGGGAATAACGCTAGGCTTTGATTCCATGTGGGCCTTTTATAAGGCTAAAATTACCAGCCTAGGTGCTACGGTGGCTGATTGGGAAAGGTTGCGTCAAGGCTATGCTATCACAAGCCGTTCTACCCTTACAGGTGCAGGTTTGTTCCGCAACATAGACTGGCAGTTTTTGTTAAACAACGCAGCCAACCGTGCAGCTGCTTCTGCTGCTTTGCATCATGCTGATAAGCGCTTAGCCCTGGCGGTTACTGTAAAAAGTTCACTTGGTAATGCAAAAACAGCGATTCCGCCGTTTTGCACAAAAACCATTACCAACGAGCAACTTAACAAAAACATGCTTGTGGCAAATGTTAACGCTGCAACCGCCAAAGAGGCAAAACTGTACAATAACAGCTTTATTGAGCTTGGCAATGACGCCGGCACCATTAAGGCTGTTGTGCGCATCAATGAAAATGTAATGGATAAGACCGTAGCCCTTACCGCAGGTTTTGGACATACGGCCTTTTCTGTGTTCAATGCAGGCAAGGGTATGAACGCATTGGAATTGTATAGTGCTGTTGTTGAGCCGGGTACTGCATGCGCCATATGGACAAATTTGGGTGTTCGTATCGGCAAAGCCTAACGCGTGGTGCTAGATTTTTAGAACAAGCAAGGGATAGCTGATACTTCAGTTCATGTAGTGTACATACTTTTTGTGATTTTCAGCCTATAAAAACAACGTTTTACGGGTTGACAAGGATGGAATTATGGCTGCTGTAAAGGAATTCGATATTCGCTGGGGCATGGTCATTGATATTGACAAATGTACCGGCTGCGGCGCGTGCATGGTGGCCTGTCAGGCCGAAAATAATGTGGCGCCAGCTGAAGACGGTACAAATGAGGTGCGCACCATTAATTGGATAAAAGTGTACAAGCTTTCCAATGACAAAACATTTCCCGACCATGACACAGCCTATTTACCGCGCCCCTGCATGCAGTGTGGCAACCCTGCCTGTGTGCCTGTGTGTCCTGTTATAGCTACAAGCAAGGACGAAGAAGGCGGCATTGTCAGCCAGATTTATCCGCGCTGTATTGGGTGTCGTTATTGCATGGCGTCTTGCCCTTACCATGCCAGATATTTTAACTGGCATGATCCTGTATGGCCTGAAGGTATGGAAAAAACCTTAACACCTGATGTGTCGGCACGGCCGCGTGGTGTGGTGGAAAAATGCACGTTTTGCCACCATAGGCTTATGCGAGCCAAGGAGCAAGCCTATGCCCAAGGCAGGGATCCCAAAAAATTACCAGAAGACAGCTATGTAACTTCATGTGCAGAGGCTTGCCCCAATGGAGCCATCACGTTTGGTGATTTGAAAAATCCCAAGCACAAAGTACATGCCTTAGCGCAAAGCCCCCAAACATTTGGGTTGCTTGCAAGGCTTGGCACAGATCCGCAGGTTTTGTATGCAAGCCGTCGTGAATGGGTCCGACGACTTGGCGATAATTATCTGGATAACGAAAAGACCAAGGGGTAGGACATGCAAGAGCATAACTACAATCAGCCATTTGACGCAGCCCTACTTCCTGAAGGTGTGGAACGCTGTTCACTTGGTGCATTTATTCTGCACCTTGTACCTGCTTTTGCTGTGCTTCTTTGGGGTGCCTATGCGGCGTTCACGGTATTGGCTTTTGGCCTTGGCACAACAGGGCTTGACGATTATTTTGGCTTTGGTCTTTGGATTGCTTTTGACCTTGCAGTCATTGCCCTTGGTGCAGGAGCCTTTTTTACAGGTGCTTTGCGATATTTGTTCAATATTGAACAGCTCAAACATATTATTAACTTAGCCGTGGCAACAGGATTTTTATGTTATTCTGGTGCTATGCTTGTGTTGACCCTTGATATTGGCCAGCCCCTAAGGGCATGGTTTGGCTATTGGCATCCCAATGTTCATTCCATGTTAACAGAAGTTATTTTTTGTATCACCTGTTACTGCCTTGTGCTTGCCATTGAGCTTGTTCCGCTTAAATTGGAAAACCGCCTGCTGCTTAAAAACAAATTTGCGCAAAGCGTTGCCCACAATTTCCACGTGATCATGCCGCTTTTTGCAGGTATAGGCGTATTTTTATCCACCTTCCACCAAGGGTCCTTGGGCGGAATGTTTGGCGTGTTGTTTGGGCGTCCTTACCTTTTGCGCGACGGCTTTTTTATTTGGCCTTGGACGTTTTTCCTTTACATCCTTTCAGCGGTTGGTGCAGGGCCTCTCTTTACGGTATTGGTCGCCACGTTTATGGAGAAAATTACCGGAAAGCGTTTGGTTTCGTGGGATGTAAAACTGCTTTTAGGTAAAATTGCAGGGATCATGTTCTCGGTCTACATGGTATTCAAACTTATTGATACCGCAGGCTGGATTTTTGATATCTTGCCTCGTTCAGGCATGACCTTTGACCAGATGTTTTATGGTTGGATTTACGGCAAATGGCTTTTGTATGCTGAATTGATCATTGGTGGCCTTATTCCTGCCTATTTGCTTCTTTCTAAAAAGTTTCGTGAACAACCCCAATGGTTCTATACTGCAGCTGCTTTAGCCTGTCTTGGTGTTATTATCAACAGATATGTTATGACTGTGCAGGCCTTGGCTATTCCTGTTATGCCCTTTGATTCATGGCAGTTTTATGCTCCCAACTGGGCTGAATGGGCAGCTTCGCTCCTAGTTATTGCCTATGGCTGGATTTGTTTAGCCCTTGCGTATCGTTATCTTCCGCTTTTTCCGCAAGAACGTGAACTGCAAAATGTTTCCGCTTCTTCATGTGAAAAGGATATGTAGATATATTCTTCTTCCAATAAAAAGGATGTAATCAAGCTATATAACAGCGCTTTTCTGCTGAAAAGCGCTGTTTTTTTATCGTATTAGGCAAAGTAGCGGCTTAAAAGCCTTAGCAGAATTTGAGTGGATATGAATGTTTGCCATTTGTAGATACTCTCTGTATAATGATGTAACATGGCATCGTTTATATTGACTTTGAAAATGAGAGCACACTATGAATTGGAAGGGTATTTTATTGGCAGGGGGAGCAGGAACGCGCCTTCATCCATTATCACTATGCGTCAATAAGCAGCTCATGCCTGTTTACAATAAACCAATGATTTATTATCCTTTATCCGTGCTTTTGTTAGCAGGGATTCGGGATATTTTCATCATCACAACACCGGAGGATCAACCGCAATTTAAAAAATTGTTGGGCGATGGGAAGCAATGGGGGTGTTCTTTCACCTATGTGGTTCAAGAGCGTCCGGAAGGGATAGCGCAAGCCTTTTTGCTATGTGAAGAACATATTGTTGACCACAAGGTCTGCCTTATCCTTGGCGACAATATCTTTTTTGGCAACGGCCTTGAGCCCTTGCTTATGGACGCATGTACGCAAGAGCGAGGCGCAACTGTTTTTGGATATCATGTCAATGATCCGGAACGGTATGGGGTTGTAGAATTTGATGGCAATCTACAAGCCATTAGTATTGAAGAAAAGCCAACACGCCCCAAATCCAATTATGCCGTAACCGGCCTCTACTTTTATGATGAACAGGTGCTTTCCATAGCAAAGGCCTTACAGCCTTCAGCTCGTGGTGAGTTAGAAATTACCGATGTGAACAGTGCTTATCTTGCAAAAGGAACCTTGCATGTGGAGCCCTTAAGCCGCGGCATAGCATGGCTTGATACAGGAACTCATGATGCCTTGTTGGGCGCTGCTAATTTTGTACAGGCTGTGGAAACAAGGCAGGGGCTCAATGTGGCCTGTGTGGAAGAAATTGCGTGGCGTAAGGGTTATATAAGTACCGAACAATTACAGTCCCTTGCAGAGCCTCTTAAAAAATCAGGGTATGGTCAATATCTTTTAGCTTTACCCAATAGGGGCTTTAGGTTCACAGAATAGTTATTTAAGCTGTATGTTTTGTAATAAAAAAACTTTATGGATACTATATTGTTGCACAGGCATAACGCGTTGTGCAGAACATTATAAGCAATATATGTTTTAAGCGTATTTTTGGAGCGGTGTTCCTATATATCAATAAAAACGATGTACAAAAATTCTTTACATAAGCTACTTTATCTGACGGACGGAATTTGATATGGACTATGCGACCCTCAATGATGTTAAAGGCAACGAGCTTGAAATTATTGAATTTTATATAGAAGAAAACATGCCTGACGGTACGGTATACCGTGGTTATTATGGCATGAATGTAGCCAAAGTGTTAGAGATTATTAGGTATCCAGTTGTTACTGCCGTACCTAGTAAGCATCATCCGGCGGTGCTTGGCACCTTTAACTTGCGCGGGCGCGTTCTTCCTTTGGTTAATTTAGCCAAATGGTTAGGAAAAGAGCTGGTAGACACAGAAACCCTTAAAGTTATTGTGTCAGAATACAGCGGCAAAGTTACAGCCTTTTTGTGTTCTGGGGTCACGCGTATTCACCATATGACGTGGGCTCAAGTGGAAGCTCCTGACAAATATTTGCGCAGCTACAGTCAGGACAGCATTACAGGTGTTATTCGTTTTGAGGATCGGATCATGTTTATTTTGGATATGGAAATGATCACCGATTCCATGGATACGCATAGCAATATGGCTTCCCAGTTGAAAAAAATGGATGATGAAGAGTATGCACTTCATGTGCCTGATGCGGATAAGTTCCATGTTCTTGTGGCTGATGATTCTTTATCTGTTCGTAATATGGTGGACAGCATGCTGACCCGTGTAGGCTATAAGGTTACAAAGGTCAGCAGTGGCATGGAAGCATGGAAAACGCTTACTGACTGGCAAGAAGAAGCAGCAACACAAAATAAAACTATTGAAGATGTCGTGCACATGGTGATTTCAGATATAGAAATGCCAGAGATGGACGGCCATACCCTGACCCGTAAAATTAAAGGAGACAGTGGGCTTGCTGTTTTGCCGGTGGTGCTTTTTTCATCACTCATCACAGATGCATTGCACGATAGGGGCATTAAAGCCGGCGCAGATGCGCAAATATCCAAACCGGATTTGCCCACCCTTACTCAAAAGGTACGGACCATTATTAAAGACAAACTAGGGCGCTAGTGAATATTGTTAAGAAGCTGTACTCTTTTTGAAATTCCTATTACATAAAAATTGTTTCCGCACATTAGAATTTTTTTAAGCTGATAAAAATATGCTTTAAAAAAACAGTGTGCAATCTGGGACTTGTTATAAACTGCTTATAGCAGCTTTGTTGATATGCGTTGCAGCCTCCATACGTATGAAGAAGATGGAGTGTTTTAAAAAACTTTCTAAATAAAAGAGCAACCATATACGTTTCGCACGTCCTAACATTATGCAAAAATATAACTGCTAGGTACTTTGAGCATGTGGATTATACATAAGTTTTTTACAAAGCTTAGCGTCAAGCTGCCATTTTCAATTGTGGGCATTGCTACCATTGTTGTTTTGACGCTGACATTTTTTACCGTGCACACGTTTAACGCTGTGGTAGACAACGTTAAGCACGTGCATACGGAACGAACAGCCGAGGTTGTTGGGGAAAGTATTTCCACAACAATTCGGCATCTTGGGCGTGACATGCTTATGGCCATTGCATCGTCCCAGGTGGCAAAAGGCATAGAGCTTCCTCCTGTTACAGCTGCTGCTTCTGCAAAGGAACGCAGTGACCGTTTGGCACTAGCAACGTTTTTTAATAAAATGCAGCAAGCCAATGGCTATTATTCAGCGTTTTATCTTGTGAATGGCCAGGGCGTACCGGTTGTTGGCAAAACTCCAGAAGGGTATGATATATCAAGCGGTAAAGAAGCTGACTGGTATCATAAAATTATGGAACGAGGCGGTTTTTCCATAGCACCTTTGGCCTATGAAAATTTTCAAAAGCAATTGTTGCTGCCTGCGTTTTTAAAAATTGTTTACAATGGCTATAGTGGAGCGCTTTCAAGTTCAATCAAATTGTCATCTGTTATTCAGGATGTATCTAGGCAATTGTCCGATCCGGAAATTGACCCTTTTGTTGCAGTACGAACCAACGATAATATAGTAGTCATAGGAGAAGGGAAAGACGATGCGTTTCTTCACGCCTTGGCTTCCAAAGTTTCTCTTATTGATGACAAGCCTGTAGGCGTTATAGATATTGTTATTGATGAAGTCCAATATACCCTTGGTTTTTACAAGATTCCACAAACAAGCCTTTACGCGCTTGCCCTAGCTGACGAATCGTATATGGCTTCATATGCCAAAATAATGCTAGATACAACCATAGACATCAATTTGGCTGCAATCATTTTGACCATACTTTGTGTCAGTTTTTTTGTATTTCCTGTCACAAGGGATATTGTGCAGCTTAGCCTTTTTGCAAAGGCTGTCACCAATGGCAAATGGGATAAAACCATTAACATAAAACGCAAAGACGAATTGGGAAGCCTTGCCAACAGTCTTGAAGAAATGGTGCAAACCCTTACGGATTTGGTGGAACGCTCAGAATCTGCCACAAAGGCTAAAAGCGAATTTTTGGCACGCATGAGTCATGAAATACGTACGCCCATGAATGGTATTATCGGCATGACTTACCTTGCCATGCGTGACAAACCAGATGCCAGACAAATGCATTATTTATCGCGTATTGACAGCGCATCCAAAGCATTGCTTGGTGTTATCAATGATATCCTTGATTTTTCTAAAATCGAAGCAGGAAAAATGGATATCAACAATGTGACGTTCCGTATTTCAGGCATGCTAACGTCAGTTCGTGATTTGTTCAGCGTAAAATGTGCTGAAAAAGGGATAAAGCTTGATTTTTCCGTGGATGAGCAGGTGCCTGACATTATAACAAGCGACCCTTTGCGCCTTGCCCAAATTTGTATCAATCTGTGTTCCAATGCCGTTAAATTTACAGAATCAGGCGAAGTGCGTTTGCATGTATCTGTTGTATCAGAAAAACAGGGCCAACTTGTCCTGCAATTTTCGGTCAAAGATACAGGCATTGGCATGTCAGAGAAAGCGCAAAAACATATTTTTGAATCGTTTGCGCAAGCTGATGGATCTACCACTCGTAAATATGGCGGTACAGGCCTTGGGCTTGCCATATGTAAAAGCCTTGCGAACATGCTTGGCGGAGATATTTGGGTTGAAAGTAAACAAGGCTTAGGAAGTGAATTTTTCTTCACCATCACCACAAAACTTGGGGAAAATAGCGACCTGCAAGAAGATGAAGAAAACCTTGATATAGACAGAAAAGTTACGCTTCCAAATCTTAATATACTTGTGGCAGAAGATAATGAAATCAACCAAATGATCGCCCTTGAAATTCTGCAAGGCATGGGCGTTACTGTTACCATGGTATCTAATGGGGCCGAAGCTGTTGCCATGTGGGAATCAGGCTCTTTTGATTTGATTTTAATGGATATTCAAATGCCTGTAATGGATGGCTTAACAGCTGCCAAGACTATTCGCGCAAATCCTGTGCCGGGTTCTGCAACTGTACCCATCCTTGCCATGACAGCCAATGCCATGAGCGGAGATAAGGAAAAAAGCCTTGAGGCAGGTATGAATGACCACATTACCAAACCCATTGATGTGGATGAATTGTATAAGGCCTTAGCCTATTGGGGAACAATAGGCACTGCCAATACGTAAGATCAGTATAGCTTCAATGAGTAAAGTTTTAAAATCGTTCCTTCAAATGGAGGCGAAATATGTGTAAACTTCGTTTATGCTGGATTCAACAAATGACGTTGGCTCTGCTTTTAATAGGTACTCTGTTGGTGTTGGGGTGTGACAATGAAAAGCCTGCAACAAAAACAGAAACGGCTGTTAAAGAAAAGCCCCTCGTGGGAGTTTTGGTTTTTCGAGTAGAAGATCCATATGTTGGGTTTGTGACAAAGGCCATACAAAAAAAACTTGAAGGTAAAGCAGATGTTGTTGTCCATTCTGCTGATTATGACCAGGTGCGCCAAAACGCACAACTTCATGAACTTATAAAAAGCAAGGTTGATGCCCTTGCAATAAATCTTGCAGATGCCAAAGCAGGTGCTGCGGTAATCAATGCTGTTGCGGCAGCTAACATTCCTGTTGTTTTTTTCAATGTTGAACCGGATACCGAAGTCCTCAAGCAGTATGATAAAGCACGCTATGTGGGTACAACAGCTGCAGAATCGGGAAGAATTCAGGGTGAAATAATAGCCGAATTGTGGAAAGGCAACAACGCTTTTGACAAAAATGGTGACGGAATCTGTCAGTATGTGATGATACAAGGACGATTAGACAGCCCCGAGCCTTTAGCCCGTTCCGAATACAGTGTAAAACAGGCTCGTGATAGGGGCGTTTTGATGCAGCAATTTGGGGATTCGCTTGTTTGCGATTGGGATGAAACGCTCACCTATAATGCCATTAAACCCGTACTGGCTGATTCTGTTGATGCTATTGAACTCATCATTTCTAACAACGATTCCATGGCCCTTGGTGCTATCAAAGCGTTACAAGAACAGGGTTTTAATTTGGAAGGCTCACCCGATAAAGCGATACCTGTTGTGGGTGTGGATGCTATTCCTGCTGCTGTTGACGCCATTACCAAGGGGATAATGCACGGTACCGTAATACAAGACAGCGAAGCCATGGGCAGGACTGTGGCAGTCATGTTGCAGAATGCCGTTGAAGGCAAGCCATGGCTTGAGGGAATCGCATATCCGTGGGATGAGAGTGGCGTGGCTGTACGGATTCCTTATAAGGCGTATGGGAAGAAAGAGTGAGCGTAAGCTTGTGACAACAGCTTAACAGGTCAGCAACTTTGCTATGGGTTTGTAAAATCAAAGCGGAGAACGCTTACTTTAATGTTTAACCTTGTAAAGCTAATGCGCTGACACGTACGTAGCTGTTGTCTGCTCTTACAGACAGCATGGTGTTTTTCGGTGAATTGCTATAAAGGCTTACATGTAAAATGGGCAGTCGTTTTTTTATTGCATAGAGCCTCGCGCTAACGAATATTTTTTTATGGATTTTTTATGACAAATTTTTCTTCATCTACTAAAAATACAAACGAGCATTGCGTGACGCCTGCCGCACAGTCTGAAAATACGCAAAATTCAGTCTACAATGTTGTTGATATTTACAGCGAGCCAAGGCTTCGCAGAATATATGCAAATATTTTGTCCGTCATCATGTTTGTTCTGCTTTTATGCAGTTCTTTGCTTAATTTTTATGAAGACAATACCGTGCTTAGCGCTGTGCTTTTGGCGTGCAGCGTTATTCCCCTTTTAAGTTTTATTTGGTTACGCGACAAAAAACACCATGCCTTGCCGCTGCTTTTTTTAATGGTGACAACACTCACGATTTTGGCAGGTTATTTGCTTTTTGTAGAAACGGTCACTAAAGGGAGCTATTTCTGGTTTATGCTGTTTCCGCCCATGGTCGTGCTTTGCATGGGGTTAAAGCATGGTAGTCTGGTTTTTTGGGTTTTTTATGCGTTTCTTATGATCAGTATGTGTTCTCCTTTGAATCGATATATAGCAAATCCCATGGATACAAGCAGCAACATCCGCTTTTTTTTGGTGTTGTTTGGAGCGTTTGTTTTTTCTTGGTGTGCAGAATATGTGCGCCAGCGAACGTACTTAGCCTTGAAATCAGCCACGGTCTATATTGAACATCTTTCACTTACCGATGCTTTGACCGGCCTTGGAAACCGTCGTGATTTTGATAGGTTTTTGCCGTATGCCATTGCAAAAACAAGAACAAGCAACTCAGCTTTTTCTCTTGCTCTTTTGGATATTGACCACTTTAAAAAGGTTAATGACACCTACGGTCATGATGTCGGTGACCTTGTTTTAAAACATGTTGCTGATTTGGCAAGTCACAGGATTCGAGCCTCAGACCGCTTGTTCCGTTGGGGGGGCGAAGAATTTAGCCTTATTATGCGCGAAACCACGTTTGAAGAGGCAACGATCTGTACAGAACGCATACGCGCAGCCATTGAAAAAACACCTTTTCTTCATGGGGATGAAAGTATTTTTATCACCATCAGTATTGGCTTTTACTCCAGCACAAAAAGCGTGGATACAAGGCAAGCGCTTGAAGTTGCCGATAAAAGTCTTTACGAGGCTAAATCCGGCGGTAGAAACAGAGTGATAGGGCATGATATTGGCTAGATTACAAAAAAACTAGGTTTTTCCATAAAAATAGCCTTTGGCTTTTTGCCAAAGGCTATTTGCTTACTTTCAAAGATGAAAGAGTATACTAAAAATTTTGCTATGGCCAAACATGCATAAAGGTTTTGCGGCGGCAACCCTTTGCATTTGGAAAAGACAAAGCCACGGTAGCTATTATTTCATACGGTAGGTGATGCGCCCGCGTGTAAGATCATAGGGAGAAAGCTCCACTTTTACGCGGTCACCCGGAAGAATACGAATATAAAATTTACGCATCTTTCCGGAAATATGGGCAAGCACCTGATGCCCGTTGTCCAGCTGCACCTGAAACATGGCATTGGGCAGGGCTTCTTGTACAACTCCGTCAACTTCAATGGCGTCTTCTTTGGCCATGTATCCTCCTGAGTGTTCTTGTTCCTATATGTTTATAAAACTTTGCGCCCTGTAAGGCACACGTAATCTACATGCTAAAATCTATACTCCAATGGATACCTATTTCATACTTTGCATAGGCTGTCAATATGTGCCAAGTATGTGCAATGAAGAGAGCAGGCACTGTCTTTTGTGGTTGCACTTAAACGGGTAAAGCCTGCAAGAAACAAACACGGCATGTACGTTGTTTCACAAGCTAGGTTGCTATGAAATAAGGCATAAAGCATATTTTTTAAACAAAATAAAAATATCTATTATCTTGAAAAGTAACACAATTTGTTCATATGTCCAGTTTTTGTACAAGCAAATGTCCGGTGGTGCTTGACACGTAGTACGCCGATTCTTAAGATGGAATGAATGTTGAACCAGACAAAAGGTCAGCTTCCTTTTTTTCTGGTTTTTGCGAGAGGAGGAAGCCCTTTGTAAAGATAAGGATGATGCTTATGGCGCATGCTTTGGCATCTTTATAGCAACTATCTTTACAATAGGAGTTCTCGCATCTGCTTTGGTATAAAAACGTCCAAAGCAAGGTTGCGTTAGTGTACAGCACGCTCACATATAAGGAGGAAAACATGTCCACACAAGTAAATGATGCAAATTTTGAAGCAGTGGTTCTTCAGTCTCAATTGCCGGTTTTGGTAGATTTTTGGGCCCCTTGGTGCGGTCCTTGCCGAGCCATTGGCCCCATTATTGAGGAACTTAGCACTGAGCTTGAAGGCAAGGTTCTTGTCGTAAAATTCAATGTGGATAATAATCCTACTACACCAACCAAATATGGTATTCGTGCCATTCCTACCTTGATCGTGTTCAAAGACGGCGAAGTCGTGGAACAGGTCACAGGTGCTGTTTCTAAGGTTAGCATCATGGGTATGCTTGAGCAAAAATCCTTGGTATAGCGTTATGTTGGCACGAAAGGTGCTTGTTTGTTATATGAACAGCATATAAGATGGCTTTTACATCGTATAGTAAGCAACCTTTCAATTTTTCCACGATGTTTTTAGTCTATGGGGATCTCCCTAAAAAATTATAACGTCCGCCTTTAACAAAACAAAGGGCGGACGTTTCTTTGCTTTTAATCAAAACATGTTGGTAACATATTGCAAGAGGTAGTATGCTTGTAACCATATCTGCACGCCTGGCTAAAGAGCTTTCCCTTCCCGAGGCATCAATGAGTAAAACCGTTGCCCTTTTAGATGAAGGCGCAACGATCCCTTTTTTGGCCCGCTATCGTAAAGAGGTCACAGGCGGCCTTGATGAAGTGGTGTTGACAACGCTTCGCGACGCCCTTGTGCGGCTTCGTGCCTTAGACAAGCGAAGGGACGCCATCCTTCTTACCATGCAAGAGCGCGAGCTTTTGACGCCTGAGCTTGAAAAAGCATTTGTCAACGCCAGCACGTTGAGCGCGCTTGAGGATATTTATTTGCCGTTTCGCCCCAAAAAGGTCACCCGTGCAACCAAGGCAAAAGAGCGCGGCCTAGAACCCCTTGCTTTGCGCATTTTAGAGCAAAAAGATATCGATATTAGCGCATTAGCAGGCCAGTATGTAAGGGATACGAACGATGCTGCCACAAGCGTTGTGGACATTGAAGCAGCCCTTGCAGGCGCCAGAGATATTATTGCAGAAACAATAGCCGAAGACATGGCCACGCGCACAAATTTGCGCATGCTTTTTGTGCGTAAAGGTATGTGTACATCAAAAGCTGTGACAAAAAAGGACGCAACAGCAAAGGACAAGGAAGAGAATAAAGAGGTTTATAAGGACTATTTTGCCTGGGAAGAGCCGGGAAGCGCCATGCCGTCTCACCGCTTGCTTGCGGTGTTGCGCGGTGAGCGTGAAGGCTTTTTACAGCTTTCGTTTCGTCCTGATGACGAAGAAGCTATTGCTATTGTACAGCGTCATTTTGTGACTTCAAGCAACCAAGCTTCGTTGCAAGTTCGGGCAGCTAGTAAGGATGCTTGGCAACGTCTTTTGGCGCCGTCTTTAGAAAATGAATACCGTACTGCCTTAAAGGAGCGTGCCGAGGCGCAAGCTGTGACCACCTTTGCCACAAATTTACGCAAACTGTTGCTTGCATCACCCTTGGGAGCTAAGCGCGTGCTTGCGCTTGACCCTGGTTGGCGTACAGGAGCAAAGCTTGTGTGCCTTGATGAGCATGGGGCTTTATTGCATCATGATGTTGTGTATCCTTTAACGGGTGATGTTCAAAAAGCTTCTGCAATCATTAGGGATTTGTGTAAAACCTATGCCATTGAAGCCATTGCTGTAGGCAATGGTACCGCAGGGCGCGAGACTGAAAGCTTTGTAAAAGGGCTTGGTTTGCCTTCATCTGTTGTCATCATCCTTGTGGATGAGCGTGGCGCGTCGGTGTATTCGGCGTCAGATGTGGCACGAAAGGAATTTCCCAATCATGACGTAACTGTGCGCGGTGCCGTATCCATTGGGCGACGGCTCATGGATCCACTGGCTGAGCTTGTAAAGGTGAATCCCGCATCCCTTGGCGTTGGGCAGTACCAACACGATGTGAATCAGGCACATTTGCAAGCTGCCTTGGGCGAAGTGGTGGCTTCGTGCGTGAACGCTGTGGGGGTGGACATGAACACGGCAAGTGCGGAACTGTTGGCCCATGTTTCCGGCATAGGGCCTGCACTTGCCAACAATATTATAGCGTATCGCCAAGAACATGGAGCTTTTGCCACGCGTAAAGAACTGTTGCAAGTGCCTCGCCTTGGTGCCAAAGCCTTTGAATTGTCCGCAGGGTTTTTGCGCATTCCAAACGGTAAGGAGCCCTTGGACGCGTCTGCCGTGCATCCCGAACGCTATGGCCTTGTGAGGCAAATGGCCAAGGATGTGGGCTGCACGGTTACAGATCTTTTGCACAATGAAGAGGCTAGAGGACGCATCAAGGTAGAAGCATACATACAAGAGGCCATAGGCTTACCAACGCTGAATGACATCATGGCAGAACTTGCCAAGCCCGGGCGCGATCCTCGTTCTCCTTTTGAGCAGGTGAGCTTTGCCGAAGGCATAACCGCTATTGAGCATCTTCAAGAAGGTATGGAGCTTAACGGTATCGTGACCAACGTGACACAATTTGGTGCCTTTGTAGATATTGGTGTTCACCGTGATGGCTTGGTGCATATCAGCCAACTGGCTAATGTTTTTGTAAAAAATCCACACGATGTGGTCAGTACGGGGCAAAAAGTGCGCGTGCGTGTTATGGGGGTAGAGGTGCAAAGAGGACGTATCCATTTAAGCATGAAGGAAGCTGGAAACGCATCAACTGCCCACTAAGCGTTGAAGAATAAAGAATTTTGTTGAAAAAATAGGCCTTTTCACATACAAAAATGAACACGGTTGCTTTACACTATGGGAACGAAGTGTACCTTTAAGCAATAGTGCGTACTGTAGCGCGGTTTTTAAATAATCAGAGGTAAGCATGTCGATTCAGCGTAAAATCCTTATTGTTAATGGTGTGGAACGAGAAGTTCTTTGTGATATGAGCAAGGACACGCTTGCAAGCATTGTTCGCCGCCTTGGCCTAACCGGAACAAAGGTTGGTTGCGGAACAGGACAATGTGGTGCCTGCGCGCTTATTATTGATGGAGCTCTTGCGCGCTCTTGCACCAAAAAAATGAAAAACATTGCAGAATATAGCTGTATCGAAACCATTGAAGGCCTTGGTACTCCAAACCATTTGCACCCTTTACAGCTAGCCTTCATCACCTATGCAAGCGTGCAATGCGGATTTTGCTCCCCTGGCTTTATCATGTCTGCAAAAGCTTTGCTCATGCAAAACGATACCCCCACGCGTCAGGATGTGCGTGATTGGTTCACCAAGCATAACAACATATGCCGTTGCACAGGGTATAAACCCATTGTAGACGCAGTGATGGCAGCAGCTGCTGTCATGCGAGGTGAAAAAAGCATGGACGAAATCACCTTTGCCATGCCGGAGGATGAGCGTATTTATGGTACGCATGTTCCAAAACCAACGGCTGTTGCGCGTGTGACCGGGGTCTGTGATTTTGGTGCAGATGTGGCAGAAAAAATGCCGCCTGAATCCTTGCACCTAGCCGTGGTACTGGCAAAGCGTCATCATGCCAAAATCGTAAACATTGATCCTTCAAAAGCCCTTGATATGTGCGGCGTTGTGCGTGTTATCACTGCCAAGGACGTGAAGGGAACAAACCGCCTTATATCGCCCCAAGGCAAGGTGCCGTATTATGGCGACCATCTTGACCACCCTGTTATTTGCGACAGCGTTGTGCGTCGCTATGGCGATGTGGTTGCTGTTGTGGCGGCAAACACGCCTGCCAAAGCACGAGCCGCTGCAGCAAACGTTGTGGTAGAATATGAGGATTTGCCAGCCCTTATGCATTATACCGAAGCTGCTGCCAAAAACGCTCTGCAGCTTTACGATAACACCCCAAATATTTATTTAGAGCAACCACTCATTAAAGGTGAAGATGCAAGGGAGCACATAGCCCAATCCGCAGCTTGTGTGAGCGCAAGCTTTGGCAGTAGCCGTCAGCCTCACCTTCCCATTGAACCGGATGTGGTGCAAGCCTATCCGCAAGATGGCGGTGTAGCTATTCAGTGCAAAACGCAATTTTTATATGGCAATATTGCTATGATGGCAGATGCCATAGGCCTGCCTAAAGAAGCAATCCGCATCATGCTCAACCCCGCAGGAAGCAGTTTTGGGTACAGTATGTCTGCAGCCAATTATGCCCTAGCGGCCGTGTGCGCCCTTGCTGTTGATGCTCCTGTGTCCCTTGTGCTTGATTATGCAGAACATCAGCATATGACAGGCAAGCGCTCACCTCTTTACACCAATGCCAGCCTTGCGTGTGACGCTAAAGGGCGCTTTACTGCCATGCAGTTTCATGCAGGAATTGACCATGGTGCGTACAGCGATCTTGCAGGGTCTTTAACCTCAAAAGTATGCCGTTTTTTTGGGTATCCTTATGCTATCCCACATATGCGAGGACTTGTGCAAACCGCCTTTACTAACAACAATTTTGGCATTGCATACCGTGCCTTTGGATCGCCTCAGGCCTACCTTGCCAGTGAGCAGCTTGTGGATATGCTTGCAGAAAAAATGGGCATGGATCCTTTTGATATGCGCTATGCCAACATTGCTAAAGAGGGCGATCTTTGTACCAATTCTGTGCCATACCGTGCCTATCCCATGCAAGAAATGATGGACAAACTGCGCCCCTTTTATACAGAAGCTTGCGCCCGTGCTAATAAACAAAACACCGATACACATCGTTATGGTGTAGGTCTTGCTTGGGGCGGCTACCATGTGGGGAAAAGCCCAGACCATTCTGAAGTGGACCTTGAACTTAACCAGGACGGCTCTGTAACCTACTACAGCACATGGGCAGATGTGGGGCAGGGTGCAGATATTGGCGCGCTTGTTCATGCTCACGAGGCCTTGCGTCCCCTTGGCCTTTGTCCGGAACAAATCCACCTTGTGCGTAACGATACCAAGCTTTGCCCGGATACAGGTTCAGCTTCCGGCAGCCGTTCGCACCATGCATCCGGTTGTGCTACCATTGACGCTGCCAATAAACTTATGGCAGCCATGAAAAAAGATAATGGCTCCTACCGCACATGGCAAGAAATGCAAAACGATGGTATTCCAACAAGATACCGTGGTATTTACGATTCTAACTTTGCAGAGCTTGATCCTAAAACAGGCCACGGTTATGGTTCCATTGATCAAAATTTTGTGCTCTTTATGGTTGAAGTATGCGTTGAGCTTGCCAGCGGTAAGGTACGCGTTGATAGCGCAACCATTGTTGCAGATATTGGCACCATTGGTAGCTATCAAGCTGTGCTTGGTCAGGCTTGGGGTGGTTTTTCGCATTCTGTGGGCTTTGCCTTGAGCGAAGATTATAGCGATGTGAAAAAGCATGCCTCCATGCTGGGAGCCGGTATCCCTCGTTGTAACGATATACCGGACAATTTTACGGTGCTCTTCACCTCCAAGCCGCGCAAAGAGGCTCCCCAAGGTTCCACAGGTTGTGCAGAAGGCTTTCAAAGCTCAGGACATGTCGCGATTTTAAACGCTATAACACAAGCTGTTGGCGTGCGCATGTGCGAAATACCGGCAACGCCCGCCAAAATCAAGGCCGCTCTTTTGGCAAAAGCTGAAGGCAAAGAGCATAAACTTGTTGCCTGGGATCTGGGCTGTGATTTGTACGAACGCCTTTCGGCCTTGCAAAAACAGTAAATGCATCCAAAAACCATTTAATATCATGGAGATTTTTTATGTCAAAACCACTTGTCGTTGTAGCCATGACGCAAACAAAGCCAGAAAGTGTTGAACATGTAAAAGCAAACCTTATGAAGCTTGTGGAACCCACACGGGCAGAAGCTGGCTGTATTCAATACGATTTGCATCAGGATCATGAAGACCCAAGCCTCTTTGTGTTTTTTGAGCAATGGGAGTCTTTGGAATATTTGGAAAAACATCTTGCCTCTGCCCATATTGCAGCGGCAAAGGCCGGCAATGAAGGC
Source organism: uncultured Desulfovibrionaceae bacterium (assembly GCA_964370375.1). GTDB lineage: Bacteria > Desulfobacterota > Desulfovibrionia > Desulfovibrionales > Desulfovibrionaceae > CAYJIX01. The sequence continues at coordinate 19,267 of CAYJIX010000001.1, read as the reverse complement.
CATATTTTGTCGAAACAGATTATTAAAGGATCTAAAATCGCTTAACACCTTTTTAAACCACCCATTAAGGGCATGCTGTTCTAAAAAGAACAGCATGTCACAGGATGGGGCTACCTTAAGCGTCATATGATCAGTTCAAAAAGGGTTGGATGGTAGGAAGCGGACAATGTTAAGAGGGGAGTGGGATTTTCCCCCCCATTACCCCAAATTTGTCCAGCTGACACCCCAGACAGCCCTTTTTCAACAGCCTGTTAGCAGTATTTTTTGCAAAACAGCATAGGCGTCCATTGTTACAGCCTTTTCATAGGCTTTTGACAGCGCCATTGCGCGCTCTTTTCTGCGCGTAATGGCTTGCGCCGCGCTGGGGTTGTCTTGCCATTGGCGGATACGTTGGTTGAAGCGATCTTCTAAGGGGATCAGGGTTTCTTCGCAAATATATTTGTCTGCAAGCATGACCAAATGACTTTCATCAAGCCTTGTGGGGTGGGAGGGATTGACGTCTTTGTGCTGCGCAATAATCTCGCCCACTTGTGCAAAGCCATGGCGTTTTAGCAAGTCACCGCCAAGCTGTTCATGCAACTTAAACCCCTTGCATATATCGTGAAGTAGGGCTGCCATGTGGATACATGGATAGTCATACATTGAGAAGCTATCAGGCAAAGCGCAAGGCGTAGCCAAAAAATCCATGGGTGCGGTACCGTTCTTTACAGCTTCAAGGTGCGTCGCTAAGCAAAGGGCAGCCCTTGCAACCATAACGCCATGAGCTTTCACATGGGGAGGCGTTTTGACCATGTGGAAAAGGGCGTCACGCTCCCTTATACTTGGCACGTGGTGCGTGGCATAACGCTTTTGCATGTCCGCATAGTCGCAAGGTGTATCCATATCCATAAGGATTCCTTCATCTGCAACTGCGACTTCTCGGATTATTGCGCCGTCTTGTGCCATGGTTTTGAGGATGGCACGAAGCCCTCCCGGGCTATCAAAGCCTTGCAAGCTGTCAGCCATAGCGCAAATGTTTTGTACTGTTGTGCATGACAAAAGCGGCGGATGACCGCGCTCATAAACCCCTGTTTTTGCGTTCCAAAGGACAGGATAGGTGATGTCTGCTTTATGTTTTGCAAAATCTTCTAAAAGAAGCTGTATGGTGGAGGGGCGCGTTAAAGCAATATCCACAGGCAAAAGGAACATGCCATCCACAGGCTTTTTTAAAAGGGCTTTAAAACCTGTAATGATGGAAGAAAACATGCCTTTTGCTGCGTTTTTGTTGTGTAAATCCGCAAGGTTAAGGCGTTCAGCTTCTTGTGTTACCGCATCCTTATGATAGCCTGTTACAACAAGGGCATGTTGCACACCATTGCGTATCACGTTAGTTGTGCGCTCAAGGATTGAAGGGCCCCTATCGCCAAGTGTAAGCAACGCTTTACACGCGTTCATGCGCGACGATTGCCCGCCTGCAATGATGACGCCACCAAGGCAACACGACAGCGTGTCTTTATGTGGCGGCGTGGCTACGCTAAAGCTTGGTTCAGTTCTAACGTGTGGAGTGGCGAGGTTGTTTTTTATAGTGTGCTGGCAGCAGGTGTTCATGTTTGTTCCTATTCTGCGTGGCCTGTAGAAAAATGACAAGTCTATTTTAGTCGAACCTGAAAAACGTATTTTGATACGTTTTTCTAAAGGCACACTGGCTCCAAAAAACCTACGGTGACGCCAGAAGTGACTTCTGGCTTGTTTTACGCCGTGAGAATGTTCCTTTCAGAAAAATTTCTGTGTTCGACACTTGAAAAACCATTTTTATGTATACAATAACAGGTTAAAAGTATAATTATAGTATAAAGATATCTTGTTTTTAACGTCGACTGTTTATAGTTAAACTTTTTGTTACGATTGTGAAGGCACAATACAACTTGTAGATTGGGTATAGTATGATGAAACATGTTCCGGTGCAAGAAGCCGTTGGCCTTGTGCTTTGCCAAGATATAACGCGAATCGTTCCAGGGGAATATAAGGGCCCTGCCTTTAAAAAAGGGCATATCATTACCAAAGACGACATCCCCCATTTGCTCTGCCTTGGGAAAGAGCATATCTATATATTATCGCTTGAGCAGGGGCAGATTCACGAAAACGAGGCTGCCATCCGCATGGCTAAAGCTGCCGCAGGGCCAGGTATTGCCGTTTCCGATGTTTCAGAAGGGCGAGTCAACCTTATTGCTGAACGCGGCGTGTTGCGCGTCAATGCAGAAGCGTTGCAAGCTATTAACAGCATTGAAGAGATTGCTTTTGCAACACTTCATACCAATCAATACGTTGCAATGGCTCGTGCTGTGGCAGGCACACGGGTTGTGCCTTTGGTGGTGGACGAATCCAAAATTATTGAGGTAGAGCGCATTTGTGCAGAGCATTATCCTGTCATAAAGGTTGATCCTTTGCGGCATCATAGCGTTGGAGTCATCACCACAGGTTCTGAAATTTATCATGGACGGATTAAAGACGCGTTTGGCCCTATTGTACGCGAAAAATATGCTGCCCTTGGTTCCTCGGTCATAGGGCAACGTTTTGTGGATGATACACAAAAGATGACTGTAAGCGCCATGCACGCCTTTATTGATGAAGGCGCTGACATGCTTGTGCTAACAGGTGGCATGAGCGTTGACCCTGACGACCAGACCCCTGCGTCCATTCGCGCCTTTGGGGCAGAGGTGGTGACCTACGGTGCTCCTGTTTTTCCGGGGGTTATGTTCATGTTGGCCTATTATAACGACGTGCCCATATTGGGTTTGCCCGGCTGTGTGATGTACCATCGTGCAAGTATTTTTGAGCTTCTTGTGCCGCGCCTTCTTGCAGGGGAGAGGCTTAGCCGCAACGACATTGTTGCGTTTGGTCATGGCGGTTTTTGTTTGGGCTGTGCAGAATGTAGCTATCCTGTATGCCCTTTTGGCAAGTTATAAAAAAGAGTTGGCTGTCATGCAAAGTATATATTCTTCTCTTCATTCCTTACTCAAAAATGGGGAATCTGTTGTCCTTGCTACCATTGCAGAGCATAACGGCTCAACGCCTCGTGAACATGGCGCGCAAATGCTCATCCGTCATGATGCTTCCATTATAGGGACCATTGGCGGCGGCCTTTTGGAGGCGTGTACAATGCTTGTAGCAGGGCAGCTTTTGAACCTGCCTTGTGGGGCAGGTGCCTTTTGTCATTTTTTGCTTGATAACGAAGATGCAGCCAAGGCAGCCATGGTTTGTGGTGGTACGGTAAGTGTTGTGCTTGAACATATTGGCACTGACAATGAACGCCTTTTATTGGTTGAAAAAACGTGGCAAGCAGAAGAAAGAGGCGATCGTCTTTTTATAAAAAGCAGCTATACATGGGATAGCACAGCCTTGTTAAACGCCTCTTTGCCCACAGAGGGGCACGCCACGGCGTCAAAATGTACCGTGCGTGTTATGCAACACCTAGAATCTGCCATTATTGAGGGCGCATCTACCGATAGTGTGAAATGTTGGATGGATGCAAATTCTTGTTCTATGGTGGTTAGCACAACGCCCAAATCGAAACTTTTTATTGTTGGTGCTGGCCATGTGGCTCAACCCACAGCACAGCTTGCCCATATGGTGGGCTTTGCTGTGACAGTTCTGGATGATCGTGATGAATTTGCCAATGCAGCACGCTTTCCCACGGCACAAACCCTTGTGCTGTCATCCTATGATAAGGTTTTTGAAAAGGTACAGGTTACAGCGCAAAGTTATATTGCCATCATGACCCGTGGGCATTTGCATGACGGTGTTGTGCTGCAAAAAGCACTGCAAACACCGGCCTATTATATTGGCATGATAGGCAGCAGAAAAAAACGTGACGCCCTTTACGCAAAGCTTCGTAATGAGGGGGTACAAGATGTAGCCATTGCACGTTGTAAATGCCCCATAGGCATAAGCATTGGCGGACAAAGCCCTGAAGAAATAGCTGTAAGTATTGTGGCCGAGCTGATTCAAGCACGAGCAAGCGCTGTATGAACATGCTGTGAGCATGGAGCGTCATGTTTGAGCAACGCTTAATGGCGCTGAAAACGCCCTTTATCCCAATAAAGTCCCACATGATACTGAATAAATTCATCAATCATTCTACAGCACTGGCGGCGATCTGAGGCTGAAATGGCGTCAGCTTGCCAGTTTTTTGGTGAAATTGAGAGTATTTGTTGCAAAAACTCAAGGACAGGACGACGTATCATAAAAAACGGCGTACCTTGTCCTACACGATCTGGCCCTACGCAATCTGAACACAGCACCGCCCCTTCCTGAACCGAAAAATAGGCATGAGGGAGCGATTGCACAGCCGTGCCACAGCGCAAACAGGAGGTAAAGACAGGGGAGTACCCTTGGTCTGAAACCATCCGTAACCTAAAAAGCAAAGGCAAAGCATCCGGCACGCTTTTGGCTTCCTCAAAAAAAGCGTGCAGCTCCCCCAGCATATGGAGCGTGGCTTTGCCATTTTCTGGTGGAACCCCCAGGGCCTCCACAAAGTGGACGCAATTCATAAACATGCCAAGGCGCAGCCTGTCAGTGCGCAAACGTTGTGGCCCTTTGAGCAAAATACTTTCTTGCAAGGCCACATATTGTCCATTGCGGGTTGTTTTTGCGTGGATTTTTAAAAAATTGAGCATGTCAAGGCAGCCGGAAAATCTTTTTCGACTACGGCTTCCGCCAAAGGCAAAGACTGACATCAAGCCATGTTGTTCCGTTAGAAGCCGTAGCCACATGTCTGTTTCACGAAAGCGGCCCACGCCAACAACAAGGGCTTTGTCTGACCATTCCATAGACAGGTTAGACCTTATGAGGAAGGAGGAAAGGTAAGGGTTTGCACCGGCCCATCCTCACTTGAAATGGACAACGGATTGCCGTTGTAGGCTATTTGTACGCCTTGTGCGTTGCCAAGTTTAAGCACCAATTGCTTGGTAAAGGGCAGCACAAGCACATCGCCTTTTTGGATAGAAAATTCGCGAATGTCTGTATCGTCAGCAGTGGAATGTACCCAGCAAGAATCAAGGCCTGCTAGGGTCACTTGATGCTGGACAGGTTCTGACGGGGGTGTTTCAGCCGTAAGGCTGGAAGGGGCTTGCTCCATAGAGGCTTTTTGCAGGGTCATGCTGTCAGGCTCAGGCGTTTCGTCTTGGGCCGGATTTTGTACAAGGGGAGGTGCTGCAATGCTAACAGCGCCTAAATTGGGCTGAGTTTCTGCAGGTATGAGGTCTTTTTTTGCTTCTTCTTGGGGCCTTTGTGTTGTTGTGGCATCAAGGGCTGCTGATGGAGGTGTTTCTTCGCGTGCTTCTTGCTCTGTGTGGTCTTGTGCAACTGCAGGCTGATCATGAAGTGTTTGTGCGTTGGCAGGTTGCCCTTTCGGTTGTTCTTTCAGGGGTTGTTCGTTGGCAGGTTGCGTTGTTTGCGGTGATAAGGATTGACTGCTTTGTAAAAAATCCGGAAGCTTAGTGAACATGTCTGTGGCGTATCCTGCTCCTATAAGCAGGGCAAGCACTAGGGCTCCCCAAAAAATCCAGCGTAGCGATTTTTTGGGCGCATACGAGGGGTCTATGGCAGGTAAAGGGAGCACATTTTGCTCACCTGGGGTTAGTTCAAGTAGGGCTGGGCGCACGTCGTCTTCGGGTATGCCCACTAAGGCGGCATAGGCGCGGATAAAGCCGGACGCATAGACCGCATGGGGTAAACCTGCCACATCGCCGCTTTCAATGGATTGTATGACGCGAGAAGTGATTTTAAGCTTTGAAGCCACCTCTGCTATGGAATATCCGCATCGGGTACGTTCTTCACGAAGAGCGGCCCCAAGTTCTACCAATAACATGAAATCCCCCCATAACCTATGGGGTGCATAGCCAAAGACCTTTCACGCTATGCTGTTTATAAAAAGGTCTATGTAACATGCTGTGTTTTTACACTACAACATGTTTTATCTTAGCCATGCCCCTTGTAGGGTCTTTTTGCCTCACACTGTCATGCTGACCGTTAGGTGCAGAATTGGTGCTACTATGAAAAATAAGAGCAAGCACCCTATTGCACAGCATTGAGCCTGTGAGCTTGATGTTATGTATTCTGCCTACATTAGGTAGGTGTGTGTAAGTTTAAGTAACAGTCTTTGTTTGCAAAAACTGGTTATAGCCGAACATCAATCCGCGCGCGTTCTCGCAATTGTTCGGTATATTCTTTATAGCGTTCTTGTTGTTTTTGCTCACGCAAAACGTTTTCTATTTGGGCCCTTGTTTGTTCATCAAGTTCCGTCTTTGCTTGTTCTTGCGCCTCTGTTGAAGAAACTCGTTTAACCTGAGCTTGGAATTTTTCAAGGGTGAACAAGGGTGAAACCTGGCCTGTTTCAAGCGTTTCTAATTGTTCCCGTACAGCAGGGGCAACATTTTGCCACGGAATGGCTCCCAAATCCCCTCCTTTTTCAGGATTGGGCCCGATGGAGACCTCTTGTGCTGTTTTTGCAAAATCAAGGGCACCTGAAATCAGCTTTTGGCTTAATGGTTTGGCGTCAACATTGGGTGGGTAGATGATCAGGGCAAAATGGACAGATCCGTCTGGTTCAAGGGGGATTTTGCCATTGTTTGATGCGAAAAATGCTTCGACTTCTTCATCTGTGACCACAACCTTGCGAGCCACCATATTGGAAAGGAGTTTATTGCGAATGATGTTTTTGCCCATGCGTTCACGCACGGAAGCCATGTCCATGCCTTGTGCTTCCAGTTGCCGTGCAAAGTCTGCTTCGCTAAGCTGCATTCTTTCTCTGGCTGCAGCCACTTCGCGGTCGATTTCAGCTTTAGAAACGCCCAAGTTGAGGCGTTGGGCTTCTTGGGCGATCACAATGTCCATGATCATGCTTTCAAGCACATTTTGTTCAATAAGTTGTATTTTTTTTGCATTGGCCGGCTGTTTAGGGTCAATGCCTTCTCGTAACATGATGGGGGCAGCATTTGCCATAAGATCGTAATAGGTGATCATTTCACCATTGACAACCGCAGCAATTTTGTTCAACGGCTGCCCTGCATGGCTTAAGGAAAAGCTTAATGTGAATAAAAATATAAAACTCAGCAGCTTACGCATGCTCTGTCTCCTTAAAAAAGCTTTCGATGTGGAAGAAAAAGGTTTGTGCCTAGCTGTCGCATTTGCAAAAAAAGTCATATTATGCTCTGTTTATGCAATAAATATAGGTTGTTAGGTGTTAGATTAGGATGCGGAGCAAACTTGTACAAGATTGTTCAACACGGCCTTCTAAAAGATACTTTTTTGAGGTATACCTTTTTTTATCTCAAGACGCAATCATGCGTTTAGCAAAATTGTTCGACGCGAAGCCTTGTTAAAAAAATGCGCATGGCCAGTTGCGTATGGAAAGATTGTGTCCTTGGCCTCTATCTGGTATAATTATACGACATGAGGCCTCTGCGCAGGTAAATTCTTCATGAAGAACAACTTCTCATTTTTTCTATAAAGTTTTATAGTTGAAGATGCTTGTGCAGAGGTCTCGACATATTGTTTGGTCAGTTTTGTCATTAAGGATTATTATGAGCCAGTTTGTCCATTTGCATTGCCATACAGAATACAGCCTGCTTGACGGTGCCATCCGTTTAAAAGATTTATGCACCAGAGCCAAAGATTTTGGCATGCCTGCCGCTGCCATTACAGACCACGGAAATTTATACGGAGCTGCACATTTTTTTAGTACGTGTAAAGATGTTGGTATAAAGCCTATCATTGGCTGCGAAGTGTATGTTGCCCATGACCATACCGACCGTGTTTCTGAAATAGCTAAGGTGCGTCACCACCTTGTGCTTTTAGCCATGGACAACGAAGGGTATCAAAACCTTGTTCGCCTTGTGACATATGGGCATCTTCATGGCTTTCACTATAAGCCTCGTGTTGATAAGGCGTTATTGCGCACCTACAATAAGGGCTTGATTGCTTTGTCTGCCTGCATGGCAGGGGAAGTGGCAAGAACCCTTTTGGGGAACAATCGTCACCTTGCCGCAGGGGGCACGTTTAAGGATGCTGAACAGCTGGCCCTTGAATATGCAGATATTTATGATGATGGGCGTTTTTACCTTGAAATACAGTCCAACACCTTGCCTCAGCAGGAGGTCTTGAACCAAAGGCTTATTGAACTTGCAGGCACAACAGGATTGCCCCTTGTGGCAACCAATGACTGCCACTATTTAGAAGCCGCCGATGTTGAAGCCCATGACGTTTTATTGTGCATCCAAACAGCTGCCAAGGTGAGCGATACCAAGCGCATGCGCTTTGATGCCACTGATTTATATTATAAATCAGCGGAAGAAATGGAATCTGCCTTTGGGCATGTGCCTGAGGCCTTAGCCAATACCGTGCGCATTGCCGAGCGTTGTAACGTGCATATGGAATTTGGCACATCGCACTTTCCCGTTTACACCTTGCCGGAGAATGTAACCCCTGAAATGGAGTTTATGCGTCTTTCCCGTGAAGGGTTAGAGCGGCGTTTGGCAGCGCATCCCGATAAAGACACCTTGGATGAGGCCGTGTATAAAGAACGCCTTGAGCTGGAACTTAAGGTGATCTGCGAAATGGGTTTTCCCGGCTATTTTCTTATTGTGCAGGATTTTATCACCTGGGCAAAGGATCAAGACATACCTGTGGGCCCCGGGCGTGGTTCGGCTGCCGGTTCTTTGGTGGCGTGGGCTTTGCGCATAACCAACCTTGACCCTATTCCTTACAACCTGCTTTTTGAACGGTTTTTAAACAACGAACGGGTGTCTTTGCCTGATATTGACGTGGATTTTTGCGAAGACCGTCGCAGCGAAGTTATCCGCTATGTTTGTGATAAATATGGCGAAGATTCTGTGGCGCAGATCACTACCTTTGGAAAGATGAAGGCCAAAGCTGTGGTGCGCGATGTGGGGCGAACCCTTGATGTGTCGTTCAAAGAAACCGACCGCATTGCCAAATTGGTGCCTGAAGATTTAAAAATGACCGTGCGTAAAGCCATTGACCAAGAACCGGAACTGGCAGCGCTTTACAAAGACGATCCACATATTCGTAAACTGTTGGATATTTCCATGCGCCTTGAAGGGCTATCGCGCCACGCATCAACCCATGCGGCAGGCGTTGTTGTTTCAGACAAGCCCATGCAGGAATACCTGCCTTTGTACAAGGGAAAAAAGGGCGAATTGGTCACCCAGTTTGACATGAAAATGGTGGAAAAAATAGGCCTTGTCAAATTTGACTTTTTGGGCCTTCGCACCATGACGCTCATCACAAACACCCTAAAAGCCATTGCCGAACAGGGTAAAGACGTACCTGACCTTGACACCTTGCCATTAACCGATGCAGCCACCTATGAATTGTACGCCAAAGGCGATACCGACGGGGTTTTTCAGGTAGAAAGTTCCGGCATGCGGCAGTATTTGCGCATGTTAAGGCCCAACTGCTTTGAGGACATCATTGCCATGCTGGCGTTATACCGCCCGGGGCCTTTGGGATCTGGCATGGTGGATGAATTTATCAAGCGCAAGCATGGTGAATTGGAAGTGGATTATCCTGTGCCTGCCCTTGAACAATGCCTTCGTGATACCTATGGCGTTATTGTGTATCAAGAGCAAGTCATGCAGATTGCGCAAATAGTTGGCGGCTATACCCTTGGCGGTGCCGACCTTTTGCGCAGGGCCATGGGCAAAAAAAATCCCGAGGCCATGGCCAAGGAGCGTTCCCGTTTTGTGGACGGTGCTGTTGCAGGCGACACCCCCATGGCAAAGGCCACGAAAATTTTTGACCTTATGGAGAAATTTGCCGAGTACGGCTTTAACAAATCACATTCAGCTGCCTACGCTCTTATTTCTTACCACACCGCCTATTTAAAAACCCATTTTCCTGTGGAGTTTATGGCAGCTTTACTCACCTCAGAAATAGGCAATCAGGATAAAATTTTAAAATACATTGCCGCATGTAAGGACAGAGGCATCCACGTGTGCAGGCCCAATGTGCAGTTAAGCCAACGTCAATTTATCGTGCGTGACGGACAGGTGGTGTACGGCCTTGGCGGTGTAAAAAATGTTGGCGATGAAGCCATTCGCGAACTTGTCGAAGCGCGTCAAGCAGATGGGCCTTTTACATCCCTTTTGGATTTGTGCACACGGGTTAGTTTGCGTAAAGTCACCAAACGCGTGCTTGAAAGCTTGATCAAGGGCGGTGCTTGTGATGTGTTTGGTTGCACTCGCGCCTCCATGTTTGCAAGCCTTGATATGCTTGTGGCAAAAGCCCAAAGAAAGGCTAAAGAAAAGCAGTCAAACCAAGCTTCGCTCCTTGCCTTGGCACCGCAAAAAAAAGCAGACCCTTTGTCCGGCCTTGGTGTTGAATGCGAACAGGCTAGCATGCCCGAATGGGATGAAGAGCAAAAAATGATTTATGAAAAAGAAGCCTTAGGCTTTTTTTTGACAAGCCATCCCTTACAACCGTACCGCCATGAAATGGACAGGCTCTTCTTACAACCCCTTGAAGAAGCAAGGGAGATGGGCGATAAATCCACCATAAACTGTGCTGTACTTGTTACAAGCAAGCGCGAGATCATAACCAAACGCGGCAGTAAAATGGCCTTTGTGGGCATAGAAGATTTTACAGCTTCAGGGGAAGTGACCTTTTTTTCTGACGAGCTTGCCGCAGCTAAAGAGCTCTTAGAATCTGATAAACCTCTTTTGCTCACCGCCCTTGTAGACAATAAAGACGCCCCATTTGTAAATACCGAAGAGACACAGTCCGAAGAGGGGCCAAACACACGGGAAATTCGTTTACGCGCGGTGAATGTGCAAGACCTTGCCTTAGTAAGCAAGGCCAGCTCAGCACCTGTAACTATTGAATGTAACTTAGAACATTTTGACGACACAACCTTGCAAAGCCTAAAAGCTGTGCTTGAAAAGCATAAGGGTAATAACGAGTTGCACATGACCATTGTGCTTGATGGTATTTGCTGTTTATTGCGTTTTGGGCCGCACTGGGCTGTTGCGTCAACACCTGCTTTTTATCGCGATATGGATACTTTGTGTAAGCCAAAGAAGGACACAGCTTCACCCGATGGTTGATGTAGTGTGCTAAAGCCATTGCTAAAGCCTATAACACTTGTTATTTTGTTCTTCTGTGAACATGCTCTAAAAACATATACAACACGAATAAAAGAATAAGGATAGATTATGGAACATTCACCAAAAGCCTTTTGGAGGCTTACAATACACGATGAATTTTGCGCAGCACACGCCCTGCGCCATTACAAGGGAAAGTGCGAACGTATTCACGGGCACAATTATGCCGTTACTTTGGTCGTTGAGGGGGAAAAACTCATCCCTGATACTGAAATGCTTATGGATTTTAAGGATTTAAAAGCGTTGCTCAAGGAAGCTTTGCGTTCCTTGGATCATTGCATGCTCAACGATACGCCGCCCTTTGATACCATCAATCCTTCTGCAGAAAACATTTCGCGATATATTTGGCAGGAATGTACCCCCCGTTTGCCTGAAGGCGTTGCCTTGTACCAAGTCACCGTGGCAGAAAAAAACCGTCAGTCTGCTACGTATATGGAAAGGTAAGTCGTTTTGCGGCCTTTATGCTGTAAACGCTTGGAACAGATAGGCAAGATGTACAGTAAAAAAACAGCTTGGCAGGCTCAGGTCAAGCGTTGTTTTTGCGTGTGTTTTGTCGCGTCTTTGCTTCTTTTTTCTGTATGGGCCCATGCCGCCTCAAACACGGCAGAGCCCGGATTGCGCATGCACTATTTTAGGATGGATCCAAAACCCCATGGCATGACGATCAATACCAAGTTACAGCTTACAAACAGTGCTCAAGTGGCGGACGCCATGCGCGATGGGGCTCAACTTGTTTTTGATTTTCAGCTTATCCTTGAAGAGGTTCGCACGTTTTTAAGCAATCAGGAACTGGCAACGCAAGGCCGCATGGCACATATTAAGTATGACCCGCTTTTGGATGAATTTTTACTCCATGAAGACGGCGCGCCCCTTTTGCGCCATAACGACATTGACATGCTTTTTAGGCAGTTTTGGGAACGAGCTTTTGCCCCTTTTACCTTGCAAGCTGCACTTGTAAAAGATGAAACGTATCGCGTACATGTACAGTGTACACTGCGCCATAGCCAGGTTCCGCCTTGGCTTAAAAGCACGCTGTTTTTTTGGTCATGGGATATAACCCCTCCGCTTGTTTTTGAGCAGGATGTCACGTATTGACCCACACAAGGATTATTGTATGCATGACCCCTCAAACCTTCCTGTAACAGGCCCTGATGTTGTGGAAATAGCCGCCACAACCGAGCGCGAACAGCGCAGACGTCGCATTGAGGTTTGGGCTGCTGTTGCGCTGTTGTTTGTGCTTGTGGCAGGCACATGGACACAGTTGACGTTTTTTGGTGTGGATTCTTGGCTGTTTATTGCCCTGTTCAATATGAACGCTGTTTTCATGCTGGTGTTGCTGTTTTTGGTAACCCGCAATGTGGTCAAGCTGATCATGGAAAGACGGCGTAATGTGTTTGGAGCACGCATCCGCACGCGTTTGGTTTTGGTCTTTGTTTCGTTATCGCTCATTCCTACAGTGCTTATGTTTTTAGCGGCAAACCGTGTGGTTGGCAGAAGTGTGGATTACTGGTTTACCAGCCAAACACAAAACACCCTTGAAGCCGCCCTTGAAATTGGGCAAAGTTTTTACGAGGCCTCTGCCGATCGCCTTAAAGCACGTTCAGAATCCATCCTTACTATTATTGACGAACAGGGTATTGCTTGGGGAAGTGGCGCCATGTACAGCTTGCTTGCCACAAAACAACAAGAATACGGTTTAACGGTTGTTGGGCTTGTGAACGATCAGCAAAAGGAAGAGTGGTATACAGACATTCCTTTTAACACCTTATGGCAGAACATGCGTGACCATATTGATTGGGGCCATGTGGAAAGCTCGGGTTTTGAATCGCTTCTTTGGGCCACAGAACGAGCAGATTATGTGGTTGGGCTTTTGGCTGTTGATGAAGGGGAAAAAGGCTATTTGGTTACTGCCGAAACCATTGGGCATGGCCTTATGAGCAAACTTGGTGGGATCAGTAAAGGGTTTGAAGAATATACCCAGCTCAAGCAATTTAAAAAACCGCTCAAAGTTTCGTTCCAGCTTATTTTGGGTGTGCTTGGCATGACGACTGTTTTTGGTGCAGTATGGTTTGGTTTTAGGCTGTCAAAAGAATTTACCGCGCCCATTCTGGCCCTTGCTGACGGTACACAGCGTGTAGCCAAGGGGGATTTGGATTTTAGGCTGGAAGATAAAGCCGTTGATGAATTGGCGTTGCTTGTGCAAGCCTTTAACAGTATGGCAGGCGATTTAAAGGCCAGCCGCGCAGACTTAACGCTTGCCAATGCTCGTCTAGCAGAACAAAACGAAGCCATGACCGAGCGCAACCATTATATTGAAACCGTGCTCGATAATATCACCACAGGTGTTATTACCCTGGATGCCTCAGCAAAACTTATCACCATGAACAAGGCCGCTTGTGCCCTTTTTGCTACAAATAGCGATATGTTACGTGGAAAAAGTCCCGAGCATTTTTTGCCGTCACGCTATGTTGTGCTTTTTGAAGAAATGCTCAGCACTTTTGCGCAAAACCCTGATCAGCACTGGCAGCGCCAAGTTGATTTTTATATTGGTAAACACTATTGGAATTTGATCATCCATACGGTTGCCCTTAAGGGCCCCCAAGGCATTATTGCCTATGTGGTGGTTATCGAGGACATTACTGAGCTTGAAAAAATGCAGCGCATGGCTGCTTGGCGCGAAGTGGCACGGCGCATTGCCCATGAAATCAAAAATCCGCTCACCCCAATAAAGCTTTCAGCACAACGCCTTGAACGAAAATTTGCAGAACAGGTGCAAAATCCTGTTTTTAGTGAATGTACGGATATGATTGTAAAGCAAGTTGGGCGCATGCAAGAGATGGTGCAAGAGTTTTCAGCCTTTGCCAAATTGCCGGAGGTGCGCGTTAGCCAGGGTGATTTGCAACCACTGCTTGAGGAGCTTGTAACCCTTTTCCGCAACAGCCATAGCGAGGTAACCTGGCAATTGCACATTCGTGCCCCCCTGCCCATGCTGGCCATGGATGCAGAGGCCATGCACCGCGCGCTGTTGAATATTTTAACAAATGCAGCTGAAGCAGTCCAAAAACAGCCAACGCGCAAAGTGCGCCTTTTTGCCAGATATAATGCCAGGCTGGCAAAAATTCGTATCCTTGTGGTTGATAGCGGCCCGGGACTTACGCAAGAAGCCTTGGTGCGCCTTTTTGAACCCTATTTTTCCAGCAAAAAGGAAGGAACAGGCCTTGGCCTTGCCATTGTAAAATCCATCATCAATGACCATAGGGGCTCGGTGCGAGCTGTAAGCAACAGGCATAAAGGCACGGTGATGATCATTGATTTGCCGGTTCAGGGTGAGGGCTAGGGGTGAGGGCTAGGTGGGTAAAAACGAGTTGGTATAACAGCTTGATAAGCTTACAACTCTTTTGAAAGCTCTGACGCCGGTATTGCTTGGATGCCTTTTTCAGGATCATAAAGTATAAGTTCGGTATTGGTCTGTATCGCGATTTTACGTGCTTCAAGGCTTGCTTGTTAAAGGGCTTGTAAGGCTAGATCGCAAAATTCCTACGCCTCTTTTGATAGTTCCTTGTTTTGAGACATGTTTTACCTTTTGTTTTCGCCTTTATCTAAAAGGATGGGCGTATTTTTAGTATTGTCAAAAAATGTCCAGACATCTACGTTTTTTTTGTAAAGTTCATGGAAATTTTTAAGCCCGGCACTAAGCGTCGTCTTACTACTAAACCCGTCCGTAAGCATCCTCACATCTGACAATGTCGTCTTCTTCCAAATAGTCGCCTGTTTGCACTTCAATAATAATGAGCGGCTCTTTAGTGGCGTTTTCTAAGCGGTGCAACTGTCCTTTGCCTATATAAATGGATTGCCCTGTTTGAAGAAGGCTTTGCTCTGTGCCCACAGTGACCGTGGCAACGCCAGACACCACAACCCAATGTTCAGCCCTGTGGTTATGGTACTGCAAAGAAAGCCGTCCATTAGGCGTCACCACAATGCGTTTTACCTGAAAACCTTGCCCCACTTTAAGGACTTCATAGCTTCCCCACGGGCGAAATACCGTGACATGCTGGTCTTTTTCCACGCGCTCTGTCAGGGCTAATTGGTTGACAATATGCTTTACATCTTGGGCCCTTTTCATAGGTGCCACAAGGACAGCGTCTGCACTTTCCACAACCAGCATGTTGTCAAGGCCAAGGGCAGCTACAAGCCTGTGTGTGCTGTGGATATAGCTTGTGGCAGAGTCAAGGCACAACACATCGCCAACACAGGTGTTGCCACTATTGTCGTGGGGCGCGCTCTCGTAAAACGCGTTCCATGAGCCAAGGTCACTCCATTCAAGGTTAAGGGGCATGGTGACGCAGCGCGTGGTATGTTCCATCACAGCGTAATCGATGGAATCAGCAGGGGAGCTCATAAAGGCGTCTTTGTTTGGACGGATAAAATCGCCGTCAAGCTCAAGGCTAGAGCAAGCCTTGGCGCAGGCAGCAGCTATTTTGGGCGCGTGCTTAGCAAGCTCGTTAAGAAATACCGAAGCGCGGAACATGAACATGCCGCTGTTCCAGCTGTACCCTCCTTGTTCCAGCATGGCTGTGGCTGTGGCAACATCAGGTTTTTCACAAAAACGAGATACCGTGTAGGCCCATGGGTAGTCTGGCAGGGCAGGGCCTTGTTCAATATAGCCAAACCCTGAAGATGGCTCTGTGGGGGTAATGCCAAAGGTTACCATGTGCCCGTTCAAAGCAATGGGCAAGGCCTGTTCCATGGCAAGCACAAAGCGTGTTGTGTCAGGGATGCGGTGATCTGACGGCAACACCAACAAAACAGGGTCGTCTGTTTGATTTTGGCACTGTGTTTGCGCAACGTGAGCCGCCAACGCGATGGCCGGGGCCGTGTTGCGCCCTTGCGGTTCCAAGATAATACCAAGGGCGCCGCCATGCTGCTGCATGTGTGCTCCTGCCAAAAAACGCTGGGAATCATTGCATACAATAAGCGGCTTTGTGGCTTGCGCTATGGAACGCACACGGTGGAGCGTATCGTCAAACAAACTTGTGCCGCCAATATCCATGAATTGCTTGGGTGCTTGGGTGCGTGAAAGGGGCCAAAGTCTGGTGCCACTTCCGCCGCATAAAAGTACGGGAATGAGTGTCATTGTGATCCTATATGGTTTTGGGATGACAGGCTGTTGAATAATGATATAATGAGCCTTTTGTAGAATTTTTTTAAACAAATTTTTTTAACGGCTGATAATCGCTTTTCTTGCTTTTTATACAAAACTTGGTCACTATAGTGTAGCAATAGGCTGTTTTGGGATGAATAGCCAGACAAGTGCCGCACAGCCTACAATATGGGAGTATCGTATGCAACAAACCATTGTTTTGGCAACAACAAATATAGGTAAAATCCGTGAGCTTGAAAAGCCGTTGCAGGCTTTTGGGCTACGCGTAGTGGGCCTTAACGACTTTGCGAACATTGGCGATATCGAAGAAACAGGCGTAACCTTTGCCGAAAACGCCTTGTTAAAGGCAAGTACGGTGGCAAAGGCCTTAAACCTTGTGGCCATTGCCGACGATTCCGGCTTAGAGGTGGACGCCCTTGGCGGTGCGCCCGGTGTCTATTCAGCAAGATACGCAGAAGATCGCCCTGATATTGTGGCAATAAATAAGGATAAACGCAACAACATCAAACTCCTTGAGGCCCTAGCCCATGTACCTGAAGAGGAGCGTTCCGCGCGGTTTTGCTGTGCCATGGCAGCGTGCAAACCAAATGGGGAGCATATTGTGGCTGAAGGCGCTTGGCAGGGGCGCATCCTTACCATGGAACGCGGTACAAACGGTTTTGGTTATGATCCCTTGCTCTTTGATCCTGAATGTGGCCGCACCGCCGCAGAAATGGAGTTGAGCGAAAAAATGGCACGCAGCCACCGCCATAAAGCCCTGCAAGCTTTGATAAAGCTGTGGCCCACGTTTTGGAACGGTTCGTAAAGGTGTGGCTGTATGAAAGATTGCAATAGTATTTGTTGTTTATACCGAACGTGACAACAATGTTGTACGCATAATCTCAGCGAGAACAGCCCATGAACATGAAAAAAGAGCGTATTATGGCATTTGAATTAGACATAGAAAACCTTCCTCCATTACGTAAAAAGGAGCAAGAGGAACTCAACGCATTAGCGCAGAAGGATGCTGCAAGCATAGACTTTAGCGACATTCCACCTATACAAAACCTAGGCAGTCGGCACTGAAAAACATACTAAGCATTTGAAACAAGTTGTTTTATAGCAAAGACAAACTCATAAAATTGTCAGAAATAAGAGCATGGAATGCGAATTTCTGGTAATTTTTGGCTTACAAAGAGAATGTTTTTCATGTGACGACTGACAAAATTTTCCGAAAGGGAAATTTTGCGCCACGTAAAATAAGCCAGAACTTGCTTCTGGCGGCCCCGAAGGGGTATTTGGAGTGGGCGTGTATTTCTGAAAAGCGCATGTAAATGCGTTTTTCAGCATCAACTATAGAGTTTTTACCGCCCCATTAAACACATTACCACTATTCGACTTGATGCGGATGTTTTGGAGTGGCTTCGCTCGTATGGTAAAGGCTATCAGACTAAAATCAACGCTATTTTGCGCCGTGAAATGCTCATGTCCATCCAGGGTGGGGATAGTAACGTGTAGTGTAGTCGATTATGACCAAACAAAAAAACCATTATAAAAACCTTGACATCAAAAAACGCCTCAGTTAAAGTCCCAAAAGATTTTTAGGAGAACTGAGCATGATCGCACAAAACACAACACCTTCTACCCTTTCCAACTTTTTGGGTTGGTGGCGCTGGCATTCTATATCGAACGTCAGTGGTTTGTGCTGTTGTTGATCCTATAGATCACAAAAAAAGCTATACAAGGTCGCTGGCATGTGTCGGCGGCCTTTTTTTATGCAAAATGGTAACAGGCAAAGAATCATGAGCCAAAAGAGAGAGGAATCATTATGAACAAGGCATGCAAAAGCCATTTTGGCAATTTTTTGGACACGTCACCTTGTAAAGGGGCAAAAGCGCAGCATATGCGCATCCTACAAGCTGTGCTTGCAGTCGTATTGGTGTTGACCTTGGGTACTGTGGGAGCTTTTGCGCAAGAGCCAGTAACCTTGCGCTATGCGAATTTCCCTCCTCCAAACACGATTCCAAGTGTGCAAATGGAACATTGGGCTAAGGAAGTGCAAGAACGTACCCAGGGTGCGGTGCGTATTCAAACCTTCCCGGGCGGAACACTTCTTGATGCCAGATCCATGCCGCGCGGCGTGGCCAGAGGACAGGCGGACATAGGCTGCATAAGCGTACCGTACTATCCCGGATCCTATCCCTTATTTGAGCTCTTTGGCTTGCCCCTTGGTTTTACTTCTGCAAAGGAAGCAGGCTATGTATTATGGGAAGTGTTCAAAGCGCACACCCCCAAAGAATTGGCCAGATACAAAGTGTTGGGCATGTTTGCTTCTGCGCCGTCGCAAATCATGAGCACCAAGCCTGTTCGCACCATGAGCGATCTTAATAACCTTGTGTTGCGCGCTTCCGGTACTTTATCAGACGCCCTTGAAGTTCTTGGCGGCAATGCCGTGTCCATTCCCATGTCCGAAACACCGGAAGCTTTGCAAAAAGGCGTTGTGGAAGGCGTGTTTTCCTCCTGGGATACCTTAAAAGATTTAAACTATGCCGAAAGCTGTCGCTATGGCCTTACCACCAACATGGCAGTGTATCCGTTTGTGGTCATCATGAATCGCGATAGCTGGGATGAATTGCCGCAAAACGTGCAAGATGTGCTGACAGACTATGCCGATGAACACGTCATGTATACAGGGGACATGGTTGATACTGCCGGTAAAAACGCCCTTGAATGGGCAAAGACCGAACACGGCTTTGAGGTGGCAAGCCTTGATGAGCAAAGCACAAAAGCCATGTTGCAGGCAACAAAGCCGCTCATCGAAGCGTGGAAAGAACGCGCCAAAGACAAAGGCTTAGACCCAGAAGCGATCCTTAAAGATGTGGAACGTTTTCGGGAAGCTTTTAAAGGCATGCAATAGGCAAGGCTCAAGCGTTTTCTAGCACGGCCATGAACGTTATCGAACAATACT